>NZ_CAJNKE010000234.1 GCF_905232215.1 Burkholderia sp. LMG 13014
CTTGCAGAGGATCGCGCTGTCGTAGCGCTTGCCGTCGAAGCGCATCACGTCGACGATGTCGAAACCCTGCGCGCCGTAGAACGCGAGCAAGTGCGAAGCGGGATGCGGCGTATCGAGTGCGAGCAGCGTATAGCCGCGCAACGCGGCCCATTGCTCGGCGAACGACAGCAGCAACGCGCCGATCCCGCGACTCTGGCAAGCGGGGTCCACCGCCACCTGCCGCACGCTCGCGACGCCTTCGCGCCGGTACAGCGAGCACGCCGACGACGGATCGGTCGCATAGAGCGTGGCCGTGCCGATCACGCGCCCGCCGCACACGGCGACGTAGCACTCGCCCGCTTCCGCGCGACGGCGCGTGACGTCCTCGCTCTGGTCGACGCACGTGCAGTTGAGTCCCATCGCGCCGAGCCGCGCAAATGCGCGATGCAGCATCGGCGTGAGTTGCGCATAGCTGTCGAAGGCCGGATCGAAACGCCGCACGATCACCCGATCGGCGCACACCGAAAGCGGCGCGGCAGGTGTGTGTTCGGCGATCGCGTTCCAGGGTATCGACATTGCCATGCTCCGTGGTTGGGATGCCCGAAGTCTATGAGCGCGCCGGCCGCCCTCGCAAGAAAAAATGTCGTAAAAGTTTGGGGAAATGCGTGCGTGAGAGACGATAGCGACGGTGCGTGCCGCGGCGCTGCGTGGGGCGTTGCGAACGCATGAAAACGCGCCGATCGTTGCTTGCGCAAGCAACGCATCTCGCCGCCGGATCACGCGTCGGCGCGCGCCGTTGACACATACGGCGGCGCCATCCAGACTCGCTGGATTCTCACCGCTCAGAGCGCGCTCATGGTCACCTGCTTCCTTCGCTACGTCATCGATCCGTACAAGCTCGACCAGTTCGAGACCTACGGCAAGATGTGGATTCCGCTCGTCGAAAAATTCGGCGGCACGCATCACGGCTACTTCCTGCCGTCCGAGGGGGCGAACAACATCGCGCTCGCGATGTTCTCGTTCCCGAGCCTCGCCGAATACGAGCGCTACCGCGAACGCTCGATGGACGATCCGGCCTGCCAGGCCGCGTTCCGCTACGCGGAGGACACGCGCTGCATCGTCAGCTACGAGCGCAGCTTCTTCCGGCCGGTATTCGAGTAACTGAGTAACGGGCAACGGGCAACGGCCCGGCACATCGCGCCCCTTTTCCTGACCGGGACGAAAAAAAAGCCCCGCCTGCATCCGCGCGGCGGGGCCAACCCATGTCAGTAGAGACATCAAGGAGGAGACGAGCCCATCTTATCGACCACGGCTCGCCGTCCCAACCAAGCATTTCTGCTATCGATCTGGGCGGCCGCGCACACGATTGCCCCTGCCGCGCGGCATATCGATAGAACGAAAAGTCGTTTTCAGAGTGACGGCGGGGTCGTTACCATCTGGGTTTTAAGCCTGTGCTTAGCCGGGCAAGCCATCCCCAAGGAGCGCCCCTTGACTGCATTCGATCAACACCGCCGCCCGTTCGTCGTCGGCATTGGCGGTACCACCCGGGCAGCGTCGTCGACCGAACGCGCGCTGTCGTTCGCGTTGCGCGGTGCGCAGGCGGCCGGCGCACGCACGCGCCTGTTCGACGGCCCGTTCCTGCATACGCTGCCGCACTACGCCCCCGAACACAAAACGCTGACCGACGCGCAGCGCGAACTGATCGACGCCGTGCGCCAGGCCGACGCGATCATCATCGCGACGCCCGGCTATCACGGCGGCGTCTCCGGCCTCGTGAAGAACGCGCTCGACACGCTCGAGGAACTGCGCGCGGACGATCGCCCCTATCTCGACGGGCGCGCGGTCGGCCTGATCGTCACCGCCTATGGCTGGCAGGCGGCCGGCACCGTGCTGACGTCGCTGCGTTCGATCGTGCACGCGCTGCGCGGCTGGCCGACGCCGTTCGGCGCGACCGTGAACACGCTCGAAACGCGCTTCGACAGCGCCGACAGCTGCTCGGATCCGAAGGTCGTCGCGCAGCTCGAGACGGTCGGCACGCAAGCGGCCGAGTTCGCGCTCGCGTTCGCATCGCATCGCGCGGCCTCGCATGCGGCATCGGTCGATGCGCTCGCACCCGTGCTGAAGATCGCCAACCAGTAATCCCCCCGCCTTCCACCGCCCGCGCCCGGCCGACTCCATTCGCCGGCGTGGGCGGCGCACATTCCGACGAACGGCCACGCGCTGCGTACGTCGATGCCTCTCCCTGCTGCCCGTTCCCCGCACCAATAACGATTCAGCCCGCCGCGTGATTTGCATTGGCCGAAAGATTGGTTCACGCCGCGGGCGGGTTTTCGTACGCTGAACTTCCGAACTCTCACCGCGCACGCCATGAACCGTACGATTCGCTACAAGGGCTACGAAGTCGCCCCCGCTGCCGCCCGGTTGCCGAACGGGCTGTTCGCCGCCAACCTGACGATCGAGAAGGCGAGCGGCGGCCCGTCGCCGCGCGCCGTGTCGTTCGACGCGATCGATTTCTTCTTCGAGGAAGAGCACGCACTGGCCTACGCGTCCCGCTGGGGCCGCCTCTGGGTCGACACGAACGCGTGACGCGCGCCTGACCGGCGTGCGCATGGCCGCTCGAAAATACGCGTTTACGGAAGCTATGCAAGAATCTTTCGACCCGTAATCGCATAGCAACAGCCATGAGTGACACGCTGCAGGAAGAACATGCAGCGGCAGATCACGCAATGCGCAACTGGACCTTCGCGAGGCCAGGTCCGGTCCGGATCGGTTCCGATGCGCACATGCAGATGTTCTGCCGCATGCTGCTCGACACACACAACCCGTACAAGCCGGCGGTGATCGACTGGCCGCCGCTCAAGCCCGCCGAACTCAAACGGCTCACGTCGCTGCCGATCTGGGACATCGCGGTGCAGACCGAAGGCCGCGCCTCGATCCGCGTCGCGACCTATGCGGCGACCATCGGCGATCCGCTGCTGCGCCACGCGCTCGAGATGGACGGTGGCGAGGAAGCGCGCCACAAGGTCGTGCTGTCGAAGCTCGTCGAGGCGTACGGCATCCGGCTCGCCCCCGAGCCGCCCTATCCTGCGCCGAAGGATCCCGAGTGGTCGTGGATGGTCACGGGCTTCAGCGAATGCATCGACAGCTTCTTCGCGTTCGGCCTGTTCCGCTCCGCGCAGCGCTCCGGCTATTTCCCGCCCGAACTCGTCGACACCTTCGAGCCGGTGATCCAGGAAGAAGGCCGCCACATCCTGTTCTTCGTGAACTGGTACGCGTGGTACTGGCGCAGCCTGCCGTGGTGGCGCCGGCCGTGGTTCTTCGTGCGGGTCGCGGCCGTGTGGGTGCATTTGATCCGGGAACGCATCGGCATCGCGCGCGGCATCGATTCCGACGGCGTCGCGCGTGACGCGAACTTCCCGGCGACCGGCACCGCCGACATCGGCGATGCGCTCAACCCGCGCGAGCTGATCGAACTGTGTCTTGCGGAGAACGACCGGCGGATGGCCGGCTACGACACGCGCCTGCTGCGCCCGATGTTCGTACCGCGCATGGCGCGGTTCGCGCTGCGGTTTCTCAAGAAGTAAGGCAACCGCTCGGGACAGGGCCCGGTTGCCCGGTCGAACACCCGGGCAACGCCCCGCGACGATCGTCACGCCGGGATGGCCCGAGTCGCGCCGGGATCCGGCGGCCCGCAGTCGCTTCGTCCGTGTCCGCGCGCACAGCAGGCGATCCGCGGCGATCGATGCGGCTGTTCTGTTCCGTGCCCTGCGTCCCGTCCGAGCCTCGATGCGTGCTCGTCGCACATGCACGGCGTACCGCATCCCTTGGGTTGCCCGGCTCGCCGACGGTTCGACGTCGGCCCATCGCACGCGGGACGACACCGCACCGCCCTGCATCCGCCTGCCGGATGTGCCGCGCCCGCCCCATTTGCTCCCGCCCTTTTTCCCGCAGCGTCGGCGGGCGTGCGCCGCGCCCGGACAAATTGTCACACCCCGGATCTGACAATTCGGCGCCGCCGGCGCCCATGCCGGCCAGCGTCACTCACACCCTGTCGCCAGCAGGCCCAAAGCGGCAGCAGGTCACACCTTCCGGAAGGGTCCGCCCCCACCTCGCATCCCGCCCGAATATCAACATAAGCGAAACAGTCAATAGGACAAATCCGAAAAACGAATGATGACGGTCCGACCCGCCGCTCTGTAGCACTTTTTTACAAATTCGATGCCCCAACCGGCCCGAAACGCCCGCCACGCGGGCCACCGTAGCGGCCAGGATGCGCAAATCAGCACAGCCCGATTGTCGAAATTCCAAATTAAATCGATTTACCGTAAATCCATAAAATCAAAGCAAAATCGACAGACAAATAACCAATTAACAAATTAACAAAATGGTGACGATATTATCCATTCGCACACCACGAAACATTACATTGATGAAAGAATTACATGATGCGCAAACGTTTGCTATTTCATTTGTCTTACGTTTTGACCGGGAAGATGTGTAACCTACCGCACAAAAGCAATGTAAGCACTTGATTTTTATGATGAAAATATATTTTCCAGCACGGTCACGGAACGCTACAACGAGCATTCTTGCACCATTCAAATGCATTCTGCACCAATACATCAAAACGCGATGTATTAACCATCTTTTAACTTTCGAAACCCTTCATTTATCACTTTTTGTCAATCTTAAAAATCTCCATCCAATAAACTCCGCCCATCAATTTTGAGATTCGCGCGAGCGCACGGAGTAATCCTCTAACGAAAGAGACCGGTGTGTGGCGTGCACATTTGGAGGTAGCAGGACATGAACCGCACATACCGCTCGATCTGGAACGAAGCTCTTGGCGCCTGGGTCGCGGCATCGGAAATCGATTCGGCACGGGGCAAGCCGAACAAGTCGGCTGTCGCCGCCGCAGTGCTCGTCGCGCTGGCAACACTGCCTTCGTTCGGTAGCGCCAATACGCTCATCCCTGGCACAACCAACGGCAGCCAGTTCACGGTGTCGTCATGCACCTCAAGCGGTGGCAGCGGTACGGTCGGCCGCACGACTACCGGCAACACCAATGCGTATCCCGTCGATGGATCCGGCACTTATTCCACGGTCGCGGGTTGCAACGCCAGCGGCAACAACAACCTGGCGGCGACGGTTTACGGTGCGTTCGCCCAGGCCACCGGTACCGGCGGTACGGCGACGGGCTTCCTGTCGTCTGCTGCGCTGTGGGGCACGTCCGCCGGCCTCGAGTCGACGGCCAGCGGCACGGGTTCCACCGCGCTCGGCTTCGGTGCAACGGCCAACGCGCTGAATTCGGTTGCAATCGGCGGCGCGGCCGGCAATGGCACAACCCCGCTTTCGTACGCAAACTCGACCATCGCTTCAGGTAACGGTGCAGTTGCTATCGGCAGCAATGCAACCAAGGGCGCACAGTCGGCCGCTTCGGACGGCATCGCGATCGGCGGGCAGTCGTCCGTCGCCTCGACCGCCACCTCGGGTATCGCGGTCGGCCGCGGTGCAACCGTCAATGGCGCGTACGGCATCGCGCAAGGCGACGGTGTCACCTCCGGCGCGACCGGCCAGAACGTCGCCATCGGCTCGTCGGGCACGACCGCCAACAGCGGTTCCGCGAACGGCGGCGCCGTGGCGATCGGTCGCGCGCAAACGGCCAGCGGCGACGGCGCGGTTGCGCTCGGCACCAGCAACTCGGCCAGCGGCACGGGTGCGGTCACGCTCGGCAATGGCAACTCGGCGAACGGCACGGGCGCGGTTGCGTTGGGCAGTGCCAACAGCGTGACGGGTCAGGGTTCGGTCGGTATCGGCAGCAGCGCGACGGCGGCTTCCGCTGGTTCGACCGCGATCGGCGCGTCGACGTATGCGGGCGGCGCTTCGGCAGCGGCTTCCGCTTACGGCAACGGCAGTTCCGCGACGGCGAACTATGCGACCGCGATCGGTGTCAATGCCAGCGCTGCCGGCGGCGGCAGCGTGGCGCTTGGCGTCGCCACGGCAAGTGCGCTCCAGAGCGTTGCAATCGGCCAGACAACCACGGCGTCCCAAGCCGGCAATATTGCGATCGGGTCTTTCGCGACCGCAAGCGGTAACGGCAATGCAATCGCGATGGGCTACCAGTCGACCGCTTCGGCCGGCAACGCGCTGGCGCTCGGCTACCTGTCGGTGGCCAACGTGGCAAACTCCGTTGCCCTTGGCAACAACTCGGCGACGATTGGTGCGGCGAACACGGCGACCGGTGGCACCGGTTTGGTGAGCTCGGCCACGATCAGTGGCCAGACGTTCAGCAACTTTGCCGGCGCAAACGGTGCCAACGGCGTCGTCAGCGTCGGTACGGCAGGCAACGAGCGCCGGATCCAGAACGTTGCCGCTGGTCTCGTCACCTCGAGCAGCACCGACGCGATCAACGGCAGCCAGCTCTACTCGGTCGCGAGCACGACGACGTCTAGCATCACGAGCCTGTCGACGTCGGCTTCGACCGGTTTGTCGTCGGCTAACAGCTCGATCGGTTCGCTCTCGACCTCCACGTCGACGGGTCTCTCGTCGGCCAACAGCTCGATCGGTTCGCTGTCCACCGGCCTCACGTCGCTGTCGACTTCTGCGTCGACCGGCCTGTCTTCGGCGAATAGCTCGATTGGTTCGCTCTCGACCTCGACGTCGACGGGGCTCTCGTCGGCTAACAGCTCGATCGGTTCGCTGTCCACCGGTGTTACGTCGCTGTCGACCTCCGCGTCGACCGGCCTGTCTTCGGCCAATAGCTCGATCGGCTCGCTCTCGACCTCCACGTCGACGGGGCTCTCGTCGGCCAACAGCTCGATCTCGTCGCTGTCCACTGGCGTTACTTCGCTGTCGACGTCCGCTTCGACGGGCCTCTCGTCGGCGAATAGCTCGATCGGTTCGCTGTCCACCGGTGTTACGTCGCTGTCGACCTCCGCGTCGACCGGCCTGTCTTCGGCCAATAGCTCGATCGGCTCGCTCTCGACCTCGACGTCGACGGGTCTCTCGTCGGCCAACAGCTCGATCTCTTCGCTGTCCACCGGCGTCACGTCGCTGTCGACTTCCGCGTCGACCGGCCTGTCTTCGGCCAATAGCTCGATCGGTTCGCTCTCGACTTCGACGTCGACGGGTCTCTCGTCGGCCAACAGCTCGATCTCTTCGCTGTCCACCGGTGTTACGTCGCTGTCGACTTCCGCGTCGACCGGCCTGTCGTCGGCGAATAGCTCGATCGGCTCGCTCTCGACCTCGACGTCGACGGGTCTCTCGTCGGCCAACAGCTCGATCTCTTCGCTGTCCACCGGTGTTACGTCGCTGTCGACCTCCGCGTCGACCGGCCTGTCGTCGGCGAATAGCTCAATCGGCTCGCTCTCGACCTCTACGTCGACGGGTCTCTCGTCGGCCAATAGCTCGATCGGTTCGCTGTCCACCGGCGTCACGTCGCTGTCGACCTCCGCGTCGACCGGCCTCTCGTCGGCGAATAGCTCGATCGGCTCGCTCTCGACCTCGACATCGACGGGGCTCTCGTCGGCCAATAGCTCGATCGGTTCGCTGTCCACCGGTGTTACGTCGCTGTCGACCTCCGCGTCGACCGGCCTGTCGTCGGCGAATAGCTCGATCGGCTCGCTCTCGACCTCCACGTCGACGGGGCTCTCGTCGGCCAATAGCTCGATCGGTTCGCTGTCCACTGGCGTTACTTCGCTGTCGACTTCCGCTTCGACGGGCCTCTCGTCGGCGAACAGCTCGATTGGTTCGCTCTCGACCTCCACGTCGACCGGCCTCTCGTCGGCCAATAGCTCGATCGGTTCGCTGTCCACCGGCGTCACGTCGCTGTCGACTTCCGCGTCGACCGGCCTCTCTTCGGCTAACAGCTCGATCGGCTCGCTCTCGACCTCGACGTCGACGGGGCTCTCGTCGGCCAATAGCTCGATCGGTTCGCTGTCCACTGGCGTTACTTCGCTGTCGACTTCCGCTTCGACCGGCCTGTCGTCGGCGAATAGCTCGATCGGCTCGCTCTCGACCTCCACGTCGACGGGTCTCTCGTCGGCCAATAGCTCGATCTCGTCGCTGTCCACCGGTGTCACTTCGCTGTCGACGTCCGCGTCGACCGGCCTGTCGTCGGCTAACAGCTCGATCGGTTCGCTCTCGACCTCCACGTCGACCGGCCTCTCGTCGGCCAACAGCTCCATCTCGTCGTTGTCCACCGGCGTCACGTCGCTGTCGACCTCCGCGTCGACCGGCATTTCGTCGGCCAATAGTTCGATCGGTTCGCTGTCGACCGGCCTGAGCTCGACCAACAGCACGGTCCTGTCGCTGTCCACGTCGACGTCGACCGGCCTCTCGTCGGCCACCAGCTCGATCGGTTCGCTCTCGACCGGCCTGAGCTCGGTCACGGTCAAGACGGACAACCTCGGCAACAGCACGGCGTCTGCACTCGGCGGCGGGTCCAAGTACGATCCGACGACCGGGACGGTCTCCGCACCGGCGTACACGACCTACAACGCGAACGGCACGACGACGACCGCCAACAGCGTCGGCTCGGCGATCAACAACATCAACAGCCAGGGCATCAAGTACTTCCACGCGAACTCGACCGGCGCCGACAGCACCGCGACCGGCACCGACGCCGTCGCCATCGGCACCGGCGCCGTCGCCGGCACCAACAATTCCGTTGCGCTCGGCGCCAACTCGCAGACCAACACGGCGACTGCCACGAGCAGCGCGACCGTCGGCGGCGTCACGTTCGGCGGCTTCGCAGGCACTTCGCCGGTCGGCACAGTGAGCCTCGGCAGCGACAAGAACGAGCGACAACTCACCAACGTCGCCGCCGGCCAGGTAACGTCGAGCAGCACCGACGCGGTCAACGGCAGCCAGCTCTATTCGGTCGCCGCCCAGGTTGGTAGCGCGACCAGCGCCATTTCGTCGCTGTCGACTTCGACCTCGACGGGTCTCTCGTCGGCCAATAGCTCGATCGGTTCGTTGTCGACCTCCACGTCGACCGGTCTGTCGTCGGCTAACAGCTCGGTTGATTCGCTGTCGACTTCCA
>NZ_CAJNKE010000235.1 GCF_905232215.1 Burkholderia sp. LMG 13014
TCCTTCAGTCGCCGTCGTTGCGACGGCTTCCCGCGGCATGCCGCGGGTTTTTTGCGTGGGCACGGCGTATGCGGCGGCCACGCGTTGTGCGGCAGGCGTATTCCATCGTCGCAATGGGGTTGCCGGCGCGGGCAGCGGCACGGGTGGTTTACAATCGATCGATTGATCGGCCTCGTACTCACGGTATATCCATGGCTTACAAAACTATCGAAGACACGATCGGCAATACGCCGCTCGTCCAACTGGTCCGCCTGCCGGACGACGAGATTCGCGCGCGCAACAACGTGGTGCTCGCGAAGCTCGAAGGCAACAATCCAGCCGGTTCCGTGAAGGATCGTCCGGCACTGTCGATGATCAGCAAGGCCGAGGCGCGCGGGCGCATCAAGCCGGGCGATACGCTGATCGAGGCGACGAGCGGCAACACGGGTATCGCACTCGCGATGGCAGCGGCGATCCGCGGCTACAAGATGGTGCTGATCATGCCGGAGGATCTGTCGGTCGAGCGCCGCCAGAGCATGGCCGCCTACGGTGCCGAAATCATCCTGACGCCGGTGAAGGGCGGGATGGAGCTGGCACGTGATCTCGCGGACGAGATGCAGCGCGAAGGCAAGGGCGTGATCCTCGACCAGTTCGCGAACCCCGACAATCCGATCGCGCACTACGAAACGACGGGCCCGGAAATCTGGCGCGATACCGAAGGGCGCATCACGCACTTCGTGTCGGCCATGGGCACGACGGGCACGATCATGGGCACGTCGCACTATCTGAAAGAACAGAATCCGGCCATCGAGATCGTCGGTGCGCAGCCGGAGGACGGTTCGCGCATTCCGGGCATTCGCAAGTGGCCGGAAGCGTACATGCCGACCATCTTCGATCGCAGCCGCGTCGACCGCGTCGAGAACGTGAGCCAGGCCGCGGCGGAAACGATGGCGCGCCGGCTCGCGTCGGTCGAAGGCATCTTCGCGGGCATTTCGTCGGGCGGCGCATGCGAAGTTGCGATGCGCATCGCGCGTCAGGTCGAGAATGCGACGATCGTGTTCATCGTCTGCGATCGCGGCGACCGCTACCTGTCCACGGGCGTGTTTCCTGCCTGAACGCGGGCAAGCGCGCGCAGTGCACGTGCAATAAAAAAGCGCCGCTTGTGCGGCGCTTTTTCTTTGGGCAGGTGGTGCTTACTGCGACTGCGTTTCGGTGGCGCTCGGCTGAAGCGCGCCGCTCGCTTCCATCTGTGCCTTCACGGCCTCGCCCAGCTGGTACACGGTGAGCGCGTAGAAGAAGCTGCGGTTGTAGCGCGTCAGCACGTAAAAATTCTTGAGCCCGAGCATGTACTCGGTCGCGCGGCCCGGCGACGGCAGGTCGACCACCGTCACGGGCGTACCGGCTTCGGTCGTGATGTTGACCGTCGGCTCGTTCAGCGTCATGCCGGCGCGCATCAGTTGCGACAGCGCCCAGTGCGGCTCGGGCTGGCCGTCGGCGGCGGCCTGTGCGATTCCCAGGCTGCCCGTATCGGGCGTGATCTGCCAGACCACCGGGCGGTCGGTTTCCCAGCCGTGCTGCTTCAGGTAGTTCGCGACGCTGCCGATCGCATCGACAGGACTGCTGCGCAGGTCGACATGGCCCGTGCCGTCGAAGTCGACCGCATATTCGCGGATGCTGCTCGGCAGGAACTGCGGGATCCCGATCGCGCCCGTATACGAGCCGAGCACGGTGGTCGGGTCGAGCTGGTTGTCGCGCGTCCAGACCAGGAAATCCTCGAGGTTCTTGCGGAACGTTGCCTGGCGGCTGTCGCGATTCGGCGTGTCCGGATAGTCGAACGTGAGCGTCGTCAGCGCGTCGAGCACGCGGAAATTGCCCATGTAGCGGCCGTAGATCGTCTCGACGCCGATGATGCCGACGATCACCTCGGGCGGCACGCCGAATTGCTCGGATGCGCGCTGCAGCGTTGCCTGGTTCGCCTTCCAGAATTTCACGCCCGCATTGATGCGGATCGGCTCGATGAAGCGCGAGCGATAGACGCGCCAGTTCTTGACCGTCGGTGACGCGGCCGGCTTCACGAGCTTGACGGCCGTCGCGGAATAGCTGATGCGCGAGAACAGCGCGTGCAGGCTGGTGGAGTCGAAGCCGTTGCGGCTCACCATCTCGTCGATGAACGCGTCGACCTTCGCGTTGTTCGCGTAACGCTGCGGAACGATTTCCTCTTCGAAGGTCTGGCCTTGCTGCGTCGGCTGCTGCGGCTGGGCCTGTGCGACGAGCTTGCCCGCGGACTTCGCGGGTTGCGTCTGCGCGCCGGCAGACGCGGTGCCGAGGGCCGCGACCACGGCGGCCGCAACGAGCGGCACGCGAACACGGAACAGCGCGGAGAGAAGGGCGGCAGGCTTGCTGGAATTCATGTCGAAGCGGGCGGACAGGGCGATTGGGTTCGGCGCAGTATACCCGACGGATCCGGCCCGCCGGGGCGTGGCGGGCCCCCATTGTGGTAAGTTAGCGGCGAATTCGCGGCAGACGATGGACATCATTGATGGAGACCTGCGGCGCATCGTGCGCCGCGGATGACAGCTTATGGCAACCGCTTTCTATACGCACCCCGACTGCATGCTGCACGAGATGGGGGAATGGCATCCGGAATGTCCGGCCCGCCTGTCGGCGATCCAGGATCAACTGATCGCGAGCCGCATCGACGACCTGATCGTGCACGAAACCGCTCCGTTCGCGAGCGAGGTAGCGCTGGGCCGGGTGCATACGCAGGCGCACATCGACTACATCCGGAGCATGACGCCGGTCGATGGCTACGTCGAGATCGATCCCGATACGCTGATGAACCGCGATACGTGGCGTGCTGCGCTGCGCGCGGCTGGCGCTGCGATCGCGGCGACCGACGCGGTGATCGACGGCCGCTATGCGAATGCGTTCTGCGGCGTGCGTCCGCCCGGCCACCATGCGGAGCCTGCGCGCGCGATGGGTTTTTGCTTCTTCAACAACGTCGCGATTGCCGCACGGCATGCGCTCGACGTACACGGTCTCGAGCGTGTCGCGATCATCGATTTCGACGTGCATCACGGCAACGGTACCGAGGCCGCATTCGCGAACGACGAGCGCGTGCTGATGTGCAGCTTCTTCCAGCATCCGCTGTATCCGTTCTCGGGCGTCGATCACCAGGCGCCGAACATGGTCAACCTGCCGATGCCCGCGCGCAGCAACGGGATGGCGATCCGCGAAGCCGTCGACATGTTCTGGCTGCCGCGCCTCGATGCGTTCAAGCCGCAGATGCTGTTCGTGTCGGCGGGTTTCGATGCGCATCGCGAGGACGACATCGGCAACCTCGGCCTCGTCGAAGCCGACTTCGAATGGCTGACCGCGCAGATCGTCGACGTGGCGCGCCGGCATGCGCAGGGCCGCATCGTCAGCTGCCTCGAAGGCGGCTACAACCTGTCCGCGCTCGGGCGCAGCGTCGTCGCACACCTGCGCGTGCTGGCCGGCATCTGATGACCGACCGGCCGGCCGGGTGCGCTCAGCGCGCCGGCACGCGCGCGTGAATCCACGCGATCAGCGCGTCGATCACGCGGTCGCGTTCGAGATCGTTCATCGTTTCGTGAAAGCCGCCTTCGTATAGCGTCAGCGTACGATCGGGCGAGCCGACGCGCGCGCCGAACGTGCGGCTGCCGTCGGGCTCGGTCAGCTTGTCCTCGGTGCCGTGATAGACGAGCACCGGAACGCGCAGTCCACCGCGGCCGCTTTCGATGCGTGCCATCGCGTCGAGAATCTCCGCGCCGGTGCGCGCGGGCACCGCGCCGTGATGCACGAGCGGATCGGCGCGGTTGGCCGCGACGATGGCCGGATCGCGCGACAGCAGCGCCGCATCGATCTTGATCGCGGGGAAGGTCGGCCAGACGCGGCTGATGACGCGGCTCACCGCGAGCATCCAGCGTGGCACGTCGCGCCGGGCTCGACAGCACGAGGCCCGTCAGCGCGTCGCCGCGTGCCGGCGCGCGTTCGATCGCGTATAGCGCCGCGACCGCGCCACCCATGCTGTGCCCCATCAGGAACAGCGACGCATTGCCGCGCGCGGCTTCCGCGACCAGCGCATCCGCATCGTTCAGGTAGCCGTCGAAGCGCTCGACCCAGGCGCGCTTGCCGGGTGACTGGCCGTGCCCGCGCAGATCGATCGCGAGCACGTCGATGCCGGCCGCATTCAGCCGGCCGGCGAGTGCGGCATAGCGGCCCGCGTGTTCGGCAAGGCCGTGCACGAGCGCGATCGTCGCGCGCGGCGGCGCGGTGCCGTCGCCGGCCGTCCAGCGGTACGACGCCAGTTCGAGCCCGTCCGCGGTACGCAGCCGGCCCATGGTCGGCGCGGGCGACGCCAAAGGCGCCGGTCCGGCGGTGGCGGGTGCGGCGGCCGGCGTGGTGGTGGCGGTCATCTGGCGTGTCCCCTGTTCGTTGCATGTGTTCCGGGATCATAGTCGCGGCATTCCTGCGACGGGCCAGCGGCGCTCCTCTAATTTCGTGTAGTTATGAAAAGATCGAAATCGATTATTAAGGGGAATGAGGGGTTTGCGGTAAAATCGACGGTTATTCCAGATGCATCGGCGGCCGACTGGCGGGCCAACTCGCCAGCCGGCCGCCGTCTTGTTTACATGATCGAATTACGCAATCTTTCGCAGCGATTTCCCGGGCCGGGCGGCTGGGTCGAGGCGCTGCGCAACATCAACCTGACGATCCCGCAGGGCGAGGTGTTCGGCATCATCGGCCGAAGCGGCGCCGGCAAGAGTACGCTCGTGCGCACCATCAACCTGCTCACGCGGCCGACCGAAGGCAATGTCGTCGTCGGCGGGCGCGATCTCACGCTGCTGCCGGCTGGCGCGCTGCGCGAGGCGCGCCGCGAGATCGGCATGATCTTTCAGCACTTCAACCTGCTGTCGTCGCGCACGGTGTTCGACAACGTGGCGCTGCCGCTCGAACTGGCCGGCGCAAGCCGTGCCGAGATCGAGGCGTCCGTGCTGCCGCTGCTCGACCTCGTCGGGCTGTCCGCGCAGAAGGATCGCTATCCGTCGCAGATCAGCGGCGGGCAGAAGCAGCGCGTCGGTATCGCACGCGCGCTCGCGAGCCAGCCGAAGGTGCTGCTGTCGGACGAAGCGACGTCCGCGCTCGATCCCGAGACCACGCGCTCGATCCTCGACCTGCTGAAGCGGATCAACCGTGAGCTCGGCCTGACGATCGTGCTGATCACGCACCAGATGGAAGTGATCAAGCAGGTGTGCGATCGCGTCGCGGTGCTCGATGCAGGGCGTGTGGTCGAGGAAGGCCGCGTGATCGACGTGTTCCTGCAGCCGCATCATGAAGTGACGCGCGCGCTGATCGGCGATGTGATCGCGCAGGAATTGCCGCCCGCGATGAAGGCGCGCGTGGCCGAACGGCTGAAGACGGGCAGCGGGCATCTGCTGCGGCTGGCGTTCACGGGCTCGGGTGTCGACCAGCCGATCCTGTCGGAGACGATCCGCCGGTACGAGCTCGATTTCAACATCCTGCACGGCCAGATCGACGAGATCCAGGGGCAGGCATTCGGTTCGCTCGCGGTGCTCGCGGGCGGCGAGCCGGGCAAGGTCGGGCAGGCACTCGCGTTCCTGCGCGAGCAAGGTGTGGTGGTAGAGGAGCTTTCGTATGTTGAGTGAGATGTTCGATATGTTCGTGCAGTCGTTCTGGGAGACGCTGATCATGGTCGGCATCTCCGGAGTGGTTGGCGCGCTCGTCGGCCTGCCGCTCGGTGTGCTGCTCTACCTGACCGATCGCCAGGGCGTGCTGCAGAACCTCGCCGTGAATCGTGTGCTCGGCGGCATCGTGAATGCGGTCCGCTCGACGCCGTTCATCATCCTGCTGGTCGCGGTGATTCCGTTTACGCGGCTCATCACGGGTTCGTCGATCGGCACGGCCGCGGCGGTCGTGCCGCTGACGCTCGCGGCCGCGCCGTTCATCGCGCGTCTCGTCGAGACGGCGTTGCGCGAAGTCGACCGCGGGCTGATCGAGGCTGCGCAATCGATGGGCGCGACCACGTCGCAAATCGTCTTCAAGGTGCTGCTGCCCGAATCGCTGCCGGGCGTCGTCGCGGGCCTGACGATCACGTTCGTGTCGCTGGTCGGCTATTCGGCGATGGCGGGCGCGATCGGTGGCGGCGGCCTCGGCGATCTCGGGATCCGCTACGGCTACCAGCGCTATCTGCCCGAAGTGATGTGGACGGTGGTCGCGATCCTGATCGTGTTCGTGCAGATCGTGCAGTCGTTCGGCGACTGGCTCGTCCGCCGGCTGAGCCACAAGTAAAACAAAACTGATCGATCCGTCAGGAGACACACGATGCAACGACGCTTCATGCTGAAATTCGCGGCGGCCCTCGGCGCGGCCGCGCTGTTCGCGGGCGCGCAAGCTCAGGCCGAAACCATCAAGGTGGGGGTGACGGGCGGGCCGCACGCGCAGATCATGGAAGCGGTGAAGAAGGTCGCGGCGAAGAGCGGCCTCGACATCCGCATCGTCGAATTCTCCGATTACGTGCAGCCCAACGCCGCGCTCGCGTCGGGCGACCTCGATGCGAACAGCTACCAGCACGATCCGTATCTGCAGGCGCAGGTGAAGGATCGCGGCTACAAGCTGATCAAGATCGCGGATACCGTCACGTTCCCGATGGGCATCTATTCGAAGCGCGTGAAATCGCTGGCCGAACTGAAGCCGGGCGCGCGCATCGCGGTCCCGAACGATCCGACCAACGGCGGCCGTGCGCTGCTGTTGCTGCAAAAGCAGGGCCTGCTGAAGCTGCGCGCGGACGCGGGGCTGAAGGCGACGCCGCTCGATATCGTCGACAATCCGCGCAAGCTGAAGATCGTCGAACTCGATGCGGCGCAGATTCCGCGCTCGCTCGGCGACGTCGACGCAGCCGCGATCAACACCAACTACGCGATGGAAGCGGGGTTGAAACCGAAACAGGACGCGATCGCGATCGAAGGGCCGAATGGCCCGTACGCGAATATCCTGGCGATCCGCGAGGCGGACCGGAACAAGCCGTGGGTCGCGAAACTGGTCGCGGCCTATCATTCGGCCGATGTGAAGCAGTTCATCGAAGGCAAGTTCGGCGGAGCGGTCATTGCCGCCTGGTAACGGGCGAAGCAAGGGCGCCCGGCGAGATTAGAGTCGATGATCGAAAACCCGGGCTTTGCGTCCGGGTTTTTTCTCTTTTAAAATAGAACGACCGTTCGCTATCATTGGCGCGTCGCCAAGAAGCGGTATCCTCGACAACCACGAAGGTTGGGTCCGCTTGGCCGCGCAGTCATGAGGCCTCGCTATAGAATGGCCTCTGGTCGTATTCGTAACTTTGGAGCGTGTGCATGAAAATCCTGGTGCCAGTGAAAAGAGTGGTCGATTACAACGTGAAGGTCCGCGTGAAGTCGGACAACACGGGTGTCGACATCGCGAACGTGAAGATGTCGATGAACCCGTTCGACGAAATCGCGGTTGAAGAAGCCGTGCGCCTGAAGGAAGCGGGCGTGGCGACCGAAGTGATCGCCGTATCGGTGGGCGTCGCGCAAGCGCAGGAAACGCTGCGTACGGCGCTGGCGATCGGCGCGGATCGTGCGATCCTCGTCGAGTCGACCGATGGCGTCGAGCCGCTGGGCGTCGCGAAGATCCTGAAGGCGCTGGTCGACAAGGAACAGCCGCAACTGGTGATCCTCGGCAAGCAGGCGATCGACGACGATTCGAACCAGACGGGCCAGATGCTGGCCGCGCTGGCAGGCCTGCCGCAAGCGACGTTCGCGTCGAAGGTGACGGTGGCCGATGGCAAGGCAACGGTCGCTCGCGAAGTCGACGGCGGCGCGGAAACGCTGTCGCTTCAACTGCCCGCGGTCGTAACCACCGATCTGCGTCTGAACGAGCCGCGCTACGTGACGCTGCCGAACATCATGAAGGCGAAGAAGAAGCCGCTGGAAACGGTGAAGCCGGAAGACCTGGGCGTGGATGTCGCGCCGCGTCTGAAGACGCTGAAGGTGGTCGAGCCGCCGAAGCGCGCAGCCGGCGTGAAGGTGCCGGACGTGAAGACGCTGGTCGAGAAGCTGAAGACCGAAGCCAAGGTGCTGTAAGAGGGAGCGGAAAGAAATGACGATTCTGGTGATTGCAGAACACGACAACGCGTCGATCAAGGCAGCAACGCTGAACACGGTGGCGGCGGCGGCGAAGATTGGCGGTGACATTCACGTGCTGGTCGCGGGCCACAACGCACAAGCGGCAGCGGACGCAGCAGCGAAGATCGCAGGCGTATCGAAGGTCCTCCTGGCCGACGCGCCGCAACTCGAAGCGGGCCTCGCGGAAAACGTCGAAGCGACCGCGCTGAACATCGCGAAGGATTACTCGCACATCCTCGCGCCGGCCACGGCCTATGGCAAGAACATCGCGCCGCGTATCGCCGCGAAGCTGGACGTTGCGCAGATCTCGGACATCACGGCGGTCGATTCGGCCGACACGTTCGAGCGTCTGATCTACGCGGGTAACGCGATCGCGACGGTGCAGTCGAGCGATCCGATCAAGGTAATCACGGTGCGCGCGACCAGTTTCGATCCGGTGGCAGCGGAAGGCGGCAGCGCATCGGTCGAGAAGATCGAAGCGGCAGCCGACGCCGGCAAGTCGCAATTCGTGAGCCGTGAAGTAACGAAGCTGGACCGTCCTGAGCTCACCAGCGCGAAGATCATCGTGTCGGGCGGCCGTGGCCTGGGCAGCGGCGAAAACTACACGAAGGTGCTGGAGCCGCTGGCAGACAAGCTGTCGGCAGCACTGGGCGCCTCGCGCGCAGCAGTCGACGCAGGCTACGTGCCGAACGACTACCAGGTCGGCCAGACCGGCAAGATCGTCGCACCGCAGCTGTACATCGCGGTCGGCATCTCGGGTGCGATCCAGCACTTGGCCGGCATGAAGGATTCGAAGGTGATCGTCGCGATCAACAAGGATCCGGAAGC
>NZ_CAJNKE010000236.1 GCF_905232215.1 Burkholderia sp. LMG 13014
AGCGCCTGCCCGACGTCGCTCATCACGAGGTTGAGCCAGAGCTGCGCGGCGGAAGGGTTCGGGCCGTTCTTCACGAGGCTCATCGCATACGGCGCCGACACGCTGCCGTCCTGCGGAATCACGACGTCGGCCGCATCGCCCATCCCGTCGACGTACTTCGCCTTCAGGCCGTCGTTCTCGTAGCCGATCAGGATCGGAATCTCGCCCTTCACGAACTTCGCATACGGCGTCGTGCCCTCGACGCGCAGCACGTTGCCCGCATTCTTCAGCTTGCCGAAGAATTCCGCGCCCGGCTTCGGATTCTCGACGCTCCCGCCGTTCGCGTACGCGGCCGCGAACACGGCAACCTGCCCCTGCCCGGTCGAACGCGGGTCGAGGTAGACGACCGCGTTGCGATATTCCGGCTTCAGCAGGTCGGACCAGCGCTGCGGCACGTTCTTCACGAGCTTGCGGTTGACGAGGAACGCGATGTTCAGCGAATGCACCGCGAACCAGCGGCCGTCCGCCGAGCGGAACACGTTCGGCAGCTTGTCGAAGTTGACCGGCTTGAACGGCGCGACGACGTCCTTGCTCTCGGCATCGAGCGCCGACGCGGCGAAGTAGTACGCGGTATCGGCCTGCGGACGGCGGCGCGACTTGTCGAGCGCGACCACGGTCGCGGCCGAGCCGATGTCGTTGTAGGTGATCTCGACCTTCGGATAGCGCTTGCGGAATTCGGCGAACAGCGCCTTCCAGTTCGCCCATTCGGGGCCCGTGTCGAACGACACGACGAGCCCTTCGTCGGCGGCCTTCGCATACAGCGCGTCCTCGCCCGGATACAGCGGTGCGGCGTGCGCCGGTGCGGCAGCCAGCGCGGCGAGTGCGCACAGCGCCAGCATGCCGGCGCGCAGGGTTTTCACAAGGGGTTGGCCTGCAAGCATCGGGGATCTCCGTTGAATGAAAGGGGTCATTGCGCGGCCGGCGACGCCGGTAGCACGAGCAGATGGCGCGGTTCGATCGCGATGCAGCGCGTGGCCGTCACGCGGCCTTCGCACAGCAGCGGGTCGGCCGAACCGGTGGGAATGAAGTCGTAGCGCTGCGTCGCGCCGAAGTAGCGCACGTCGCCCGGGCGGCCGTCGATACGGTTCACGCCGGGCCCCGGCGGATCGGCTTCGACGTGCTCGGGCCGCACCAGCACCTCGATCTCGGCGCCCGGCCGGTGCGCGCCCGTCTCGACGCGCAGCGTCGCGAAACGCACGTCGACCGTGTCGTGCGCGATCACGCGGCCGCGCAGCAGCGTCGAATGCCCGACGAAGCGCGCGACCTGCGCGGAAGCCGGCCGCTCGTACAGGTCGCGCGGCGTACCGACCTGCAGCACGCGCCCGCCGTCGACGATCGCGACGCGGTCGGCCATGCTCAGCGCCTCGTCCTGGTCGTGCGTGACGAGCAGCGTCGTCGCACCGCATGCGCGCTGCAGCGCGCGGATTTCATCGCGCAGCTGATGGCGGATGCCGGCGTCGAGTGCCGCCAGCGGCTCGTCGAGCAGCAGCAGCTTCGGTTCGATCACGAGCGCACGCGCCAGCGCGACGCGCTGCTGCTGCCCGCCGGACAGCATCGCGATGCCGCGCTCGGCATGCGCCGACAAGCCGACGCGGTCGAGCATCTCCGTCGCACGCCGCCGCCTGGCGTCGGCCGCGACGCCGCGCATCCGCAGCCCGTACGCG
This sequence comes from Burkholderia sp. LMG 13014, assembly GCF_905232215.1. Taxonomy (GTDB): domain Bacteria; phylum Pseudomonadota; class Gammaproteobacteria; order Burkholderiales; family Burkholderiaceae; genus Burkholderia. The sequence continues at coordinate 1,704 of NZ_CAJNKE010000236.1, forward strand.
ACGTTGTCGGCTACCGACAGGTTCGGAAACAGCGCGTAGTGCTGGAACACCATGCCCACCTCGCGTCGCCACACGGGCACGCCCGCCATGTCGTCGCCGCCGATCGCGATGCGGCCGCTGCCGCCGTCGAGCAGGCCGGCTGCGAGCCGCAGCAGCGTGGACTTGCCGGACCCGCTGCGCCCCATCACCGCGAGCAGCTCGCCTTGCGCGGCGGACAGCGTGACGTCGTCGACGCCGTGACGCGCGCCGGGATACTGGAAACTGACGTGTTCGAATTCGAGACTCATGACTGGCTCACTTCATGCGTTGTACGGTGCCGACCGACACGAGCGTCGCGAGCACGGCGAGGACGAGCAGCACGACGGTAGCCGCGCACGCCATCCCCGACGCGCCGTAGAACGCCTGCAGCAGCACGATCGGATAGTTGCGGTAGCGAAAGCCGGCGATCAGGTTCGAGATCTGGAATTCGCCGATCGACAGCGCGGCCACCATCACGAGCCCGGAAAACAGGCTGTGCCGCAGGTTCGGCAGCACGATTGTGAAGAACTGGCGCAGCGGCGTCGCGCCGAGGGTCGCCGCGCAGGCTTCGAGGCGCGCGAGCCCGAGGTGGCGCAGATCGCTGAGCAGCGTCTGCAGCAGGTACGGCAGCGTCAGCACCGCGTGGGCCCCGATCATCAGCGGTAGCGTGCCGAGCCACGGCAGCGTGTCGCCGCTGAAGATCGCGATGTAGCCGAAGCCGAGCGTCAGCGCGGGCACGGCCACCGGCATCAGCATCACGATGCGCGTCGCCATGCCGCGCCCGGCCTGCGCACGGTGATGCAGCGCATAGGCGAGCGGCAGCCCGATCACCGCGTTGAGCGCGCAGCACGCCAGCGCGACCGTCAGGCTCACGCCGAATGCGCGAGTGAAGCTGCGGTTCGCGGCGAGGTCGGCGAACCAGTGCCCGGTGAAACCGGTCGGCAGCAGCGTGTTCGTCCACGACTGGCCCACCGAGCCGACCAGCAGCAGCGCGATCGGCAGCAACAGGTAGAGCCCGAACATCGCGACGAGCGCGTTCAGCAGCAGGCGTCCGGCGCTCGGACGCACGGGCCTGTTACGCGGAATCGGAACACCATCGGCCAGTGCCGGGGCGGTAGACGCAGGCATGGAAACACTCGCGGGCAAGAGAGACAAAGACGCCGCGCAACGCCCGCCGGGCGGCGGCTGTCACGCGTTTTCGGGATGGCTGCAGTGTGCGGTTTCGACATGGCATCGTCATGAAAAAAACGTACAAAGCCCGCATCGATCTGTGCACGGAGGGAATAGCCGGCGATGAAGCACCTGTATCCGAACGTCGCGGAACTGCACGCGTTCGCGAGTTCTGCGAAGTACCTGAACTTCTCCTACGCGGCCCGCGAACTGGGCCTGACGCCCAGCGCGGTCAGCCGGCAGATCGCGAATCTCGAGGCGCTGTTCGGCGTGAAGCTGTTCGTGCGCGAAGGGCGCAGCCTCGTGCTCACGCGCGCCGGGCAGGTGTACCACGCACGCGTCGTCGGCCCGCTGCGCGAGATCGGCAACGCGTCGATCGAACTGCTGAGCGCACGCGAGAACAGCGACCTGCTGACGATCGCGAGCGTGCCGACGTTTACGACCAAGTGGCTCGTGCCGCGGCTCACGCGTTTTCTCGCCGTCGCGCCGAGCGTCACGCTGAGCTTTCGCCGCCATCTCGCACACGGCGACATCTTTCCGTTCGGGCTCGACGCGGCGATCCGCTATGGTGACGGCGCATGGGAAGGGGTGCGAAGCGATTACCTGGACGGGCGGACCTTCGTGCCGGTCTGTTCGCGCGAGTTCGCGGAGCGGCACGCGTTGCGCACGCCCGCCGACGCCATGGCGGCGCCGCGACTCGTGCACGAGCAGGCGGAAATCGCGTGGTCCGCGTGGGCGGAACGCCATCGCGCCTCGCAAATGAATGCGCTCGCCGGGCCGCGCTTCGAACAGTATTCGGTGCTGATCCAGGCCGCGCAGGCGGGGCTCGGGCTCGGGCTCGCGCTCGTGCCGCACTTCCTGATCGTCGACAATCTCGCGGCCGGCACGCTCGTCGAGCCGTTCGACGCGCCCGTCGACGTCGACGCGCAGGGGCACTACCTGTGCTACGCGCCGGAGCGCCTCGAGACGAGCGAGGCGTTGCGGCACTTCAGGGCATGGATGCTGGACGAATGCGGGACCGCATGAGCCGGACCCGCATCGTCATGTAGCAGGACGCGCGCCGCCGCGCGTCCCGCGCCGGACACCGCCCGGCGGCGGCGTCCGGCAGGCATCGTCAGTGGTCGATACCGAGGGCCGGCAGCACGCGCGTGTTCTCGGCCACGACCGCGTGCAGCAGGCGCGGGTTCGCACCGAGCAGCCCGAGGATCGTCGGCGCGACCTGCTTCGTGCCGACGACGTCGGTCACGGTGCGTGCGCGATGGATGCCCGGATACGACACGAGCAGGCCGAGGTGGCTGTCGTCCGGCGCATTCCCGCCGTGCTCCTCGTCCTTCTTCGTGCTCGACGTATAGATCACACCCGGATTCGGCTGGACGATGATGTCCGGCGTACGACCGTTGGCCGGATCGCCGAAGCGCTCGGCCAGCGCCGCGCCGTACAGGATGTACGCCTGCGAACCGTCCGCGCAGATCCCCGGTGCGTTGCAGCCGAGGTTCGCCTTCAGCGTCTGCACGACGGCCGTGCGCTGGTTGCGGTCGCGCAACCAGATCAGGCCGACGTCGTCAGTCTGCACGAAGCCCGTGTCGACGAGGCCCGAACCGTCGTTCAGGTTGCCCGTCGTCGTGTTGGCCTGGCCGAAGTTGCCGTTCGGGTCGAGGTAGTTGTTCGTTTCGAGCAGCTTCGTCAGCGTGTCGCCGTTCTTCACGAGCTTGGTGCGATCGGTCGGCGACTGGCCATGCTTCGACGTGACGATCACGGCCGTCGACGAATACAGGTTCGCCTGCTTCAGCGCCGCGACGACATGGCCGATCGAGTTGTCGACATACGTGATCGCGTTCGCGACCTGCCCGTTCGGCGTGAAGTTCGCGTCCATGTAGCCGCCGCCCTTCGTCACCACCGCCTTCTGCGCGACGCTCAGCGTCTGGAAGTCGGCGCCGAACAGCGTCGGCACCGGCGCGCTCTTCGTGCCCGTCGAGTCGCGGCCGTTGATCTGGTTGATCAGCGCCTGCACGTGCAGGTTGTCGAATTGTGCGGTGTGCGAATAGACGTCCGTGTAGTCCGTTTGCGTCGTCGCGTCGATCGAGTTGATCTCGGTGCGCATCATGTCGTCGACGCCGGTGCCCGACGGGCCGTTCAGCCAGTCGTAGCCCCACGCGTGCTTGTCGGCCCACGCGGTGTGCGCATTCGGCACGCCGGCCTTCACGGCTTCGAACACCGTGTTGGTCTTCACGTAATTGTGCGGATAGACCGGCACGCACTGGCCGTTGACCTTCGCATGCGGGATCGCCTGCGGGTTGAACCCGCCACCGCCGTCGAGGTGCACGAGCTTGCCGCCGTTGAACGCATCGATGCCGGTCGTCTCGTCGAACACGACGTTCCAGCCCTGCTTGCCCGAGCACGTCGTGTCGCCCGGTGCGTACAGGTTGCGGTCGTACGACACGTCGTAGAACAGGCCGGCCGTCTTCGGCGAGCCGCCCGTCACGAGCGCCGCGAGGCCCGGGAACGAATCCGACAGGCCGGGCGTGTACGCATTCGTGTACGTCACGCCGTGCTGCGCGAGCACCGCGATGTTCGGGCACGTGTTCGCGCCGATGCAGCGCGCGAGATCCTGCTCGTGCAGGCCGTCGACGCTGATCAGCAGCACGTGCTTCACGACACGGTGGCCATGGCCGCCGTCCTCGCCCTGACTGTCGCCGTCCTGCTGCGCCGCATAGGCACCCGCGCTTGCGAGCGCCAGCGCGCCTGCCACCATCGCCACCAACTTCCGCTGCTTACCAAGGAAAGACATCATCACCCCACCTCTTCGATTGACGTTGAACTGCGTGACTTGCCATCAAGCGCGCAAAATATCGCCGGATCGTGGGGCGCTCGCATGAAGCGCGGCTTACTGTTTTCTATCAAACGTAACCAATCGCAAGCGACACGAAGCGATCGCAAAGCAAAGTGACCCAACGCACATTGCGACGTGCGCGCATGACGTCCGCACCGGCCTGGTGCAAGGCGCGCACGGTCGCCGGCCGCGCGATTTTTTTTCGCGCTTGGCGCATGACTATTGGCGTGTGATAAAGGGTTTTCCCTGACCCGGAGCACGAGTATGTCGACCCTGGAAGCTCTCCGGTTCGTGCTGGACGATGCACGCACCCCCGAAATCATTCGCCACCACGTCGTCGACGCGTTGCAGTACGCGTTACGCAACTACGGACAGGTGTTCACCGCGAAGGAAGTCGAATGGCTGGCGCAGTGGGACGATGCGCGTCTGCCGCTGGCCGCGAAGAAGGAATTGGACAAGCGCGAAGAACCGGCGATCGCCGTGCGCTGAAGGAAGCACGCCGCCGCGCCCGAACGGATGAACGGACGCAGCGGCGGCGGATGGCCTGCTTACTGCAGGCCGAAGTCGACGCGGGTCGTCGCGCCCTTGTCCTCGATGCCCTTCGCATCGAGCTTCGGCGCAACGACGAACACGCGGCTCGAATCGATCTTCCCGTCGAGGTACTGGCGCACGGCCTGCGCGCGCTGCTGCGCGAGCGCACGCAGCGCGTTGTCGTCGGCCGGCGCATGGTCGGCGAGCGCCTTCTTCATGTCGGCGTCGGGCAGCGTCTTCTGCAGGCCGACCAGGTTGCGCGGCTTCTTGAAGTCGGCGGCCTTGTACGCACGCGTCAGGTACTTGCTGTACTCGGCCGGCTCGACCTTCACCGACATCGGGTCGATGCTCTCACCCTGCCCGACCACGTCCTTCAGCTTCTGCTGACGCACCAGCCGCTCGACGTACGCGTCGCCGAGCCCCGACGTGTCCTTCGTCGGATCGACACGGCCGATCAGGTCGAGGCGGATCGACGGCTTCTCGGTCAGCATCTTCACGACGGTGTCGAGCTTCTTCTGCTGCGCGTCGTCGAGCTGGTACGAGCCCGGTGCGAATTCGACGTAGCCGAGATCCTCGCCGCCGCTGCCGAACGCATGCGCGAGCAGCGAGAACGGTGACGTGACGGCCTTCGCGATCAGGTTCAGCACCGCGCGCCAGATCAACCCGCCGACGCTGAACTCCGGATTCGACAGCGAACCGGACACCGGCAGGTTCACGTCGATCTGGCCGCGCGTGTTCTTCAGCAGCGAAATCGCAAGCTTCACCGGCAGCTTGGTCGCCGTGTCGTTCTCCACATGGTCGCCGAACGTGAGCTGGTCGATGAAGATGTGGTTGTTCGCCTTCAGCTGGTCGTTCTCGAGCGCGTAATGCAGGTCGACGTTGAGCTTGCCCTTCGTGATCGGGTAGCCCGCGTACTTCGCCGAGTACGGCGTCAGGTTGGTCAGCTCGATGTCGTGCGCGGTCGCCGTGAGGTCGAGCGCCGGCTTCTCGATCAGCGGGTTCACCGAACCCTTGATCGAGATCGGCCCGTTGCCCGCGAGGTTCGCGGCCACGTCGACCGGCGCGGACGTCGTCGAATCCGTGCCGAACGCGCCGACCGTGCCCTTGATTGCGACGAGGTTCGCCGTGTAGTTCGGCTTGATGAAGTTGTCGGTGTACGTGACGCGGCCGTTCTGCAGCAGCAACTCGCCGAAATGCATCCGCACCGGGTTCTGCGGCGGCGTCGCCGCCTTCACGACCACCGTCGCGGACGCGGCGGCCGGCGCAGCCTGGGCGGCGACCGGCGGCGTCATGCCCGGCGACAGCGGCACCGGTTCGCTCTTGCTCGCATCGCGCGTGAGCGACTGCGCGGGGCCCGATTCCTTCGCGACGACATCCTTCAGGTTCAGCCGCCCCTGCGCATCGAGCAGCACGCGGCCGTAGAAGTTGGAGAACGTCACGCGCGACGCGTCGACGTCGGTGCCCTTCTCGTCGTAGTTCGCCTTCAGGTTCGTCAGCGCGAGCGAGCGCCAACCGGCGAACGGGTCGGAGGTCGCCTTGTCGAGCATCCGCACGTCGACCAGCGCGACGTCGCCGCGGTAGGTCGCGCGCGGCGTGTCCTTCACCTGCGCGAACGTCAGGTTGCCCTGCGCGTTGAGCAGCGCGCTGGCGATCGTCGCGTTCAGCGCGCTGCCGAAGTACGGCTCGAACGCGGCCGCGTCGAGGCGGTTGCCGTTGATCTTCAGGCCGAGTTTCAGCGGCTGCGCGGTCACGTCGCCCGTCACGTTCAGCGAGCCCTTGCGGTTCAGCGTCGCCTTCAACTGCACGGGCAGCGGCTTGGTCATGTCGTCGCTGATCTTCTGCACCGACAGGTCCAGCGGCTTGATCGCCAGCTTCACCGGGCGCGGCGTCGACAGGTCGGTGAAGTTCGCGGACGAATCCTTCACGTTCAACGCGTCGATCCGGTAATGCCACGACGGTGCAGCAGCCTCGGCCTTGCGCGCGACCGTGCGCTTCGGCACCGACGCCTGCGCGGGTTCGGCCAGCGCCGCGAGGTCGATCTTGCCGTCCTTCAGGCGCTGCACGTCGAGCGCGATCCCGCTGGCGTCGACGCTCGCGATCTCCGCGGTGCGCGTGGCCACGTCGACCTTCGCGATCTTCGCGCTCGCGTCGGACAACACGATCGCGGGCGCCTTCGCGTCGGGCGTCGCGATCTTCAGCGACTTCAGGCTGATCGTGCTGTCGGCCACCTGCGCGGCGAGCGGCGTCTTGCCCCAGTCGGCCTTCGCGTTGACGGTCGCGCCGAGCGTGCCGTCGAGCACGCGCGCACGCGTCGCTTCGCCGAGGTACGGCTGCAACGCGGGCAGCGCGAGCGCGGCGACCGTCAGCTTGCTCTCGGCCTGCTTCTCCGCGAGATTGAAGGTGCCTTCGGCCGTCACGTCGCCACCGCGCGGCAGCGACGTCGACAGCGTGTATTTCGCGGGTGTCTTGCCCTGCATCGTGAAGCCGTCGAGCGTCGCGGCGAGCTTCGTGAGCGACAGCGCGGTCGGCGTCGCCGGCACGCGGTCGTCGACGTTGACCGTGCCGCCGTCGATCGCGAAATGACGGATCGTCAGGTCGAGCGGCGGCGCCTCCTTCGCGTCGGCTTCGACCTTTGCGCCGCTCGCGGCAGAAGCAG
>NZ_CAJNKE010000237.1 GCF_905232215.1 Burkholderia sp. LMG 13014
CATCGCGACGGTGTCGTTCGCGTCGATGGCCGCTGCGCCGCTGATGTCGCCGCATGCCCAGCTCGTGCTGCTCGCGGTCGCGACGATCGGCTTCGATCTCGGCGTGCAGGCCACGCTGATCGCACACCAGGCGATCGTCTACCGGATCGACCCCGCGTCGCGCAGCCGTCTCAACGCGGTGCTGTTCGTCGGCATGTTCATCGGGATGGCGGCCGGCGCCGCGATCGGCAGTTTGTTGCTCGCGCAACTGGGTTGGAACGCGGTGACCGCGCTGGCCGTGGTCACCTCGCTGGCCGCGCTCGCGGTGCGGATCTGGCGCAACTGATTTTCCGCAACGCACGCCCATGGCGGGCAGGCCCACAGGGCTTGCCCGCCTTTTCTTTTATTTTCGACCGGCGCACGCATGACGCTGCGCGGCCTGGCAGATTCGTGCGCATTCGGCACGAAAAGCGCCCATCCCGTGCAAGGTCCGCACCGACTCGAACGAATGTCCAGTTCAACCAATTATTTTTCCGGCGGCCCTGCGCATCGATGCTGAAACATCGGACGATTCGATGCGCCCCGCCACACGGCGCTCGCCCATCCGGCCCCACTGCACAGCCCCGTTTTATCAGGGGATTCCCGGTATTTTTTCGCATTTTCTTCGAAATAACGGGTGACATACTTGCCCCCCGTTGCGCTCCGGTGCGAGCGCGCTTCCAGATCCTGCCGGCCGTACGTCATGCACTGCGGCTCCGTCGGGGCCGCACGACATGAACAATTTCGACACCTCGATCCAGATCTTCCTCACCCACGTGACGTTCGGCCCGCTGATGAATCACGCGATCCGCGTGATCGCCGGGCTGTACACGTTCAAGGGCTTCGTGCTCATCCCCGTGCTGTGCTGGCTGTGGTTCCAGCCAGGCCCGAACCGCGAGCGGCAGCGCGAACTGGTTGTCGCGACGATCGCGAGCGGGCTCATCGCGCTCGCGATCGGCCGGCTGCTCGCCCAGGTGCTGCCGTTCCGCGTGCGGCCGATCTACAACCCCGACCTGCACCTGCACTTCCCGTCGGCGGGACTGCGTGCGGCCACGCTGCAGGCATGGAGTTCGTTTCCGAGCGATCACGCGATGCTGTGGATGGCGATCGCTACCGGCATCTTCATCATCGCGCGTCGCGTCGGCGTGTTCGCGCTGCTGTATGCGGTCGTGTTCATCTGCCTGCCGCGCGCCTATCTCGGCTTTCACTACCCGACCGACCTGATCGCGGGCGCCGCGATCGGCATCGCGATCGCGTGGCTGCTGACGCGCGATACGATCCGCTCGCGCTTCGCGCCGCAGGTGCTGGCGATGATCCGGCGCTTCCCCGCGCCCGCCTATACGCTCGCGTTCCTGCTGTGCTTCGAGCTGATCACGCAGTTCGACGAACTGCTGACGCTCGCGCAGTCGGCCACCCACACGATGTGACGGGGAGACGCCGCGATGCTGCCGCTGCTTTCGTTCCGCCGTCGCCCCGGCACGCGCTGCCGGCCCTGTGCGGCGGCGGCGCGTCGCGCGACGGCCGTGCCGATCAGTCGCGATCGGGCGCACCCAGCGGAAAGAACGAGCGATACGGCCGCGCCTCGTCGACCGCGCGCGCAAACGACGGCCGCGCCAGCAGACGCTTCCGGTACGCGATCACGTTCGCGAACGACGGATCGATCCGGTGCGTCCAGTCCGCATAGAACAGGAACGGCGCCGCGCCGCAGTCGGCGAGGCTGAAGCGCTCGCCGGCCGCCCATTCGCGATCGGCCATCTTCTTGTCCAGCCACGCATAGGACGTGTCGAGCATCGCGCGCGCATCGGCGACACCGCGCGCGTCGCGCTCGGCTTCCGGCCGCAGCGCGTCGAACACGACTTTCTGCTGCGGCGTCGACACGTAGTTGTCGAAGAAGCGATCCATCGTCCGCACCTCGAGCGCCGCGTGCGGATCGTCCGGCAGCAATCGCACCGGGCCCGGATGGTTCAGGCCGAGATACTCGATGATGATCGACGCCTCGATCACCGTGCGGCCGGCATCGACGAGCACCGGAAAGCGCTTCAGCGGCCACAGCGCAGTCAGTTCCTGCATCGGCTTCGGATCGTCGTGCGCGAGCACGCGATACGCGAACGGCGTGCCGTTCTCGTACAGCGCGGTCAGCACCTTCTGGCAGTACGACGAAAAGGGATGGGCGTAGAGCGTCGGCGTCATCGTGCGGTCTCTCAGGGGTTTCGGCGCCGCGTGATGCGGCGCCACGTGATCGGATACCTTGACGACGAACGGCACGTGGCCGTTTCGACAGCGATCGGAAATTTTTTTGTACTGCGGCTCGGCCCGTTACGACCGGCCGTCCATCACGACGCGCCCTTCGGCACGCCAGCGCAGCATCCCTCCGCCGAGATTCGCCACCGTGTCGAAGCCGGCCTTCAGCAGAATGACGGTCGCCTGCGCAGATCGCCCGCCGGCCCGGCACACGGTCACGACCGGCCGGTCGCGCGCGATCTCGCCGGCGCGCGCGGCCAGTTCGCCGAGCGGAATCGGCGTCGCGCCGGGCAGGTGGCCGAGCGGGCCCGTGAATTCGTCCGGCTCGCGCACGTCGACGACCTGCACCGCCGGCAGATGATCCTCGAGCCATTGCGGATCGATTTCCCAGAACCCGGCGAACGTATAGACGAGCGGCGCCCAGTCGGGCGCGACCTGCACATCGGGCGCATTCGCGGCGACGCCGCACTGCAGGTTCGCCGGCACGGCGACGTCGATCTGCCGCGGGTGCGCGAGCCCGAGATTGCGCATATAGCCGGCGAAATCGTCTTCGCTCAGATCGCCGCCGAGGCGCGGATTGAAACGCCGCTCCTCGCCGACGCTCGTCACCGTGAGCCCGCGATAGTCGTGCGCCGGATACAGCAGGCACGCGGCCGGCAGCGTGAAGAGCCGGCCGTGCACCGCGCGATACAGCGCGCGCGGGTCGCCTTGCTGGAAATCGGTGCGGCCGGTGCCGCGGATCAGCAGGCAATCGCCGGTGAACGCCATCGATTCGTCGTCGAGCACGAGGCTGATGCAGCCGTTCGTGTGGCCGGGTGTCGCGCGCACGGTCAGGTAGCGCGCGCCGAACGCGCAGCGGTCGCCGTCGTTCAGATAACGATCGGCGCCCTGCGCGCCGCTCGCGGCCGAGATCGCGATCGTGCTGCCCGTGCGCTGCTTCAGCAGCCATGCGCCCGTCACGTGATCGGCGTGCACGTGCGTATCGACGGTCGCGACGAGCCGCAGCCCGAGCTCGTCGAGCAGCGCCGCGTCGCGGCGAACCTGTTCGAACACGGGATCGATCAGCACCGCTTCGCGCGATGCGCTGTCGGCAAGCAGGTACGTGTACGTCGACGATTGCGGGTCGAAGAGTTGCCGGAAGATCATCGCGAAGTCGCTCCGTCGCTGGTTGATGCCTGCTTGATGCGTGTTGTCCGGCCCGCGCCGCGATTGTCGCTGTCGCGCGGGCCGCCCCGTCGTGGTCCTGCATGGCCGGCATCCGGCCGGCACGGTGTGTCAGCTGGGCTGCGTCACGTAGCGCAGGTACGGTTTCAGCGTCCGGAAGCCGTCCGGATATTTCTGCTTCGCAGCATCGTCCGACACCGACGTCGGAATGATGACATCGTCGCCCGGCTTCCAGTTGACCGGCGTCGCCACCGTATGCTTCGCGTTGAGCTGCAGCGCATCGAGCAGGCGCAGCACCTCGTCGAAATTGCGCCCGGCGCTCATCGGATAGACGAGCATCGCCTTGACCTTCTTGTCCGGCCCGATGACGAACACCGAGCGCACGGTCGCGTTGTCGACCGCCGTGCGCGGGCCGCCGCTCGCATTCGGATGAATCATGTCGTACAGCTTCGCGACCTTCAGCTCGTCGTCGCCGATCAGCGGATAGTTGACCGCATGACCCTGCGTTTCAGCGATATCCGCGACCCACTTCCGGTGATCGCTGACCGGATCGATCGACAGCCCGATGATCTTCGTGTTGCGCTTGTCGAATTCCGGTTTGAGTCCGGCCATGTAGCCGAGTTCGGTCGTGCACACCGGCGTGAAATCCTTCGGATGGGAAAACAGGATCGCCCAGTGGTCGCCGATCCATTCATGAAACCGGATCGTTCCCTCGGTGGTCTCCGCAGTGAAATCGGGCGCGTCCTCGCCTAGTCGAATCGACATGTTCGTCTCCGTCAAATGGGAATCGTCACGACGCCCGCGCCGCGGCTTGCGCGCGACGCGCGATCGTCCGCGCGCGAAGTGCCGGCATGGCACATGCCGGTTCCGCGCGTTCATATAGCGTAGTTGACATCCTCCCTCACCTAAAGGGGGATTCCTACGGTGCTCCCCCGGCATCGATCCAGGATGAGTCACTTCGGTGGGTTCCTGCTGCTGGCGGCATGACTGCACCGCTCACTTCACAGGCGCAACGGGCGTGTCCCGCCCTGAGAATGCTGATTGCGCCGACCAGATCGGCGTTTTCCTCAAAGCCGCATTCGACGCACGCGAATCGCTCCTGCGTGCGCCGGTTCTCTGACGACACATGCCCGCAGCGCGGGCAGGTGCGGCTCGTGTTCTGCGGCGGCACCGCGATCAGGTAGCCACCGTTCCACGCCAGCTTGTAGTCCAATTGACGGCGGAACTCGAACCATCCCTGATCGAGAATGCTTCTATTCAGACCAGACTTGGCCCGAACGTTTCTTCCCGGCGCATCGGAGCTGCCTGCCGCCGACCTGGACATATTCCGTACCTGCAAGTCTTCGATACGCACCATCGCGTGGTTTTGGCTGATCGTGGTTGAGTACTTGTGCAGGTAGTCGCGGCGAACGTTTCCGATACGGGAGTGGATACGCTGGATACGGGATTTCGCCTTCTTCCAGTTGTTGCTGAATTTCGTTTTGCGGCCCATTGCCTGTTGCGCCTTGCGCAGCACGGTTTGATGCCGTTTGAAGCTGTTGAGCGGCGCGAAGAACGTGCCGTCAGAGAGTGTGGCGAAGCGGGCAATACCCATGTCGATGCCGACCGCACCGCCATTCGGGAGCGGCCGATCGACTTCCCGCTCTGTCTGAATGCTCACGTACCATTTGCCGCACGATTGGCTGACGGTGACGTTCCTCAGCTCGCCCAGCGCCTCACGGCTGTTGCGATAGCGGAGCCAGCCCAGCTTGGGCAGGAAGATGCGGCTGTTGGCCTGGTCGAACTTGATTTGCTTCGGGTCCGGATAGCGGAAGCTGTCGCGTTGGCCCTTCTTCTTGAAGCGTGGAAAGTCGGCCCGCTTGGCGAAGAAATTGGCGTAAGCCCGTTCGAGGTCCTCGAGCGCCTGCTGCAACGGATGCGTCGGTGCATCCTTGAGCCACGGGGTTTCCGTACCGTTTCGCCACTCGGTGAGCAGCTTACACAGTTCGGCGAAGCCGAGTTTCTTCTTGCGCTGCTCGTAACATGTCTTCTGCAACGCCAGTGCCTTGTTGAAGACGAAACGGCACGAACCGGCGAAGCGGCGCATGTCGCCCTGCTGATCGCCGGTCGGCATCAATTCGTACTTGAAGGCCTGGAAACGTTGCATCGACTCAATGTACTTTGGCCCATGAGCAACGACAACGACATGGGCACGGAAGACACTTCACCATTCTGATACATGTTCGTCGTGTGTTCGTGACCCAATACCGCCGAGAGGTGTTCACCCAGGCAATCCTAGACGACCTGCGTAGCATCCTTATCCGCGTCAGTACCGACTTCGAGGCGGAACGGGTCGAGTTAGATGAGGAGGGCAATCACATTCGCGTGCAGGCGAACCATCCGCCAAAGGTCACCGTGTCGCCGCTCGTGGGCCGCCTGAACAATGTCTCCAACAGCAAGATCCGGGAGAAGATCTATCGGGGTATCCGCAAGAGTGTGGTCGTCGTCCTGCTTCGCTGGAAGCCGCTGCGGTGCGCCCCTGGAGATCATTCGCCAGCACATCGAACGGCAGCAGACACCGCAATGACCACCGAAAGGACACCTACGGTGTCCACGCTCTCCTTTCCCGGCCTGATGGCCAAGGGTGCCGTACATCCGGCTCGCGTACGTGCCGTGACCGATTCCGACGACGAATGCAGTGCAGCAGAACGTTGCGCCGCACCCGGCCGCTAGTGCGCACTGACTTACACTACCGGCTGTTCTCGTCTTACGTTCACAGGAATTCCACCGACATGTCGATGACGATCGATCCGAAGCAGGCCGCCGCGCTGCTGGCCGTCGCCGACACGGGCAGCTTCGAGCAGGCGGCCGTGCGCCTGCACGTGACCGCGTCCGCCGTCACGCAGCGGGTCCGCGCGCTGGAGGCAAGCCTCGGCACGCCGCTCGTGCTGCGCACGCGGCCGTGCCGCCCGACGGTGGCCGGGCAGCGCGTATTGCAGCACCTGCGCCGCGTCGCGCTGCTGCAGGCCGACCTGCAAAGCACGCTCGCGACCGAGCGCGAATCGCCGATCTCGGTCACGATCGCGCTCAATTCCGACAGCCTCGGTACGTGGTTTCTGCCAGCGCTGACGTCGGTGCTCGCGGGCGAGCGCATCCTGTTCGAGCTGATCGTCGAGGATCAGGACCATACGTTCGCGCTGCTCGAAAGCGGGATGGCGGTCGGCTGCGTGACGACCGAGCCGAAGCCGATGCGCGGCTGCCTCGCGACGCCGCTCGGCACGATGCGCTACCGGCTGCTCGCGGCCGCCGCGTTCGCGGTGCGCTGGTTCCCGCGCGGGCTGAACCGCACGAGCGCGCGCCGCGCGCCCGTCGTCGCGTATTCGCGGCGCGATACGCTGCAGTCGTCGTTCCTGAAGGAGAAGTTCGGGTTGCTCGAAGGTGCGTACCCGTGCCACTACGTGCCGGGTACCCATTCGCACTTCGCGGCGGTGCGGCACGGGCTCGGCTATGCCATGGTGCCGGAGCCGCTGATCGGCAGTGCGCCGCTCGACACGCAGGGGCTCGTCGATCTCGCGCCCGCGCATCCGACCGACGTCACGCTGTACTGGCACGCGTGGACCGTGCAGTCGCCGACGATGGCGTCATTGTCCGAACGGGTGGTCGAAGCGGCGCGCCGGTTGCTCGCGCCGCTGCCGTGACGCGCGTTTGAGCGGCACCGCCGCGTCGTACAGCGTGCGGTGTGCGGTGTGCGGTGTGCGGCGCGGTACACCTGGCGACGAGAATCCCCGCCGCGCCGCCTATACTTTTTCCATCGGCCTCGCGAACGCGCTGCGCGGCCGATCACGCAATTCCGGCCGCGCCCTTTCCCGCAAGGAGAACATCATGTCTCGCCGCTACATCGATTGCCGCGAGTTTCCCAGCGCGATGAATTGCTCGGTCGCGATTTCTGCCGACTCCGACAACGAACTGCTGGAGGCCGCCGTGCAACATGCGGTCCTGGTGCACCAGCACACCGACAGCGCCGAACTGCGCACGCAGCTGAAAGCGCTGTTCCGCGACGGCACACCGCCCGCCGACGCACCCCGGCAAGCGTAATCCGCCGGCTCGCCCGATATCGACAGACGGGTTGCCACGTCGCCCCCGTCGCCTCTCCGCCTCCTGCTTCGCGCCACACCGGGCCGGCGCCCCCGCCGGCCGGCGCATTCCCCCTTACGCGCGGCGCTGCGCGAAATACGCGCCGACCGCGTCGATAAACGTATCGATGTCCGCGCGCGACACGTCGCAGTGCGTGACGAAGCGCGACGCATACAACATCTGCGTGAGGATCCCGCGCGCCTTGAGCCACACCTCGAGCGGCGCGCAATCGGCTTCGGGGAATTGCGCGAACACCATGTTCGTCGCGTGCGACAGCACCTTCACGGCGTCGATGCGTGCGAGACCTTCGGCGAGATACGCGGCATTCGCGTGATCGTCCGCGAGCCGCTCGACATTGTGATCGAGCGCATACAGGCAGGCCGCCGCGAGAATGCCCGACTGCCGCATCGCGCCGCCGAGCACCTTGCGCCAGCGCTGCGCGCGCTCGATCAGCGCACGGTTGCCGACCAGCACCGAGCCGACCGGTGCGCCGAGCCCTTTCGAGAAGCAGATCGACACGGTGTCGAACGGCGCGCCCAGCTCGGCGATCGACCGGCCCGACGCGACGGCCGCGTTGCATACCCGCGCGCCGTCGAGGTGCAGCGACAACCCGCGGCTGCGCGCGAACGCGGTGGCTTCCTGCACATAGCCTTCCGGCAAAACCTGGCCGCCGATCGTGTTTTCGAGCGCGAGCAGGCGCGTGCGGGCAAAGTGATTGTCGATCGGCTTGATCGCCGCGGCGATCTTCGCGAGCGGCAACGTGCCGTCCGGCGCGTTCTCGATCGGCTGCGGCTGGATGCTGCCCAGCACGGCCGCGCCGCCGCCTTCGTACTTGTAGGTGTGCGCGAGCTGGCCGACGATGTACTCGTCGCCGCGCTCGCAATGCGCCATCAGTGCGGCCAGGTTGCTTTGCGTGCCGCTCGGGAAGAACAGGCCGGCTTCCTTGCCGGCCCGCTCGGCCATCACCGCCTGCAGGCGCAGCACGGTCGGGTCGTCACCCCATACATCGTCGCCGGTTTCGGCGGCAGTCATCGCGGCCAGCATTGCCTGGCTCGGTCGTGTCACGGTATCGCTGCGTAAATCGATCATCGCTGAGTCCTGGGTAAACGCGGACCGGATCCGATGCGCCCGGCCCTGCCGAAACGAGACTCAGAGTGTACGCAATTCACGCAGCGCATGTGTACCGACGATCGATGCACACATAAGGCACGGCGCACTTGCACGCCACGCCGCACGGCGACGACGAGGCTGCCGTCAGTAGCGCGGCGGG
>NZ_CAJNKE010000238.1 GCF_905232215.1 Burkholderia sp. LMG 13014
GCTGAATCTGCAGGGTGCGGGGCTCGCGGCCGCGTTCGACGCGTTCGCGCGGTTCACCGGGCTCAATATCGTCGTCGGCGAACAGGTGCGCGGCACCGTCACGTTACGTCTGAACAATGTGCGCTGGCGCGACGCCTTCGACACGCTGCTCGACACGCACGGGCTCGCGATGTCCCGGCGGGGCAACGTGATATGGGTCACGCCGGCGGCCGAGCTGGCCGCGCGCGAACGCGAGCGCTTCGAAATGCACGCACGGGCCGCCGATCTGGAGCCGCTGGCGAGCCGCACGTTCGCGCTGCACTACCCGCGCGCGCAGGACGTGCAACGGTTGCTGGCCGGTGCGACGGGCCAGCGGCTGCTGTCGAAACGCGGCGCCGCGGCGGCCGATCCGCGTACGAACCTGCTGTTCGTCACCGATCTCGCGCCGCGTCTCGACCAGATCGCGAGCCTGATCGATGCGATCGACCGGCCGTCGCGGCAGGTCCGGATCGAGGCCCGCATCGTCGAGGGCGAGCAGGGTTTTTCGCGTAATCTCGGCGCTCGCGTTGCGCTGCGGGCGCAGGAGCGGCCGCCGTCGGGCGAGAGCGCCACGTTCACGGCCGGTGCGCGCAACGCGCTCGACCTTGCCGCGCGGCCGCTCGGCGGCTTCGAAGCGGCAACCGCGGGCTTTACGCTGTTCGCCGCGCCGCTCAGCCGTGTGCTCGACGTCGAACTGAGCGCGCTCGAGGCGCAGGGGCGGGGTCAGATCGTTTCGAGTCCGCGCGTGGTGACCGCCGATCGCGTCAAGGCCATCGTCGAACAGGGTTCGGAGTTGCCGTACCAGGCGAAGGTCGGCAACGGCGTCAGCGGCGTGCAGTTCCGCCGGGCGACGCTCAAGCTCGAGGTCGAGCCGCAGATCACGCCGGACGGGCGCGTGGTGCTCGACCTCGACGTGACGAAGGACAGCATCGGCGAGCCGACCGCGGCCGGCCCGGCGATTCATACGAAGCACGTCCAGACGCGCGTCGAGGTCGAGAACGGCGGGACGGTCGCGATCGGCGGGATCTATGAGCAACTGAACCGGAACGATGTGACGCGCGTGCCGCTCTTGGGCAAAATACCGTTTCTGGGCGCGCTCTTCCGGCACCGCGCGCAGCGCGATCAGCGCAACGAACTGGTCGTCTTCATCACGCCGACCGTCGTCGATGCGCGCTGCGATGCGCGCGGCGCGGGCAGCGCGGATGGCAAAGAAACAGGGCCGGAAGCCGCCGGCGCAGGCTCGACAAGGCAGCCGCTTTGCCAGTAAGCTGCGCCACACACCAGCAAGATTGAAGCAGAGGAAGCCGTTGCAAGCGCGGGACCCACATGCAAGCGTATTTTTCGTCGGCCTTATGGGAGCGGGTAAGACCACCGTGGGCCGCGCGGTCGCGCGTCGTCTCGACAGGACGTTCTTCGACTCCGACCACGAAATCGAGGCCCGCACGGGCGCGCGCATTCCGACGATCTTCGAGATGGAGGGCGAGGCCGGGTTTCGCGATCGCGAAACGCAGGTGATCGCCGAGCTCACGCAGCGCGAGAACATCGTGCTCGCGACGGGCGGCGGCGCGGTGCTGCGCCCGGAAAATCGCGATTGCCTGAAAAGCAACGGCATCGTCATCTACCTGCGCGCCAATCCGCACGACCTGTGGCTGCGCACGCGCAAGGACAAGAACCGCCCGCTGCTGCAGACCGAAGATCCGAAGGGGCGTCTCGAAGCGTTATACGAAGTGCGCGACCCGCTGTACCGCGAATGCGCGGATTTCGTCATCGAGACCGGCCGTCCGTCGGTCAACGGTCTCGTCAACATGGTACTGATGCAACTCGAACTGGCCGGCGTCATCGCCAAGCCGCTACAAGCATGATTACTGTCAACGTCGATCTGGGCGACCGCGCCTACCCGATTCACATTGGCGCCGGCCTGATCGGCCGCGCCGAGCTGTTCGCCCCGCACATCAAGGGTTCGTCCGTCACGATCGTCACGAACACGACGGTCGATCCGCTCTACGGCGATGCACTGCGCGCGGCGCTTGCACCGCTCGGCAAGCGCGTGTCGACAGTCGTGCTGCCGGACGGCGAGGCGTACAAGAACTGGGAAACGCTGAACCTGATCTTCGACGGCCTGCTGACCGACCGCGCGGACCGCAAGACGACGCTCGTCGCGCTCGGCGGCGGCGTGATCGGCGACATGACGGGCTTTGCCGCTGCGTGCTACATGCGCGGCGTGCCGTTCATCCAGGTGCCGACGACGCTGCTGTCGCAGGTCGACTCGTCGGTCGGCGGCAAGACGGGCATCAACCACCCGCTCGGCAAGAACATGATCGGCGCGTTCTACCAGCCGCAGGCCGTGATCGCCGACATCGGCGCGCTGACGACCCTGCCCGACCGCGAACTGGCGGCCGGCGTCGCCGAGATCATCAAGACCGGCGCGATCGCCGATGCGGAATTCTTCGACTGGATCGAGGCGAACGTCGACGCGCTGAACCGTCGCGACCCGGCTGCGCTCGCGCACGCGGTGAAGCGCTCGTGCGAGATCAAGGCGAGCGTGGTGGCGGCCGACGAACGCGAAGGCGGCCTGCGCGCGATCCTGAACTTCGGCCACACGTTCGGCCACGCGATCGAGGCCGGGCTCGGCTATGGCGAGTGGCTGCATGGCGAGGCGGTCGGCTGCGGGATGGTGATGGCGGGCGACCTGTCGGTGCGGCTCGGCCTGCTCGACGAAGCGTCGCGGCAGCGCCTCGATGCGGTGATCGCGGCCGCGCACCTGCCGACCCGCGGGCCCGCGCTCGGCGATGCGCGCTACATGGACCTGATGCGCGTCGACAAGAAGGCCGAGGCCGGCGCGATCAAGTTCATCCTGCTGAAGCGATTCGGCGATACGCTGATCACGCAGGCGCCGGACGAAGCCGTGTTCGCTACACTGGCCCAGACCACCCGCTAACGGCGGCCCGGATGCCCCGGCGCCCCTGACATGGAGGAGACGTGAGCGAGACATCCAGCAGCACACTGCCCGAAGCCGGCCACGCATCCACTGCGCCGGTGGCCGAGCCGCCGACCCTGGCGGCGCTGGAAGCCCATCTCGCTCCGTATGCCGCTCACGCGTCGCAATCGCGCGGCCGTCGTCATCCGGAAACACCGCCGGCGGCGCGCACCGAATTCCAGCGCGACCGCGACCGCATCGTCCACTCGACCGCATTTCGCCGGCTCGAATACAAGACGCAGGTCTTCGTCAATCACGAAGGCGACCTGTTCCGCACACGTCTCACTCACAGTCTCGAAGTCGCGCAGATCGCACGCTCGGTCGCGCGCAACCTGCGTCTGAACGAGGATCTCGTCGAGGCGATCTCGCTCGCGCACGATCTCGGCCATACGCCGTTCGGCCATGCCGGGCAGGACGCGCTGAATGCCTGCATGCGCGAGCATGGCGGCTTCGAGCACAACCTGCAGAGCCTGGCGGTCGTCGACGAGCTCGAGGAGCATTACGGCGCGTTCAACGGGCTGAACCTGTGCTTCGAGACCCGCGAAGGCATTCTTAAGCACTGCTCGCGCGAGAATGCGCGCAAGCTCGGCGCGCTCGGCGAGCGCTTCCTGCAGGGTCGCCAGCCGTCGCTCGAAGCGCAGCTTGCCAACATCGCGGACGAGATCGCGTATAACAACCACGACGTCGACGACGGCCTGCGTTCCGGCCTGATCACGATCGAACAGCTCGCGGAAGTCGAGCTGTGGCAGCGCCACTACGAGGCGGCGCTCGCCGAATTCCCGCACCTCGAAGGCCGCCGTCTCGTGCACGAGACGGTGCGCCGCATCATCAACACGCTGATCGTCGACCTGATCGACGAGACGACGCGCAACCTCGCGCGCGTCGCGCCCGCGTCGCTCGACGACGTGCGCGCCGCGCCGCCGCTCGTGTCGCACAGCGAATCTGTCGCCGCCCAGGCGGCCGCCCTCAAGCGTTTCCTCTTCAAGAACCTCTATCGCCACTACAAGGTGATGCGCATGGCGAGCAAGGCGCAGCGCGTCGTCACCGGGCTGTTCGAGGCGTTCATCGACGATCCGCGGCTGCTGCCGCCGCCATACCAGTCCGACGACGCCGCGCAGCAGCCGCGTCTCGTCGCGCACTACATCGCCGGCATGACCGACCGCTTCGCGCTGAAGGAGTATCAGCGCCTGTTCGTCATCAGCGACAACTGACTGTCACAAACGATCACTAGACTTCGCCGGTTCAATGGCGATGGGAATGTTGCACGCGCTGTTGGTAACGTTTTCATAGGAGAGAGATCGATGAAGAAGAAGCCTGCGGGGACCATGGTTCGTTCGATCGCGCTCGGCGGCGCGCTGATGTTCGGGGCGCAGCACGTGGCGTTCGCCGCGACGGAGATCCAGTTCTGGCATGCGATGGAGGCCGCGCTCGGCGAGCGGGTCAACCTGATCGCCGACCAGTTCAACGCGTCGCAGAGCGACTACAAGATCGTGCCGGTCTTCAAGGGCACCTACGACCAGGCGCTCGCGGCCGGCATCGCCGCTTATCGCAGCGGCAACGCGCCGGCGATCCTCCAGGTCTATGAAGTCGGCACGGCCACGATGATGCAGGCGAAGAAGGCCGTCGTGCCTGTCTACGACGTGTTCAAGCAGGCCGGCGTGCCGCTCGACGAAAAGGCGTTCGTGCCGACCATCGCGAGCTACTACAGCGACGCGAAGACGGGCCATCTCGTGTCGATGCCGTTCAACAGCTCGACGCCAGTGCTGTACTACAACAAGGACGCGTTCAAGAAGGCCGGCCTCGATCCGAACCAGCCGCCGAAGACGTGGGCCGACGTGCAGGCCGATGCGGAGAAGCTGCGCAAGTCGGGGATGGCGTGCGGCTTCACGACCGGCTGGCAGGGCTGGATCCAGCTCGAGAACTACAGCGCGTGGCACGGGCTGCCGTTCGCGAGCCGCAACAACGGCTTCGACGGCAACGACGCGGTGCTCGAATTCAACAAGCCGCAGCAGATCGCGCACGTCGCGTTCCTGCAGCAGATGGCGAAGGACGGCACGTTCACGTACGCGGGCCGCAAGGATGAAGCGTCGGCGAAGTTCTACAGCGGCGACTGCGGGATCATGACGACGTCGTCGGGCGCGCTCGCGAACGTGCAGAAGTTCGCGAAGTTCAGCTATGGCACGGGCATGATGCCGTACGACGCGAACGTGAAGGGCGCACCGCAGAACGCGATCATCGGCGGCGCGAGCCTGTGGGTGCTGGCCGGCAAGGATCCGGCAACCTACAAGGGTGTCGCGAAATTCCTCGCGTACCTGGCCTCGCCGGCCGTTGCCGCGAAGTGGCACCAGGACACGGGCTACCTGCCGGTCACCACGGCCGCGTACGACCTGACGCGCCAGCAGGGCTTCTACGCGAAGAACCCGAGCGCCGAAACCGCGATCAAGCAGATGCTGAACAAGCCGCCGCTGCCATACACGAAGGGGCTGCGCCTCGGCAACATGCCGCAGATCCGCACGGTGGTCGACGAGGAATTCGAGCAGGTCTGGGCGCAGAAGAAGTCGCCGAAGGATGCGCTCGATTCCGCGGCTTCGCGCGGCGACGAACTGCTGCGCCGCTTCGAGAAGTCGGGCGGCTGAGCCCGCATCGCACCGTGCCGCCGGCCGCGCCGCATCCCGGATGGATGCACGCGCCGGCCGGCGGCACGCCCCCCTTTCCGTTGCGCCTGACCGGATCTCCGCGATGCAATCCCGTTCCCGTTTCGGCACGAGCCTGTTGCCGTACCTGCTGATCGCGCCGCAGCTCGCGATCACCGCCGTGTTCTTCCTGTGGCCGGCCGGCGTCGCGCTGTGGCAGTCGACGCAGATGCAGGACGCGTTCGGCACGTCGAGCGAATTCGTCGGCTTCGCGAACTTCACACACCTGTTCGCCGATCCGCTGTATCTCGATTCGTTCCGCACGACAATCGTGTTCAGCTCGCTCGTCACGGTGAGCGGGCTCGTCGTGTCGCTGATCCTCGCCGCATGCGCCGACCGCGTGATCCGCGGCGCGCGCGTGTACCGCACGCTGCTGATCTGGCCGTACGCGGTCGCCCCGACGATCGCCGCCGTGCTGTGGGCGTTCCTGTTCAATCCGAGCATCGGCCTGATCACCTATGCGCTCGCGAAGAGCGGCATCGTGTGGAACCACGCGCTGAACGGCGGCCAGGCGATGTTCCTGGTCGTGCTCGCGTCGGTGTGGAAGCAGGTGAGCTACAACTTCCTGTTCTTCTACGCGGGCCTGCAGGCGATCCCGCGCTCGCTGATCGAGGCGGCCGCAATCGACGGCGCCGGGCCGGTGCGGCGCTTCTTCAACATCGCGCTGCCGCTGCTGTCGCCCACCAGTTTCTTCCTGCTGGTCGTGAACCTCGTGTACGCCTTCTTCGACACGTTCCCGGTGATCGACGCGGCCACCGGCGGCGGCCCCGCGCAAAGCACCAAGACGCTGATCTACAAGATTTTCGCGGAGGGCTTCCAGGGGCTCGACATCGGCAGCTCGGGCGCGCAGTCGGTCGTGCTGATGATCATCGTCGTCGGGCTCACGGTGATCCAGTTCCGCTTCGTCGAACGCAGGGTGCAATACGCATGATCGAGAATCGCAAGGGCTTCGACCTGTTTTGCCACGCGGTGCTGATCGCGGGTGTCGTGCTGATCGTGTTTCCCGTCTACGTTGCGTTCTGCGCGGCGACGATGAACGCGCAGGAAGTGTTCACGGTGCCGCTGTCGCTCGTGCCGAGCACGCACCTGTTCGAGAACGTCGCGTACATCTGGGGGCACGGCAGCGGCGGCACGACGGCGCCGTTCGGCCGCCTGCTCGTGAACAGCTTCGCGATGGCGCTCGGCATCGCGGTGGGCAAGATCGCGGTGTCGATCCTGTCCGCGTACGCGATCGTCTATTTCCGCTTCCCGTTCCGCAACACGGCGTTCTGGCTGATCTTCATCACGCTGATGCTGCCGGTCGAGGTGCGGATCTTCCCGACCGTGCAGGTCGTGTCGACGCTGCACCTGACGAACACCTATGCGGGGCTCACGCTGCCGCTGATCGCATCGGCGACCGCGACGTTCCTGTTCCGCCAGTTCTTCATGACGCTGCCCGACGAGCTGATGGATGCCGCGCGCATCGACGGCGCGGGGCCGCTGCGGTTCTTCTGGGACGTCGTGCTGCCGCTGTCGAAGACGAGCATCGCGGCGCTGTTCGTGATCACGTTCATCTACGGCTGGAACCAGTATCTGTGGCCGATCCTGATCACGACGGAGGCATCGCTGTCGACGGCGGTGGTGGGTATCAAGACGATGATCGCGAGCGGCGACGCCGCAACCGAATGGCAATACGTGATGGCGGCGACGCTGCTGGGGATGATCCCGCCGCTCGTCGTCGTGCTGGCGATGCAGCGCTGGTTCGTGCGCGGCCTCGTCGATTCCGAGAAATAAACAATGGACGGTAACCGGGAGAAGGACCAGGTATGGCTGCGCTGAGCTTGAAGGGCGTCAGGAAATCCTACGACGGCAAGCAGCACGTGCTGCATGGCATCGACGTGGAGATCGCCGACGGCGAATTCATCGTGCTGGTCGGCCCGTCGGGCTGCGGCAAGTCGACGTTGCTGCGGATGATCGCGGGGCTCGAGACGGTGACGGACGGCGAGATCGCGATCGGCGAGCGCGTCGTCAACGCGCTGGAGCCGAAGGATCGCGACATCGCGATGGTGTTCCAGAACTATGCGCTGTACCCGCACATGACGGTCGCGCAGAACATGGGCTACGGGCTGAAGATCCGCGGGATCGAGCGCGCGACGATCGACTCGCGCGTCGCCGCGGCCGCGAAGATCCTCGAGCTCGAGCCGCTGCTCGCACGGCGGCCGCGCGAGCTGTCGGGCGGCCAGCGACAGCGCGTCGCGATGGGGCGCGCGATCGTGCGCGAGCCGTCGGTGTTCCTGTTCGACGAGCCGTTGTCGAACCTCGACGCGAAATTGCGCGTGCAGATGCGGCTCGAGATCCAGCGGCTGCATGCACGGCTCGCGACGACGAGCGTCTACGTGACGCACGACCAGATCGAGGCGATGACGCTCGCGCAGCGCGTGATCGTGATGAACCGCGGCTACGCGGAGCAGATCGGTGCGCCGGTCGACGTGTACGAGAAGCCGGCGACGGTGTTCGTCGCGGGCTTCATCGGCTCGCCCGCGATGAACCTGATGCACGGCCGGCTGTCGGACGACGGCGCGACGTTTACGGTTGCAGGCGGCGGCCCTGCGCTGCCGGTTGCCGGCGCGCCCGGCATCGGAACCGCGATCGCCACCGGGCGCGACTGGGTGCTCGGCGTGCGTCCCGAGCACATGACGCCGCAGCCGGGCGTCGCGCAGGCCACGTTGCCGGTCGATTCGTGCGAGCTGCTCGGCGCGGACAATCTCGCGCATGGCCGCTGGGGCAATCACGATGTTGCGGTGCGCCTGCCGCACGCAGACCGCCCCGCGCGCGGCACGGCGCTGGCGGCCGCGCTGCCTGCGCACCGGCTGCATTTCTTCGATCCCGAGACCGGCAAGCGTGCCGCCTGAACCTGCTGTACCTGCCGAGAGACCGACGATGACAATTCGTACCGACTGGCCCTATCCGCGCGTCGTCGCCCATCGCGGCGGCGGCACGCTCGCGCCGGAGAACACGCTCGCGGCGCTCGACGAAGGCGCGCGCCGTGGCCACCGGATGGTCGAGTTCGACGCGAAGCTGTCGGCCGACGACGTGACGTTCCTGCTGCACGACGACACTGTCGACCGCACGTCGAAC
>NZ_CAJNKE010000239.1 GCF_905232215.1 Burkholderia sp. LMG 13014
ATCGTGCCGACGATCGAGTCCGCCCGCGGACTCGTGCACCTGGGCGCGATGCTCGCCGCGAGCCCGCGCATCCGTCACGCGATGCTGGCGGTCGAGGATCTCGCGGCAAGCTTCGGCGCGCGCCGCACGCGTGACGGGCTGGAACTGCTGCATGCGCGCAGCCGCTTCCTGATCGAATGCATCGCGGCCGGCTGCCAGCCGATCGACCTGCCCTGCACCTACCTCGCGGCAGACGTCCTCGCGCACGATCTCGACACGTCGACCGGGCTGGGCTTCCGGTCGAAATGCGCGGTGTTCGCCGCGCATGTGGACGCGATCAACCGGGCGCTGACGCCGTCCGATGCGGACGCGCACGCGGCGCGCGCGCTGCTGGATGCCTATCGCGCGCAATCGGCATCCGGCCACGCCGCCGCCCCCGGGCGCATCGATGCACCCGACGCGAACAATGCGCGCCGGCTGCTCGAACGCCACGCGCAATGCCGGCGCGTAGCCGACGCGCATGCGCAGGCGGCGAGCATAAACGCCGCTAATGCTCGGAATTAAAAAACAGAATTTTACGCACGCATATCGGCGACGGATAAACCGCATTGCGGCACGCCAGGGCCTCGCGCGGCAGAACACCGCGGCACGGCCGGCACCCTCATACGAACGACAGGACAGCCCATGTCTCAACCTGCCCCCCACACGCATCAGCCCGTGCGCGCCGCCACCGCGGCGTTCATCGGCACCGCCGTCGAGTTCTACGACTACTACACGTACGCGACCGCCGCCGCGCTGGTGCTCGGCGACGTGTTCTTCCCGAGCGGCAACCACTTCCTGAGCACCATGGCGTCGTTCGGCATCTTTTTTGTCGGTTTCGTCGCGCGGCCGCTGAGCGGCGCCGTGTTCGGCCACCTCGGCGACCGCATCGGCCGCAAGAAAATGCTCGTGCTCACCATGTTCCTGATGGGGATCGCGACGACCGGCATCGGCCTGTTGCCCGGCTACGCGACGATCGGCATCTGGGCGCCGATCCTGCTGGTGCTGCTGCGGATCCTGCAGGGCATCGCGGTTGGCGGCGAATGGGGCGGCGCCGTGCTGATGGCGAGCGAACACGCGCCGGCCGGCCGCAAGACGTTCTTCGCGTCGTTCCCGCAAATGGGCAGCCCCGCCGGGCTGATCCTGTCGCTGCTCGCGTTCCGCTTCGTCACGTCGCTCGACCACGACAGCTTCGTCAGCTGGGGCTGGCGCCTGCCGTTCCTCGCGAGCTTCGTGCTGCTCCTCATCGGGATGGCGATCCGGCTCGGCGTGAAGGAGTCGCCCGAATTCGAACGCGTGCGCGATACCAACGCCGTGGCCAAGTACCCCGTCGCCGAAGTGCTGCGCACCGCGTGGGTACCGATCCTGCTGGCCGCCGCGGCAACGACGATCGGCTCGGCCGGATTCTTCTTCACGAATACGTTCATGATTTCGTACGTGACGACCTACCTCGGCATGTCGAAGTCGTTCATTCTCGATTGCCTGTTCGTCGTCACCCTCATCCAGCTGCTGTCGCAGCCCGTCTCCGCGCTGCTCGCGCAACGCTTCGGCGAGACGCGCTTCCTCACCTGCGCGGCCGTGCTGTCGATGCTGACACCCTATCCGATGTTCCTGCTCGTTCAGACCCGGAACCCCGTCGCGATCGTTGCCGGCATTTCGTTCTCGGTCGTCACGCTGTCGGCGATCTACGCGGTCATCGCCGGCTTCATGACCCCGGCGTTTCCGACGCGCGTCCGCTACTCCGGCATCTCGATCGCGTACCAGCTGTGCGCGATGGTCGCCGGCGGTACGACGCCGCTGATCGGTACGATGCTCGCGCAGCAGTTTCGCGGACAATGGCTGCCGCTCGCGGCGTTCTTCACGCTGCTGTCGTTCGTTTCCCTCGTCGGCATTGTCGGGCTCGGGCGCTACTGTCAGCGTCAGCGCGCGACCGTTCGCGGCGCGCTGGCGACCAGCCCGTGATACCGGGCCGGTGAGCGATGTGCGCGCAACGCATGAACCCGACCGCTCAACCGTTGCGCGCTTCCAGCTTGTCGATTAGCGCCGTCGCGCACTGCACGGCAAGCGCCGCGCACTGCTCCGCATCCACGACCGCGCCGCTCGCCGCGGTGCCCTGCACGATCCGGCCCAGCAAATCCTTCGAGAGATCGGCGATCTCGTAGTCCCGTTCCGTCATGATTTCCCTCCTGCGCGTCGACCGGTGGCGACGACGCGCGCACGTCCCCTGCCCGTTCAACGCCCTTTCGCCCGCACGACGATCTGCGCCTGCGTGTCGCGTTCGATATGTTCGAGCGACGCGCGCAGCGCCGTGAATTCGTCCGGCGTACACACCTGACGGCCGAAATCCGCGGTCATCCGCCGCGTAACCTGCACGACGCGCGCGGCCGCGTCGAATACGTAATGCGACGTGAAGTCGACGAAGCGGTCGTGCACGGCCGTATCGGTGGGCAGGTCGGTCAACGCGACATCGGCCGGCAGCGCGATCTGGCCGGTCTCGTCGAACGTGCCGCCGATGCAGCCCCACGGTTGCGTGCGCACCGGTTCGGCCAGCCAGTGCTCGACCTGCGTCGCGATGCCGCCCGTCAGGCTCGACAGCGCGGGCAACGCGGTCGTGCCGTCGGGCCACACGAAATGATCCAGCGTGCCCGAGACCGTCACGTCGAACGGCCCCTCGGTCACGCGCCGGTCGCTGGTCGACAGTTGCGCGCGGCCGCGCAAGCCGCTTTGCCGCAGGCGATCGTTCGCGAGTTGCGCAATGAGGTCGGGCGTCGCGCGGCGAAACAGGTTGCGTTCGAGTTCAGCCGTCCAGCCGTCGTCCTCGATGTACGCGTGAAAACGCGTAGCGCCGGGCCCGGCTGCATCGATCTCGACCCGCGCGATGCGGCCGCGCGGCTGCGTGGCCGGCGTGCGCGACAGCACACCCGTGTCGACGAGCAGCGCGGGACGGTCCATCACGATCGGCGGCAGATAGCCGAACGCGATGCCGGCCGTCGTCGTATCCGCATAAAGTGCGAGATCGGGCAGCCACGTGATCGCGTGATTGATCGCGCCGCCGCCGTACCCGGGCACCGACGGCAGCGTGTAGACCGACCCGAGATTGAGCAGCACCGGCTCGCTGCGGATGCCGACCGCCGCGAGCAGCGCGCCGAACAGCGCGACATGATCCTTGCAGTCACCGTAGCGGTTGCGCAGGATGTCCGTGACGCGATGCGGCGCGGCGGCCGTTTCGCCGAGAAACAGCCCGACGTAGCGGATGTTCGCCTGCACCCAGTCGTACAGGATGCGCGCCTTGTCGCGCGGACCGGCGGCACCCGCGGTGAGCGTGCGCGCCAGTTGCGCAACGGCCGGATCGTCCGTGCCCGGATCGACGGCCGCGTCGCGGTAGCGCGCGGCGAACGCCGCGTAGTCGGGCAGCGTCGACACGACGAGCCGGTCGCCATAGGTCGCGTAGCCGACCGCACCGTTCTCGATGCGGTCGTACGGGCCGTGCCGGTAGTCGAATTCGTAGCGCGTGCGGCCGTTCGCGGTGACCGGCGGCAGCGCGACGTAGCCGCGTGCATCCGCGTACAGCGGCATGTCGGCCGGCACGTCGAAGATCAGCCGCTGGCTGTCGACCGGCTCGCGCGACGGCTCGACGGTGTAGCCGAAGTAGCCGCGGTTGACCGGCTTCGTGCGGGTCTTGCGGAACGCCACGCGCGTGCTCGACCCGGCTTCGACGCCGGGAAACACGACGGTGCGCAACAGCCCGTCCTGGAACGTCGGCGCGCCGGCCGAGCGCGGTTCCTGCACGTCGCGGATGCCGTCCGCGCCGACCGGATGCGCGACACCGTCGCGGTCGATCGTCTCGGCCGCCAGCAGGTCCACCTTCTCGAGATTCTTGTCGAACCACACGTAGCGCTGCGCAACCGCATCGATGCCGCTCGCGTTGTTCGCACGCAGCGTCGAGTCGTCGTGCTCGTCGAGCGAACCGTCGTGCTGGATCACGAATTCGTGGACATCGCTGACGATCGTGACGGGCGCGTCGGTGCCCGGGTCGCCGTTGTCGCGCACATCGGCCACGGCAGCGCCTGCGCCGAGCGCGATCGCGCAGGCGAGCAGGCGGCCGGTCCAGCGGGAAGGAAAAAGCACCACGTCGAAGCTCTCCGCGCGTTCGTTGCCGGGCGCCGGGGCCGCGCGCCGGCGCGGACGGTTCGATCCGCATGACACGCACATGACCGCTCGCGCGCCGCATGCCCGTCGTGCGAACCAGTGTGGGTGACGTGCCGGCGAGCGTCAAGCCGCGCGGCGGCGAGCCGGACGCGCGTGCATCACCCGCTTCGCCACGCCGGTATGCCGCCCCGTGCGCGCTGTCCCGGGCGAGAGGGCTTTTTTGCATCACGTCGCGACATATAATTCAGTCAGATCATCCATGCGTGCGACGTCGACGGAATGACACGCTGCCGGACACGACACGCCGACATGGGGAAGGAGGCATCATGGCGATCATCAATAGCGACTTCGAGATGGGTTACCTCGTGATCGCGTTCACGCTGCTGGGCCTGGTCCTGTTTGGCGCACTGCTGACGGCACTCCATCTACGGTGGCATCCGAGACTGGTCGGCGCCGCGATCGGTGCGTTGCTCGGCATCGCGCTGATCGAAGCGATACCGATGCTGACGTGAATACGGCGCGGCGCCCATTCGTCCGATCACGCCGCGCGCAGGGTCGGAACGATCGGCGTCTGCCACGGAGGCCGTCATGGCTTCGCCGCTCTGCCTGACCTATCGCCAGTGCGGGATTCGCGCGATCGCGCTCGTCGACCCGGTGGCCGGCGAAGGGCTCGAACTCGGCGCGCTGTACGAGCCGCTCGCCGTCGTGGTCTGGCACGATGCCCGCGGCTGCCACGAAGCGCACCTGCTCGACCCGAAGCATCACGTATTCCGCAACGACGCGGACGCGGTCAGGATCTCGATCGCGCTGGCCAAGCGCTTCATCGACACGATGCTCGCCGGCACGTTCATGCCCGCCGGCTGACCGCCGGCCGCGGCGCCCTTTGTCCCTCGTCATGCTGGAGGCGACATGGAAAACAGTATCGTCCAGGCGTTCTTGCTGGTCGCGCTCCTCGTGTTCGCGGTGCTGTTCTTCACGGCCGGGCGCGGCCGCGACCGCACGCGCGACAGGCTGCTGCACCGGCCCGCGCGACGCTCGTCACGCTCGCATACGCATCATCATCCGTAATCGCGCTATCACGTGATCGCACCGCGCAAAAAAACCGGCCGGCGGCCGCGCGTCGAACGACGCCCATGCCGCCGGCCTTCCAGCGGAGGTCCGGTACCGCGGCGGCACGCGCGATGCGCGCCTACACGCCCCACATCACGTGCCGGCCCTGTTCGTGGGCCGCACGCATCATGTCCAGCAGCGGCCACGCGCGCTGCGCGAGCCCGCCCGCATGCGGCGACACGTCGTCGCGCAGCGCCTGCGTCGAATGCTCGTGTGCGCGTTCGCGCGCCGCATCGTCCCTGATGGCCTGTTCGAGCCGCGCGATCGCACCCGGCAGCTCGTCGGTGGAAATCACGCCGCGGACGTCCAGCCCCTTGCCGACCAACCCCAGCAGATACTGCGCCAGATCGCGCAGCATCACGATATCGGGTGCGGCAGAGGAGCGAAACGTGATCAGCATCGTCATTTCCCCTTGTCGTCGCCGCGACCCGTACGGCGCATCGTGCCGCCGGTCGCGGCGAGGCCCCGTGGCCATCCCGCTGCGCGTAAGCGCCGCCCGTTCTTCTGAACCGGACGTTCGCCCGGCACGATGCGCGCGTCGCGCGGCCGGGTTCGTATGTGGCGTGGAGGCCGGATGACACCGAGGCCTGATTCGATTTTATATCACATTGTGATGTATTCAAGCGTACAGACCCTGAATGGCACATAACCGTGCGGTGATGCCATCACGCGCCGCGGCACGCGACGTGCACCGCTACCCGACGTTCATCGGCAGCAGCACCATCTGCTTGCCCTCGACGTGCAGGCGCGCCTGCAGCTCGACGGGCGTCTGGTTGTGCAGCCAGGCCGTGAGGAAATTCACGCGCCGGAAGATCAGCTTGCTCGCGAAGCACACCGAGTTCGGATACTCGTCGAGCGTCGACGATGCGAGGTTCATGAATTCGACGACAGGGTTCGTGCCGAACGCGATCCGGTAGTCGGCCGCGATGCCGTTGCGGCGGCAGTGCGCGACATAGTAGTCGAGCGATTCGGTGATCGCGTGGCGCAGCCGTTCGAGATGTTCGTGACCGTCGTACGCCTTCGCGTCCACTTCGCCGACCGCGAGGAAGATCACGTTGCGGAAGTGGCCGGGGAACAGCCGGTTGACCCACAGCAGCGCGTGCATGCTCGCGCCGCGATGCTTGCCGACCAGCAGCACGGCGGTCGGCTGCGACGGGTCGGGCTTGCCCGGCGCGGTGGCCTCGTCGATTTCGGGTGCCTTGCCCGAGAACAGTTCGTCCTCCTTGGCGAGCTGCACACGCGTATAGGCGTAGTGGCGGTTGATCATGAAGCACAGCGCGATCACCGCGCTCGTCACGAGCACCGTGAGCCAGCCGCCGGCCGTGAACTTCTCGATCAGCGTGATCACGAGCACGGTCGCCGTCACGCTCAGCCCGAGCGCCGACAGAAAGAAGTGCTTGAACCAGCCCTGCTGGCTGCGATGATGCCACCAGTACGTGCACAGCCCGAGCAGCGACATGCTGAACGTGAGGAACACGTTGATGCTGTACAGCACGACGAGCACGTCGACGTTGCCGTGCGTCCACAACAGGATCAGCAGGCTCGACAGCCCGACGACGATGATGCCGTTCTGCCGCACGAGGCGCCCCGACAGGTCGCGGAAATGGCGCGGCACCCACGAATCCGACGCCATGTTCGACAGCACGGCCGGGCCGTCGAGGAAGCCCGTCTGCGCGCCGACCAGCAGCAGCCCGGCCTCGAACGCGAGCACGGCCGCGAGCAATGCGTGGCGCGCGAACGCCGAACCGAGCCCGAGATGGTCGATCACGCTGCCGAACACGACCGCGTTCAGCGTCTCGCCGTCGACGGGCTTCGCGTGCCACAGCATGTACAGCAGGATGATCCCGCCGGCCGTGAACGCGAGCGACGTCGACATGTACCACATCGTCACCTTCCCGTTCGGCACGCGCGGATCGGCGAGCATGTTCACGTTGTTCGACACGGCCTCAAGGCCCGTATAGGTACCGCCGCCAAGCGAGAACGCGCGCATCAGCAGCGCGAGCAGCACGAACAGGCCGAGCGACTGCGACATGCCGTGCGCTTCGTGCACGGCGTCGGGCACCACCATCGCGAGGCTGCTGCCATGCACGGCGACGCCATACACGATCAGCCCGAAGTGCAGGATCACGAAGCCGATGAAGATCGGCAGCAGCACCAGGATCGATTCGCGCATCCCGCGGAAGTTGAGCCCCGTCATCATCAGGATCAGCACGATCTCGGTCGTGAGCTTGAACGCCTGCGCGCTGACCGGCAGCAGGCTGAAGAACGCGTCGACCCCGCTCGCGAGCGACGTCGCGACAGTCAGCACGTAGTCGACCAGCAGCGCCGCGCCGGATACCAGCCCCGGCTTCGATCCGAGCAGCGACGTCGCGACGCGATAGCCGCCGCCGCCGGTCGGGAACAGCTCGATCACCTGGTTGTAGCCGAGCGCGATGATGAACACGGTCGCCGCGGTCGCGAGTGCGAGGAACAGCGCGAGCGCATGGTGCTGGCCGAGCGCGAGAAACGCCTCCTCCGGGCCGTAACACGACGACGACAGCCCGTCGGCGCCGAGCCCGACCCAGGCCAGCAGCGGCGTCACGGCAATCGCATGCCGCGTGCGCGGATCGAGCGGGTCGAGCGGCTTTCCGACGAGCAACTGCCACACTTTCTGGAATGCGGTCATGACTCCTCCGGAACGCCCGACGCATCGGCGCAACTGTTCTAAAAGTAAATGAGTTCCGGGACAACTTCCAGTCGGCGTATTCCATAAGGCGGCGTCGCGCGCGGCCGGATTGCTTTCAACACGCCGACACGCTTCAGACAATCGAGCTACAGCCACACCCTCCGGACATGACGGTGCGGTCGCGGCACGCGCGTGTTGCCCGCGGCGGCGGCACGACCGATCGACATGCAACAGGACGAGCTTGCGCGGCAACGCAAGCTTCCACCCGATCGCCGCGCGTCGGGAAGGCAACCGTCGCGCTACGACTCGGCGGCCCGTGCAACGCGTCAGCCGGCCTCGCCCAACGCGCGGGCGAGCAGACGCGACACACCGACGAAGGCCGGATGCGGCGCGGTGATCACGAAGGTCGGAATCTTCGCGAGATAACCGGCAAAGCGGCCCTTCGCCTCGAAGCGGGCACGAAACGGCGATGCATCGAACATTGCACCGAGGCGCGGCACGACGCCCCCACCGATATGAATGCCGCCGGTCGCGCCGAGGGTCAGAGCCAGATTGCCCGCGAACGTGCCGAGCATGCCGCAGAAGCACTCCAGGGTCGCCACGCTGCGTGCGTCGCCGTCGAGCGCACGACCGATGATGGCTGCCGTATCGGTCGCGCCGGCCTCGGGCGCGTCGCAGCTGTCGCGCGCCGCGAGCGCCGCGTGAATCACCGCGATGCCGGGCCCCGAGACCAGCCGCTCGAACGATACGTGCGGCCAGCGCGCCCGCGCGTAGTGCAGCACGTCGGCCTCGCGTGCGTCGGCAGGCGCAAACG
>NZ_CAJNKE010000240.1 GCF_905232215.1 Burkholderia sp. LMG 13014
CGCCCGGATACCACGGGCTGTCGTCGCGATCGAGCAGCCAGCGGAAGTCCGGCGTGTGCGGCAGCATGACCGCGAGCGGCCGGCCGAGCGCACCGGCCAGGTGCGCAACCGACGTATCGACGCTGATCACCGCGTCCATCGCCTCGGTCAGCGCGGCCGTTTCCGCGAAATCCGTCAGTTCGTCGCCGACGAAGCGGATCGGGCTCGCATCGAGCACCGGACGATCTTCGTCGCGGATCACTTTCTGCAGGCTGATCCATTCGAAACGGTCGTCGAGCAGCGGCACCAGATCGGCGAGCGTGATCGAGCGGTTGCGGTCGTTCAGGTGCAGCGGGTTGCCGGACCATACGAGGCCGATGCGCGGCCGGTCGGTCGCGCCCAGACGCGCGCGCCAGTGCTCGACCCGCACCGGATCGGCGCGCAGGTACGGACCGCCCGCAGGGATCGACGACAGGTCGGTGCGGAATTCGAGTGGCAGACTCAGCAAAGGGCAATGCAGATCGAACGGCGGCAGCGGATCGCCGCGCGCAACGAGCACGTCGACACCGTCGAGCGTCGCGAACAGCGCCTTCAGCTCGACGGGCGCCTCGACCACGACGCGCGCGCCGAGCGCCTTCACGAGCGGCACGTAGCGGCAGAACTGCAGCGTGTCGCCGAGCCCCTGCTCCGGATACAGCAGGATCGTCTGCCCGTCGAGCGGCACCCCGTGCGTCCAGCGCGGCTGCGCGAAGTCGCGCCGGCTGCCGTCGAGCTGGCTGTCGCGCCAGCGCCATTCGTATTCGGCCCAGCCAGCCTCGAAATCGCCGATCGACAAGCACAGGAACGCGCGCATGCAGTGCGCGTGCGCATAGTCGGGATCGATGTCGATCGCTTGCGCATACGCGCGCAGCGCATCCTCGTGCCGCCGCAGTGCGCGCAACGCGCTGCCGCGATGGAAGTGCGCGAGCTTGTCGCGCGACGTCGCGGCGATCACGCAGGCGAGATCGTCGAGCGCATCGTCGTAGCGGTGCGTTTCGAGCCGGACACGTGCACGCGTGAACGATGCGGGCGCATAGTGCGAATCGATCGCCAGCGCGCGGTCGCACATGGCGTGCGCATCGTCATGACGCGCCACCTGCATCAGCGCGCTTGCGTAGTTGCACAGCACGCCCGTGCTGCCCGGCTCGACCTCGAGTGCGCGGGCATAGCTGTCGACCGCGTCCGCGAAGCGGCCCAGGTGGCTCGCCGCGTTGCCGCGATTGGCGAGCGAGCGCGCGTGGCGCGGGTCGATCGCGAGCGCACGATCGCAACGCATCAGCGCTTCGTCGTGCCGGCCAAGCTGTTCGAGCGCGATCGAGCTGTTGCAGATCGCATCGACGAATGTGGGGCTCGCCGCGATCGCCGCATTGAAATCCGCCAGCGCGTATTCAGGATCGTGCAGGTCGAGATACGCGACACCGCGCTGGAACAGCACGCCGGCGCTACCCGGCCGCAGCGCGAGCGCGTGGCCATAGCTGTCTGCCGCGTCGCGAAAGCGGCCGAGTTCACGCAGTGCAAGCCCGCGTGCGCGCATTGCATCGAACGTCCGGCCGGCGAGCGCAATCGCCCGGTCGCAATCGGCAAGTGCGTCGTCGAAGCGCCCAAGCGCGCGCAGCATGTCGCTGCGTTTCACGTAGCCGTCGGCGAACCCGGGCGTCAGTTCGAGCAATCGATCGTAGACCGCGCGTGCTTCGTCGTACCGCGCGAGTTGCGCGAGCAGCCCGGCCCGCTGGAACAGCACGCGCTGGTGCACGGGATTGATCGCGAGCGCCTCGTCGAGCCGCGCGAGCGCATCGTGCTCGCGCCCGAGCCCGGCCAGCACCGCCGAGTAGTTCGCGAGCGCGAGCGGCACCGGCTGGCGCTCGACCGAGCGCCGCATCAGCGGCTCGGCATCGTCGAGCCGCCCTTGCTGGAAACGCACCGCGCCGAGCAGGTGCAGCGCCTCCGGATGCTCGGGATCGAGCGCCAGCAGCTCGGCATAGGCATTCTCCGCGTGCTGCAGCGCGCCCTCGTGATGCGCCTTGCGTGCGCGCACGAGCAGCCGTTCGAGCTGCATGGTGTCGGGCGGACGGCGATCCGGCGCGACCGTCGCGCTCGCCAATGTCGTCCCTTCCCCGTTCGGTGTCATCGTGTGGCCCCCACTGTCGCTGTTCGTATCGCGTGTCGTGTCTAACGTGTCATCGGTTCGAGCGCGGCACGCACCGCGTCGATCGCTTCGGCCCAGTTGCCGGGTGCCGGCTGGCGAAACAGCCGCGCGGACGGATACCACGGGCTGTCGTCACGCGTGCGCATCCAGCGCCACGCCGGCGGGTCGGGCAGCAGCACCCAGACGCGCGCGCCCAGCGCACCGGCCAAATGGGCGACCGCCGAATCAGCCGCGATCACGAGATCCAGCGCGCCGATCAATGCGGCCCGGTCCGCGAAATCGCCGAGTTCGTCGTCGACGCGGGATACCTGCGCATCCGCCAGCCGCACGGCGTCGCGTTCGTCCAGCGGTTTCTGCAGGCTGATCCAGTCGACATCGAGATCGAACAGCGGCGCGAGTCGCGCGAAATCGATCGACCGACCGGCGTCATTCCGTCGTGCCGAATCGCCTGCCCAGGCGAGCCCGACGCGCAGCCTGCGGCGTTCGCCGAGCAGCGTGTCCCACTGGCGTGTGCGCTGCGGGTCCGCATGCAGGTACGCGGCGGTGCGTGGAATGGTGTCCGCGTCGGTGCGAAACGCATGCGGCAGGCTCGGCAGCGGCACGTGGCAGTCGAAGGCCGGCAGCGGTTCGCCGCGCGCGATCACGTGGGCTGCGCCGGTGAGCGACGCCATCAGCGCGCGCAACGCCGGCGGTACCTCGAGCACCACGCGTGCGCCGCGTGCGACGACGAGCGGGACATAACGGCAGAACTGCAGCGTGTCGTCGATGCCCGGCTCCGCATGGATCAGGATCGTCTTGCCGTCGAGCGGTTCGTCACCGCGCCACACCGGCTGCGTGAACGGCCGCGCATGCTGCGCGAGCTGCGTATCGCGCAGCCGCCATTCGTACCCGCGCCAGCCATGCGTGAAATCGCCTTCCATCAGGTGCAGCGCACCACGCGCGCAGTGTGCGGCGGCGAAGTCGGGTTGCAGCGCGAGCGCGCGATCGTAGGCGGTGAATGCGTCATCCACCTTCCCCGTCTCGGCAAGCAGGTTGCCGCGGGCCAGCCAGTGGGTCGCAAGGTCGGGGCGCAGCGCGAGCGCACGATCGACCGACGCGATCGCTTCGTCGTAGCGATGCAGGTCCCGCAGCACATTGCCGCGGTTCGTCCACGCTTCTGCGAAACGCTCGTCGAGCGCCAGCGCGGCATCGTAGCTGGCGAGTGCCGCGTCGAAGCGCTGCAGGTCGCGCAGCACGGTGCCGCGGTTGCACAGCGTATCGGCCGAGCGCGGATCGATGGCAAGGGCCCGTTCGTAGCTGTCGAGTGCGTCGTCGTAGCGCTCGAGCTGCAGCAGCGCATTGCCGCGGCCCGCGAGTGCGCGGACATGATCCGGATCGAGCGCCAGCACCCGCTCGCAACGCGCAAGCGCTTCGTCTGCGCGACCGAGCCGTTCGAGCACGGCCGCACTGTCGCAGAGCGCGTCGAGCCGCTCGGGATCGGCCGCGAGCGCGTCGTTGAAGGCGGCCAGCGCTTCGTTCAGACGGTCGAGTTCGGCGAGCGTACGGCCGCGCTCGATCATGATCGCGGCGATGCCTGGCCGGATCGCGTTCGCGCGATCGAAGCAATGCAGCGCATCGGCCGCGCGCCGCAACGCGCGCAGCACGATGCCGCGGTTGAACCACGATTCGAACGATTGCGGATCGACCATCAGTGCGCGGTCGTAGGTGTCGAGTGCGTCGTCGAGGCGGCCGAGCGCGCGCAGCGCGCCGCCACGATTGCAGAGCGCGTCGAGCACCAGCGGCGACACCGCCAGTGCACGATCGAACGACGCGAGCGCGTCGTCGTAGCGGCGCAGGCCGATCAACGTGTTGCCGCGGCGCACGAGCGTCTGCACGTCGTCGGGTGCCGCTTGCAGCGCGGACGCGAAATGGCCGAGGGCTTCGTCGACGCGACCGCGTTCGCCGACAATCGCGCCGAGATCCGACAGCGCGCGCACGTCCGGCGCGATCGCGATCGACTGGCGCAGCAGCGCTTCGGCCTGATCGGCGTCACCGCACTGGAATTGCAGTACGCCGTACAGGTGCAGCGCCTGCGGATGATCGGGTTCCTTCGCGAGCACCGCGAGATAATCGCGCGCCGCTTCGCCAAAACGTCCGGCGCTGTGCCAGTTTTGTGCGCGGCCCAGAATCGCCGCCGATTGCCATTGTCCGCGCGCATCGTGTCCCGACGCGAGCGCGTGTGCATCATGCCGGTGCTCGACCGTCACGTTCACCCCCTTCCCGTTTGCCGATGCCGCCGCTGAGCCGGTCGATGGAACCGGTTGCGTCGGTCATGCTCGTGACGAGACTAACGGACGGCCAATAACAGACGTATGACGAAAGTTACGGACCATTTTGCCCGGGAGACGGAACGGCTTTCGGGGCCTGGCCGCGTGCGCAGGACGCCGTCGCGCGCTCACTGGCCGATCGGGATCGTCCGCACGTATTCGACCGCCGGCGCACCCATCGTGACCGAGAAGCGAACCCCGCGCGGCACCGGCACGCCGATCGACGTCGAGTTGCTGATCCCGTGCTGCGCGAGAAACTGCGCATAGGACTGTTCGATGGCGGCCTGGCTCGTCGTCCATCCGCCGGGCGGAATCCACACGGAAAGCTGCATCGAGCGCGCATCATTGCTGACCACCACGCGCGCGAACGCATCCATGTGATGCAGCGCGTCGTCGACCTCGGCGAGCGACGCGAGCGGCTGCGACGCGCTGCGCACGAGCTCGCGCCCGTTGAGCTGGTAGCGCACGACCTGCATCTGCGTCGGCCCGCCGCCGACCCCGAGATGACGCACCATCACGAGTTCACCCGGGTGGATGCGCAGCGGCGGCCCGAACACTTCGTCGGGCGTCACGAGGTTCGTCAGGTCGAACTGCAGTTGAGAGAAGTAGCGGCCGAGCAGACGCGTTTGCGCCAGATTCGACGCGATATCGTCGCGGCCACGGATCGTTGCATCGAGGCCGCGCCACGACAGCAGCGCGATCACCGCGAGCAGGGTAATCGCGACCAGCATCTCGATCAGCGTGAAGCCGCGGGCACGCGCCGCCGCGCGCGGGTCAGCGGCGCGCTTCATTCTGGATCACCGTGACGACTTCGGCGAGCACGTTGCGGCTCGACGCGGACGGATACACGCTCACCGTCACGCGACGCACGAGCGGGCTCGGCAACGCGGCCACCGACTGGCGGCACACGAACCGGTAGCGGCCCTGCGGGCATGCAAACGTGTTCGTGCCGACGGACGGCCACGTCGATGCGATGCGGATCTCGCCGAGCGCGTTGTCGGCGCTCCATAACGCGAGCAGGCGCATGCGCGCCATGTCGGTATCCGACGCGAGCGCGCCGATCGCGCGCATCACCGCGCCGAGCGCCACCGCGACGATCGCCAGCGCGATCAGCACCTCGATCAGCGTGAATCCCCGTTCCGGCGCCCGCGCCGTGCGCGATCCGTCGCGCGCATGGCGGTTGTAGTCGGTTCTGTCGTCGCACATGACCTGCATTCTTGTCGATGGGTCGTCGTCCGGCGTCCGGCGTGCACATCGCGGCGCAAAGCCGCATCGCCGGCGCGACGGACACCGTGCAGGGACGTTAAGCGCGACGTATGGCACACACGTGTCGAATGGTACGGACCATTTGGTGCGGCGAGCTCAGGCGGACGGGCGCGCAAGCACGCCGCACGCGCTGTCGCGCGAAGCGCGACAGGCGACGGAAAACTGAAAACGATCGGGAAAAACCGCCCGGCGGCGGGCGGCAAGAAATGAAGACGATCCTCGGGCGGGATCGCCGCGACGGCGTCAGGCCGTCACGGCGGCGTCATACTCGGCGCGGGCAAGCTGGCCGGCGGCATAGGCCTCGGCTTCGCCGCGAAAGCCGTCCCGGCTGAACGCAACGACTTTCACGCCGACGCCGGTCGCCCGCCTCACCGTCAGCGCCCATTGCCATCCGCCGTCTTGTTCAAAGACGTGCAGCGAGGGTTCGAAGGAAGGGTCGAATACGGTCACGCGTTTTGCTCCTGCCCCCTTGCGCACCGCATCGGCAACGCGTGGGGCATGTCGAAAGGATCGCGTCGGGATGCGACGCGTTTCTGCCATTGGACAGTCTAGTCAAAGATTGTTGCGACGCACCATCAGAGGTTTCACTCATCTATCGGAACCGGGCGGTCGATGAAATTTTTCTGAAACCCTTATGGGACGGGCTTCAGCGCGGTTTCAGTGCGCGCAGTTTCGCGTTCGTGCGGCAACGTGCCGCACGGGCGGCCGCTTGCCTGCATCGGTCACCCGTGAATCGCAAAAACGGGGCACGAGTCGCCCGACGCTCCGGGCACCTCGGCGACGACGGTGGTTACCGGCCCGTACCGGCCGGCATCACGCGCCGGAACGTCAGGTTCACGCGCTCGCCCTGCACGCCCGGCGCCTTCGGCACGCGATGCTGCCATTCGGCCTGCGTGCGTCCGCGCATCACGAGCAGGCTGCCATGCCCGAGGCGATACGCATGCGTGACGCCGGTCTTGCGATGGCGAAGGTCGAACACGCGCATCGCACCGAGGCTCACCGACGCGATCACCGGCGCATCGCCCAGCTCGGGCTCGTTGTCCGCATGCCAGCCGAGGCTGTCCTGCCCGTTGCGGTAGCGATTGAGCAGCACGCTGTTGAAACGCGCGCCGCACGTCGCCTCGACCGCGCGCTTCAGGTCGAGTACGGCCGGCGTCCACGGCGCGGGCACGTTGCGGATCCCCGAATACACGTAGACGGCATCCGGCTCGCCCTGCCATGCGGTGAGCCGCGGCAACGGAATGCGTCCGCGCGGCGTGCGGATCGTGTCCTGTTGCCACGCGACCTCGCCGATCAGCGCGGCCAGCGCGCGATCGGCATCGGGCGGCGCCAGCCAGTCCGGGTACCAGTCCACGTCGGGTGCGGGCGTGTCAGCGAAGAGATCGGGCGTCGACATGTCGGGAGAAACGGGCGATGAACGGAGCGAACAGTGCATGCCTGCATACTAGCCAACGGCGTCGCGCACCGCCATGCGCTGTCATTCGCGGATGAAAGGAAGCCGCCGCGCCCGGCGATGCGCGTTCGTGCATCACGCTATCATCGCGGCGTGTCGTGGCCCGCCCTGCCGACGGGCGCCGCCTTCTCTCCTCCGCCATGCCGGCCGGCGCGATC
This sequence comes from Burkholderia sp. LMG 13014, assembly GCF_905232215.1. Taxonomy (GTDB): domain Bacteria; phylum Pseudomonadota; class Gammaproteobacteria; order Burkholderiales; family Burkholderiaceae; genus Burkholderia. Next base: position 7,348 of record NZ_CAJNKE010000240.1, read on the forward strand.
CGGCCGCTTTCTTTCCGGATCCCATCATGACGACGCTGTCCGACTCCGCCCTCGATCAACTGTTTCTCACCGCTCGCACGCACAACGCGTGGCAGGACAAGCCCGTCGACGACGCGCTGCTGCACCGGCTGATCGACCTGACGAAATTCGGCCCGACGTCGGCAAACGCGAGCCCCGCGCGCTTCGTGTTCGTCAAGTCGCCCGAAGCGAAGGCGCGCCTGAAGCCCGCGCTGTCCGCAGGCAATCTCGCGAAGACGATGGCCGCGCCCGTCACCGTGATCGTCGGCATGGACATGGCATTCCACGAGCACCTGCCGCGCCTGTTCCCGCACGCCGACGCACGCAGCTGGTTCGCCGGCAACGATGCACTGATCGAGGCCACCGCGTTCCGCAATTCGTCGCTGCAGGGTGCCTACCTGATCCTGGCCGCGCGCGCACTCGGCCTCGACGCGGGCCCGATGTCCGGCTTCGACGGCGCGAAGGTCGATGCCGCGTTCTTCGCTGGCACCGCGATCAGGAGCAACTTCCTCGTGAATCTCGGCTACGGCGATCCGGCCGGCCTGTTCCCGCGCAGCCCGCGCTTCGACTTCGACGAGGTCGCCCGCATCGAGTGACGGCCGCTGGCCAGGGCCTGTTCCCGTTGATGATGCGCTTGCACCGGCCTTTTCCCAGACGGGGAACGTGCCCTACCCGCCGCGCGTCAGCCGGATCATCGTGATCTCGGACGGCACGCCGAAGCGGTTCGGCGGGCCCCAGTATCCGGTGCCGCGGCTCGTATAGAGCCACAGATCGCCGAAGCGGCTCAGCCCGCCGATCACCGGCTGCTGCAGCCGCACGAACGGCGGCCACGGCAGAAACTGGCCGCCGTGCGTGTGCCCCGACAACTGCACGGTAAAACCGGCGCGATTCGCCGCATCCGCGCTACGCGGCTGGTGCGCGAGCAGGATCTTCGTGCCGACGTCGCGCGGCGCGCCCGCCAGCGCCTGCGCAGGGTCACTGCGATGAGCGGGATCGAACCCGCCTGCCGTGAAATCGGTTACACCCGCGAGCACTGCGCGCGCGCCATCATGCTCGATCAGCACGTGCTCGTTGAGCAGCACCGTCAGCCCGATGCGCCGGAATTCGTCGATCCACGCATGCGCGCCCGCGTAATACTCGTGGTTGCCCGTCACCAGGAAGCTGCCGTGCCGCGACTGCATGCGGCCGAGCGGCGCCGTGTGCTCGCGCAGGCGCTTGACCGAGCCGTCGACCACGTCGCCCGTCACGACGACGAGGTCGGCATCGAGCGCATTGACCGCGCGCACGATCCGTTCGACATAGGGCCGCTGGATCGTCGGCCCGACGTGGATGTCGGACAGTTGCACGATCGTCAGCCCGTCGAGCCCGGCCGGCAACCCTGCGACCGGGAT
>NZ_CAJNKE010000241.1 GCF_905232215.1 Burkholderia sp. LMG 13014
GGGCTCGACCGGCAAGCCGAAGGGCGTGCAGCACAGCACGGGCGGCTACCTGCTGTGGGCCGCGCAGACGATGAAGTGGACCTTCGACTGGAAACCCACCGACGTGTTCTGGTGCACGGCCGACATCGGCTGGGTGACCGGCCACACGTACATCACGTACGGCCCGCTCGCATGCGGCGGCACGCAGGTCGTGTTCGAAGGCGTGCCGACCTACCCGGACGCCGGCCGCTTCTGGAAGATGATCGGCGACCACAAGGTCACCGTGTTCTACACCGCGCCGACTGCGATCCGCTCGCTGATCAAGGCGGCCGAGGCTGACGACAAGGTCCATCCGAAGAGCTACGACCTGTCGAGCCTGCGCATCATCGGCACCGTCGGCGAGCCGATCAATCCGGAAGCGTGGATGTGGTATCACAAGCACGTCGGCCAGGAGCGCTGCCCGATCGTCGATACGTGGTGGCAGACCGAGACGGGCGGCCACATGATCACGCCGTTGCCGGGCGCGACGCCGACCGTGCCCGGTTCGTGCACGCTGCCGCTGCCGGGCATCATGGCCGCGGTGGTCGACGAAACCGGCCAGGACGTGCCGAACGGGCAGGGCGGCATCCTCGTCGTCAAGCGCCCGTGGCCCGCGATGATCCGCACGATCTGGGGCGACCCGGAGCGCTTCAAGAAGAGCTACTACCCCGAGGAACTCGGCGGCACGCTGTATCTCGCCGGCGACGGCACCGTGCGCGACAAGGACACCGGCTACTTCACGATCATGGGCCGGATCGACGACGTGCTGAACGTGTCGGGCCACCGGCTCGGCACGATGGAGATCGAATCGGCGCTGGTGTCGCACGAACTCGTGGCCGAGGCGGCCGTGGTCGGCCGTCCGGACGATACGACGGGCGAGGCGGTGGTGGCATTCGTGGTGCTGAAGCGTTCGCGTCCGGAAGGCGAGGAAGCGGCGGCGCTGGCGAAGACGCTGCGCGACTGGGTCGGCAAGCAGATCGGGCCGATCGCGAAGCCGAAGGACATCCGCTTCGGCGACAACCTGCCGAAGACGCGCTCGGGCAAGATCATGCGGCGCCTGCTGCGTTCGCTCGCGAAGGGCGAAGCGATCACGCAGGACACGTCCACGCTCGAGAATCCGGCCATCCTCGAACAGTTGAACCGCTCGATGTGATACCACCCGCCGCGGCGGGCAATCCGCCTCGCCGCGGCGCCGGAGCGCGGCCGTATCCGGCCCGCGACAAGCATCGCCGTTCGTTCCCCGACGGCACGGCATGCATGCGGCTCGAATCGATTCCGTCGCCGCATATTTAATTAGTTATACGTATTACAACACTCAACAAAACGGAGACAGACGATGAACGGAAGGACACGGATGATTTGCGCGGCACTGCTGGGCGCAGCGGCAAGCACGAGCAGCTTCGCTCAGAGCAGCATCACGCTGTACGGCGACCTCGACGCCGCCTTGCTTTATACGAGCCGATCGCTCGACTCGGCAACCGGCGGCAACGCCGGACGCCAGTTCGCGCTGACCGACACCGGCATGACGCCGACCAATTTCGGCATGACGGGTACCGAAGATCTCGGCGGCGGGTTGCATGCGAGATTCAAGCTGGAAAGCGGCTTCAACATCACGGACGGCGCGTTCGGCCATTCGAACGGCAACTTCTTCGGTCGCCAGGCGTGGGTCGGAATCGATGGCGGATTCGGCGAGACGAAGGTCGGCCTGCAGTTCTCGCCATTCGTGCTCGCAGTGCTCGGATCGGATCCCCGCAATATCTCGCACTTCGGCGCCGCGCTGATCCCTTACGTCGACAACGTGCTCGTCACGGGCCTCTTCAACCCGAATGCGATTTCGTACACGAGCCCGACGATCGCCGGGCTGACAGGCAGCGCGATGTTCGGATTCGGCGGAAAAGCCGGGGATTTCCAGGCGGGACGCCAGTATTCCGGCAGCCTCACCTATACGAATGGCGCATTCATGCTCAACGCGGCGCTCTACGACGGCAACGGCGGCACGTCGCCGACACCGGTTCCGAGCACGGTCGCATTCGTCGGCCGGACGATCGGCGCCGCCTACACATTCGGGCCTGTGACCGGCAAGGCGTCGTTCACGAGCTACAAGGTCGCCGGCTCGTTCAGCAACAACGTGTATAGCGCCGGGCTCGACTATCGCGTCACGCCGGCCCTCGACCTGAACACCGGCGCGTGGTACACGACCGACCGCAACGACTCGCACAATCATTCGCTGCTTGCCGCGATCGGCGCCGACTACAGCCTGTCGAAGCGAACCGGCCTGTATGCGCAGGTCGGTGTCGTCAACAACCACGGCGCGATGAATACGGGCCTCGGCATAACGGGTGGCGCGCTGTTCGGATTGCCGGGCACGACGGTCGGCGTCAATGCCGGCATCCACCACGTATTCTGACGCTGCCTGCGGACGGACGGCCGGCACACGGCCATCCCCGCACGCCGCGAGCACGGGGAGCGACGTGCTGCGCCCGGCGTCGCTTCGACAATCCAGCCTCGATGTTTACCCGACCTCAAGTCTGCGGCCGCGCTGCCGTCAAGTCAGGAGCGCACGCCCACTATCCGCCAGGAACCGGGCGGGTGCGCCCACAAGGAGACCCAGCAACGTGAACCTTTTCGGAATCGGTCGCGGCCGCCGTTCATCACGCGCACTCGTCGGCGACATAGCCGAGCAGGCCGGCAGGCTCGGCATCGAGATCTGCGATGTGTCGGGGCACGTCGAGGAAGTCGCCGCCCGCGTCGCCCGGCAGGCGGAGGTCTGCCATACGCTGCGCGAATCGGCGGCCCTTACGTTGCGCGGCAACCACCGGATCGCCGAGGCCGCGCAGCAGGTGCGCAACGTCAGCGCCAACGCATCGAGCGCGGTCCGGCAGTCGCAGCAGACGATCGAGGCATCGCTCGCGGACATTCACGTCCTCGTCGAGGGCGTCACCGCGATCAGCAGCCAGATGGGTGCACTACGCGACGCGCTCGATCACGTGCGGGCCGTGTCCGAGGAGATCTCCGTCATCGCTCGCCAGACCCACCTGCTCGCGCTGAACGCCGCGATCGAGGCCGCGCGCGCTGGCGAGTCGGGCCGCAGCTTCGCCGTCGTCGCAGCCGAGGTCAAGAACCTGTCCGCCAAGACCGGGCAGGCCACGGCCCAGATCGAAACGACCCTTGCACGCCTCGCCGAGCAGACCGAACACCTGATCGCGGACGGCACCGACAACGCCGCGCGCGCGCACCGCGTACGCGAGGGCACGCGCACGATCGGCGAAGTCGTGCACGCGACCGGGCACGCGATCACCGAACTCGCCGGCGAAGCCGAACAGATCGCGTCGCTGACGGACGAGATCGAGACGCAGTGCCACCGCCTCGACGAACAGGTGGGCGAGATGGCGTCCGGTGTCGAAAACTCGAGCGACAACTTCTCACAGGCCAAGGATCGCCTCGGCAATCTGCTCTCCGTCTCCGAGACACTCATCGAACTCACGGCCGCGACCGGCATAGAGTCGCCCGACACGCGCCTGATCGAAACCGCACGGAACACCGCCGCCGCGATCAGCAAGCTCTTCGAGGAGGCGGTCAGCCGTGGCGACATCGCGCTCGACGCGCTCTTCGACGCGCACTACGAGCCGATTCCCGGCACCGACCCGCAGCAGTTCGTGACGCGCTTCACGGCCTTCGCCGATCGCGTGCTGCCGGCCATCCAGGAGCCGGTGCTCGGTATCGACGAGCGCATCGTCTATTGCGCCAGCTTCGACAGACAGTGCTACCTGCCTACCCACAACCGGAAATTCTCGCTGCCCCAGCGCGCAGACGCCACCTGGAACGCGGCGAATTGCCGGAACCGCCGGATCTACACCGACCGGACGGCGCGCACCTCCGTGTCGCACACCAAGCCGTTCCTGTTGCAGACCTATCGACGCGACATGGGCAATGGTCAATTCGCGCTGATGAAGGACGTTTCCGCGCCGATCGTCGTCGGCGGACGACCATGGGGGGTCCTGAGGATCGGCTACAGCGTCTGAACCTGCGCGGGTGGGCCGCTACTGCGCCAACCCCACCGCGAGCGGCCGCTGATCGCTACGCCCGTGATCGTCGACCACCCGCACCGCATAACTGCCAGCCGTCCTCGGCTGCCAGAACAGCACATCGCCCGGCCTGCTACGCGCGACAAACGCATCGTTGACGAACCAGTACGACGTATGCGCGCTCGCATCGAGCCGTCAGTTGAACGCGATGCGCGTCTCCTCCGCACGCTTCACCCGCATCGCATACGTACTCCCGCGCAGTGGCGACGTGATGCGCTGCGGGTCGCCTTCGACCTGCCCTGCGTCGCGGCAGTCCGCGTGCTGCGGCGGCCGTCGCACGGCATCGCGGGTAGAAATATGAGCGGTAGCAACATCGGAATGTTTCAGGCAGGTTGTTGATCGCGTTTCGAAACCATCCAACGTAATCTCGATCGACTTCCAGTTTCCGGGCCGAAGCTCATCAGCAACGACCGGAACTGTGCAGAAGAAAATCGGCTTCACTGTACATTTCATCCCCCTTCTACCTAAAACACAATGCCCGTCAGGCTCAGGATCATGGAATCCGGACGGGCCGTATGCATGCCAACCGTGGGTACAAGACGATCAAAGAAATCCGGCCCGCTCAACGCATCACGGCGGCGATAAAAACTGGATGCCAACTCGATGAAACCATCCGCTGACCAGCTTCCGTCTTCGCTCGCCGCTGCCACGTTTATTCCATTCCTCATCGCGAGCATCGCGCTTGCCGCCGCCTACGGCGCCAGCTTTCTCCTCTCCGAGCATTTGCGTCAGAGCGGCCTGGATTCGTCGATGGCCGGCGCCGTGATCTCGACCGGCATCCTGACCATGATCGTCAGCTCTCTTGTCGCGGGATGGGTAGCACAACGAATCGGGTTGATGTCGACCATCGTGGCGGCCGCTGCCGTCATGGCTCTTTCCATGCTCGCGTTCAGCCTGGCAGCGCACGATTTGAGGATCGCGTTCATCGGCGGCCTGCTTTTGGGAATGGGATGGTCGACTTTTTATATCCTCGCGCCACTTCAAATCATTCATCACCTCAGGCCCTCCGCGCGGATCAAATACCTGACCTTGCTCTCGGGTGGTCAAATGGTCGGACTCGGTCTCGTGTCACCGATCGGCCATTTCGTCGCCAGCCGCTCCGGGTCGTATTCGATCGTCTACGCAGGCCTGGCGTGTCTTTGCGTGATTGCCGCCATCGCATTTTCGATTGTCCGAAAACGGGCGGAACGCCTACCCCACCCGCCCGCAGATGCAACCGGCCTGACGGCCGCGCGGGTTGCCGAGATACTGCGCCATGTCACCCGGCTGCCGATCATCATGATCGGACTCGCCGCATGCGCCTTTTCCGCGTTGTCGAATTTTCAGGCGATCTATGCCGAGTCGCGACACCTGTCGCCCGATCTCTTTTTCGTGACATTCACGTTGACGACCGTGTTCTGCCGATTCACGCTGGCGCAGACGATCAGCCGATTGCCGGTCCGAAAGCTCGCCTTCACGCTGTTCGCCATGACGCTCGTGGCGCTGATCCTCTTCGTGTCCAATCCGGGCAGTGAAATCCTGTACGTGATCGGCTCGTTCATCTTCGCGATCGGCTACGGACTCAGCTACTCCACCTTGAACGGTATGGCGGTCAATCTCGCCAGCGAAAAGGGATTGTCCGCATCAGCATGCTCGCAAGTCTTCACGATCGCCTACTTCACGGGCCTGTTCGGATTTCCGTACGTAGCAGGCGTATTGGTGACCCACGGCGGCGTGAACTGGATGATCGTCGCAACGATCGCCGTCGTCGTCATCAACTTGCTGATGCTCACTCACACGAGCCTTCGCCGCGAAAACGCGCAGATTGCGGCACGCTGACCGCGAACGCGCGATACGGATACAGATACGGCGCCTACTGCTCCACCCCGACCGCCAGCGGCCGCTGATCGTTACGCCCGTGATACGGGTCGGACGAGCACGGCCGCGCGCGGCTGATCGTGATCCAGGAGTCGAAGGGGCTGCAGGCGAAAGCGGATGATGGGTGATGGAGGGCTGCCCGTGCGCCGCTGTGACTGGAATCGGGAAAGAGGACTGGAGAGGGATGCGGGGATTTCCGTGGAGGTCGCCTGACGCCCCGAAGCAGTCCGCCGGCATTGCCGGCGACGGCCACTCGCCACGAGGTCGTCAGGCAGGTACGCCCGCCTCGCTGTCGCCAGCAAGCAATTCAGGTGTCGTAGTCACCGCTGTCCCACGGCTCGAAGAAAGCCATATAGTTGCCTGGCTCCATGATGTATAGGGCCGCGTCGTCATCCTCGTCCCTGTCATCCGCCACGAGCCCAAACGTGACGCCGAAACGTTCGACAGAGAAAGGGGCGATCTCGATGCGGCCATACTGCACTTCGCCAAGCTCGGCCAGATACCGTTCGAAGCAGGCATCGCGTGCCGTCAGATCCATGGCGGCACGCGGACCAAAGGCTTCGATTCGAGCCTCCTGCAAGGTGCCTCCGGCATCAAACAGATAAAGCGCGACATATTCCGCGCCCGGTCGGCTCGAGGATTCGGGTACGAACGGCGTAGTCAAAAAGAACTGGCTGCCGTTAACCGTTCGGCCGACGTACTTCGCGTCGAACTCGTCATGATTGATTGCGATGCGCTCCGGCGGTGTGGCCGTCATGATGAAAATTCCTGTTGCTGGTTACGAATGGCTCAGACTGCACGATACGCCCCAATCGCATCGTGCGGACACGCTTCCGATAGTGCCGACAACGGCGGACGATGACGTCCGACGCTCTCGTCAGCGATGGTCGGCGATCTACGCGCTGATGTCGAGCGACTGATTGCGGCCCAACGCCGCACACTCAGTCGAGCATGTGACCCGTTTCCGCGCTCGACTCAACCGGGCACCGACTCCGTCAACCACTCGCGCGCGCTCGCCGTGCATTGCGACGGCCGCTAAAAGGTGGGGAATTGACCACACCCTTCTATCGCTTCGAATCGGGCATGCGGCATCCCGGGAAAGCCATAAAGCACAAAAAAGGTAGACGCAGCCACCCGACAGCAACCCAGGAGACAGGCACGCAACACCTACTGCTCCAATCCCACCGCCAGCGGCCGCTGATCGCTCCGTCCGTGATCGTCGACCACCCGCACCGTATAACTGCCAGCCGTCCGCGGTTGCCAGAACAGCGCATCGCCCGGCGCACTGCGCCCGACAAACGCATCGTTGACGAACCAGTACAGCGCATGCGCGCTCGCATCGGCTGTCGCGTTGAACGCGATGCGCGTCTCCTCCGTACTCCTCACGCGCATCGCATACGTACTGCCGCGCAACGGCGACGTAATGCGCGGCGGGTCACCTTCGACCTGCCCCGCGTCGCGACACTCCGCGTTTTGCGGCGGCCGCCGGCGCGGAATGCCGGCCTGTGCGAACACCTGCTGCAGATCCGACGGCCAGAACTCGAAGATCTCCGTATGCGTGCGCTTGCCGTCGTACGGCGGGCACGCGGCCTTCCCCGTCGCGTCGTCGATCACGACCGGCCGGTGCACGGTGCTGACACGAATCGGCGACGTGCCCGGAATGAACCACGTCGAGCCCTGCTGCGGACACCACTCGTTCGGCAGATCGCCGCTCGCGAGGCAGATCCGCACGCGCTTCAGCTTCGGCGGCACCGCGCGCGGCGGCTCGACGAGCGTGCGCTCGGCATTCAGCGCATCGACGACCTGGAAGAACAGCGGCGCGGCCGCATCGACGCCGACGAACGCCGTATTGGTCGAGTTGTCGAAATTGCCGACCCACACGACCAGCACGTACGGGCCGAATACGCCGGCCGTCCACGCATCGCGGAACGACCATGACGTACCGGTCTTCCAGTAGACGGGCACGCTCGACGGTTGCGCGCCGCTCGTCTCGTCGGGGCGCAGGTGCTGACGCAGCATGTCCATCGTCATGTAGCTCGCCTCGGCGCTGAGCAGGCGCCGGCCCGGCAAAGCCGGTTCATCCGCGCGCAGTCGGAGCGGCCGGAACTCGCCGCGATTCGCGAGCATCGCGTAGAGCGCCGCAAGATCCTGCATCGTCACTTCGCCGCCGCCGAGCACGAGCGCGAGCCCGTAGTGCTGCGCGCTTGCGAGCCGGCGCACGCCGGCTTCCTGCAGGAACCCGTACAGATCGGGCGACTTGAGCTGCGACGCGACCCACACGGCCGGCACGTTACGGCTGCGGTTCAGCGCATCGGTCGCGGTGATCGGCCCAAGGAAGTGGCCGTCGAAATTCTCCGGCGCATACGGGCCGAACGCGATCGGCACGTCGCGCAATACGGTCTGCGGGTGCAGCACGCCCTGGTCGAAGCCGAGCGCATAGATGAACGGCTTGAGTGTCGAGCCCGGCGAACGCCGCGCGAGCGTGCCGTTCACCTGCCCGTCGATCGTGCGGTCGAAGAAGTTCGCGGAGCCGACGAGCGCCTTCACGCCCATGTCGCGCGTATCGACGAGGATCGCCGCCGCGTTGCGTACGCCGCGCGTGTCGTTGCGCGCGACATAGCGTGCGATCTGCCGTTCGAGCGTGCGCTGCAGGTCGAGATCGAGCGTCGTCACGAGCCGCGTGCCGGCGTCGATAT
>NZ_CAJNKE010000242.1 GCF_905232215.1 Burkholderia sp. LMG 13014
CCCGCCGGCGCGCGGACGGCACGATTCCGCTGACATTCGAAGTGATCTACGGCCACGCATGGAAGGCCGTGCCGCGCACGACCGCCGAAGGGCACGGGATCGTGCGCATCGAAGACATCGGAAAGGGGCGTCCGAAGAATCGGTAAAGCGGTAAAGAGGGGTTTTGTTATGTCTGAAATTAGCGGCGCAAAGCGGGGTCGAATTGGCGCCTGAAATGGCCGAAAAGCTTGTCACGCTTGGCTCGCGGGCCGATAGTCGCTTGCTTGTGGATGCCATTGAACCCGCCTATAATGCGTCAGCTTGTCGTCCCGGGGTCCCCGCAATACGGGGCGACGAGTCCGATGCAGGCATGCATCGCATGCCATTCGCGTGAGGCGGCGATGGAAGCAGCGAGGGTTTTGGCGGAGACGACGAACGGCGAGCCGGTCCTCGAAGACTGGCTCATGAAACGCAATTGTTCGGTGTCGCCGCGCCAGTTCGTGCTGTTTTACGCGTCGCTCGCGGGTTTCTCGCTGGTGATCGCGACATTGCTGATGTGGCAAGGAGCTTGGCTCGTCATGCCCTTCACCGGAATCGAGTTGCTGGCTGTGGGTGTCGCATTTGCGATCTATGCTCGCCATGCGGTCGATTACGAGCGCATCAGGCTGTATCCGCACCGGCTCGTGATCGAGCGGATGGATGCGGAGCGGCTCACGCAGATCGAATTCAACCCGCGCTGGGTGCGGGTCGAGCCGGGTGCGACGCCACGCGATCCGATTCGGCTGGTATCGCGCGGGCAGACTGTCGTAATCGGGCAGCATCTCGCGCAGTACAAGCGCGCGCAGTTCGCCGACGAACTGCGCGTGTCGCTCAGGCGCTGCGGCTGACGAGGCGCGGGCACCGGCGGATATGGCCGGCGGCTTGCGACGGGGGAGGGTTTGAATGGAAATTTTGGGTAAGGATGCTATGAAAACAATCAAGCGAGCCCTCACGGGCGTGCTGGCATGCAGCGGATTGCTCTTTGCCGGTGCCGCCCTGGCGGTCGGTGATAGCCCGGGCGGCCCCCGCGTCAACGAGATCAACTTTCAGCCGCCTGTCACGAAGATCGCCGAGGAGCTCTACGATCTCCACACGATGATGCTCATCCTGTGTACGGTGATCTTCGTCGGCGTGTTCGGCGTGATGTTCTATTCGATCTTCGCGCACCGCAAATCCAAGGGCCACAAGGCCGCCAATTTCCATGAAAGCACGACCGTCGAGATCATCTGGACGATCGTGCCGTTCGTCATCGTCGTGCTGATGGCGCTGCCGGCGACGAAGGCCGTCGTCGCGATGAAGGACACGACGAACGCCGATCTCACGATCAAGGTCACCGGCTACCAGTGGAAGTGGGGCTACGACTACGTGAAGGGCCCGGGCGAGGGCATCGGCTTCCTGTCGACGCTCAGCACCCCGCGTGACGAAGTGATGGGCAAGAAGCCGATCACCGACACCTACCTGCAGGAAGTCGACAACCCGCTCGTCGTGCCGGTCAACAAGAAGATCCGCATCATCACGACCGCGAACGACGTCGTCCACTCGTGGTACGTGCCCGCGTTCGGCGTGAAGCAGGATGCGATCCCCGGCTTCGTGCGCGACACGTGGTTCAAGGCCGACAAGGTCGGTACGTTCCGCGGTTTCTGTACCGAGCTGTGCGGCAAGGAACACGCGTACATGCCGGTCGTCGTCGAAGTCCTGTCGGAAGACGACTACGCGAAGTGGGTCACCGCGCAGAAGGCCAAGCTGGCCAGCGCCGCAGTCGATCCGAACAAGGTCTACACGATGGCTGAACTCGTCGCGCACGGCGAGGACGTCTACAAGGCGAACTGCGCAGCCTGCCACCAGGTGAGCGGCAAGGGCCTCGGCGCATTCCCGGCCATGGACGGCAGCCCGATCGTGAACGGCCCGATCGCCGGCCACGTCGAGCGCGTGCTGCACGGCAAGGGCGCGATGCCGTCGTGGGCGTCGCTGTCGGATCTCGACATCGCATCGGTGATCACGTACGAACGCAATTCGTGGGGCAACCACAAGAACGACCTGCTGCAGCCGAAGCAAGTGGCCGACGCGCGTAACGGCAAGATGCCGGAAGACGCGGCGGGCGCAGCGGCAGCGGCACCGGCCGAAGCAGCGCCGGCGCAAGCCGCGTCGGGCGCAGCCGAGCAGCCGGCGGCAGCGTCGGCTTCGGCCGCCCTGTCGACGATCTACTTCGAGACGGGCAAGAGCGTGCTGCCGGCCGACGCGAAAGCGGCGATCGCCACCGCGGCCGACTATGCGAAGGCACATCCGGACGCGAAGCTCGCGCTGTCGGGCTTTACCGACAAGTCGGGCTCGGCCGACGCAAACGCCGAACTGGCGAAGCATCGCGCACAAGCCGTGCGCGACGCGCTGAAGGCAGCAGGCGTGGCGGAAGACCACATTATTCTCAAAAAGCCGGAAACGATCACGGGCGGGGCTGACGCGAAGGAAGCCCGGCGTGTCGAGATCGGCCCGGCGGCTTGACGTGTCGCTGAGTTAGTCGACGTATTCGCATTAGGAGATTCTCATGTCTAGCATCGGGCACGACGTAGCCGCGGACCACGCGCACGACGACCACGCGCACGAAATGCCGCACGGCTGGCGGCGCTGGCTGTTCGCCACCAACCACAAGGACATCGGTACGCTGTACCTGTTGTTCTCGTTCATCATGTTCCTGTCGGGCGGCGTGATGGCGCTCGCCATCCGGGCCGAGCTGTTCGAGCCGGGCCTGCAGATCATGCGTCCGGAGTTCTTCAACGAACTCACGACGATGCACGGCCTGATCATGGTGTTCGGCGCGATCATGCCGGCGTTCGTCGGCTTCGCGAACTGGATGATTCCGCTGCAGATCGGCGCGTCCGACATGGCGTTCGCGCGGATGAACAACTTCAGCTTCTGGCTGCTGCCGGTTGCGGCCGTGCTGCTGGTCGGTTCGTTCTTCGCGCCGGGTGGCGCGACGGCTGCCGGCTGGACGCTCTACGCACCGCTGTCGACGCAGATGGGCCCGGGCATGGACTTCGCGATCTTCGCGGTCCACATCATGGGCGCGTCGTCGATCATGGGCGGGATCAACATCGTCGTGACGATCCTGAACATGCGCGCACCGGGCATGACGCTGATGAAGATGCCGATGTTCGCATGGACGTGGCTGATCACGGCGTACCTGCTGATCGCGGTGATGCCGGTTCTGGCAGGCGCGATCACGATGGTGCTGTTCGACCGCCACTTCGGCACGTCGTTCTTCAACGCGGCAGGCGGCGGCGACCCGGTGATGTACCAGCACATCTTCTGGTTCTTCGGCCACCCCGAGGTGTACATCATGATTCTGCCGGCGTTCGGGATCGTGTCGCAGGTGATCCCGGCGTTCGCACGCAAGACGCTGTTCGGCTATAGCTCGATGGTGTACGCGACGGCTTCGATCGCGATCCTGTCGTTCATGGTCTGGGCGCACCACATGTTCGCAACGGGCATGCCGGTCACCGGCCAGCTGTTCTTCATGTACGCGACGATGCTGATCGCGGTGCCGACGGGCGTGAAGGTGTTCAACTGGCTCGCGACGATGTGGCGCGGTTCGATGACGTTCGAAACCCCGATGCTGTTCGCGATCGGCTTCCTGTTCGTGTTCACGTTCGGTGGTCTCACGGGCCTGATGCTCGCGATGGCGCCGCTCGACATCCAGTATCACGGTACCTACTTCGTGGTGGCGCACTTCCACTACGTGCTGGTGGCCGGTTCATTGTTCGCGCTGTTCTCGGGGTGGTACTACTGGGCGCCGAAGTGGACGGGCTGGATGTACAACGAGACGCGCGGCAAGATCCACTTCTGGGCGTCGATGATCTTCTTCAACCTGACGTTCTTCCCGATGCACTTCGTCGGTCTCGCAGGCATGCCGCGTCGCTATGCGGACTACCCGGCGCAGTTCACGGACTTCAACCAGGTGGCGACGATCGGCGCATTCGGCTTCGGCCTCGCGCAGGTGTACTTCCTGTTCGCAGTCGCGCTGCCGGCCTACCGTGGCGGCGGCGAGCTGGAAAAGGCGTCGGACAAGCCGTGGGATGGCGCGACGGGCCTCGAGTGGACGGTGCCGAGCCCGGCTCCCTTCCACACGTTCGAGCAACCGCCGCACGTCGAGTAAGTTTCACCGTGCGCTCCGCCGCTGCCTGCCGCTGCAGGCAGGCGCGGCGGGCGCCGAACTGAAGTGTCAGATGAACCGGAATCCACAAGAAAGACGAACGCCCGAGCAGATTCGCGCGGGCAACAAGCGGCTCGGCCTCATCCTGCTCGTCATCGCCGCCGTCTTTTTTATGGGTGTCGTGATCAAGCAGTGGTGGCTGTCCACCCACTGATGCAGTAACGGACGCAGTAGCGAGGAAGTTGTCGTATGTCGAAGCCGGAAGAGGGCGCCGTCGATCGCGCGTTCAATCGTTCGATGCTGGTGAAGCTCTTCGTCGTGGCCGGGCTGATGTTCGGTTTCGGCTTCGCGCTGATCCCGATGTATCGGGCGATCTGCCAGATCACCGGCATCAACAACCTGGTGCAGCGCGATGTCAGCGAGCGCGAGGTGAAGAACTCGCAGGTCGACTATAGCCGCACGGTGTCGGTCGAGTTCGATGCGAACGCGCGCGGCCCGCTCGGTTTCAAGCCGGAGCACAACAGTCTCGACGTGCATCCGGGCGAACTGACGACGATCGTGTACGACGTGACGAACGGGCAGGGCCGGCCGGTCGTTGCCCAGGCGATTCCGAGCTACGCGCCGAAGCAGGCGACGGAGTTCTTCAAGAAGATCGAGTGCTTTTGCTTTACGCAGCAGACGCTGGCCGCGAACGAGTCGCGCAAGATGCCGGTGGTGTTCGTGATCGATCCGAAACTGCCGAAGGACGTGAAGACGATCACGCTGTCGTACACGTTCTTCGAGCTGAATACGCCGGCCACGCCGGCGCCGGCGCCGGGCAAGACCGCGGCGCAGGGCGCGGCGAAGCCGGACGCATGACGACGGAGGCGGGGCGATGACGGAGAAGCGGGGCGGGACGTTCGGCCAGGCGCTGAAAGCGGTGCTGTGGTCGTTCTTCGGGGTGCGCAAGCGGCGCGACCTGGAGGCCGACGCGACACAGCTGAATCCGCTGCACGTGCTGATCGTCGCGTTGTTGGCAGCCGGTGTGTTCATCGGCGTGCTGATCCTGATCGTGCGTGCCGTCGTGGGCTGAAGCCCGCGGCCACGAAAGAATGCAGTGCGCGGCGCCACGGTGCCGCGTGCAGGAAGGAGCGGTGGTGGTCACGCCGCGCAAGAAATAAAGCCGGAGCGGTTTCCGGTACACAAATTGGACTGAAGTGGAGAATCAAGCATGAGCGGTCAAAACCAGACCCCGTACTATTTCGTGCCGCATCCGTCGCAGCATCCGATCAGCGCGGCCATCGGCCTGCTGGTCATGCTCGGATCGACAGCGCTGTGGATCAACGGTCACGACTGGGCGCCGTTTACGGCGCTGCTCGGCCTGCTTTGGTTGCTCTTTACGCTGTATCACTGGTTCGGCGACGCGATCGCCGAATCGGAAGGCGGTCACTACGGCAAGAACGTCGACAAGTCGTACCGCTGGAGCATGAGCTGGTTCATCTTCTCGGAAGTCATGTTCTTCGGCGCGTTCTTCGGCGCGCTGTTCTATGCACGTGAAATCGCGCTGCACCAGCTCGGCAGCCTCGACTACAAGCTGATCTGGCCGGATTTCTCCGCCGTGTGGCCGAACGAAGGCCCCGCCGCGCTCGCCGGTCACTTCAAGACGATGGGCCCGTGGCCGATCCCGACGCTGAACACGGCATTCCTGCTGTCGTCGGGCGTGACGCTGACGATCTCGCACCACGCGCTGCGTGACGATCATCGCAAGAAGGCGATCGCCTGGCTGGCCGCGACGCTCGCGTTCGGTATCTGCTTCCTGTTCCTGCAGGGCTTCGAGTACTACCACGCGTACAACGAACTGAACCTGACGCTGAACTCGGGCGTGTACGGTTCGACGTTCTTCCTGCTGACGGGCTTCCACGGCTTCCACGTGTTCCTCGGCGGCACGATGCTCGCGGTGGTGCTGGTGCGGATGATCCGTGGCCACTTCAAGCCCGATCACCACTTCGCATTCGAAGGCGCCGCGTGGTACTGGCACTTCGTCGACGTCGTCTGGCTCGGCCTGTACGTCGTCGTCTACTGGCTGTAAATGGAACAACGGCCCGCGCAGCAATGCGCGGGCCGTTTTCATTGGGGTCGGCCGGGCAGCGTGGCTGCCGGCCTTCACCACCCTGGCGCCGCCGCGACTCAGTCAGGCGGCGCTTTTGCTTGGTGGCCCGGCCGTGCGGCGAAATGTCACAGCGGTCACAGCGGCCGCGGCGACCAACGGATCAACGCCCGATCGGCAGGCCGGTCGAATGGATCCAGCCCATCCCGTTCGCGATCAGGATGAGCAGGAACAGCGACACCGACAGCCCGACGCGGGTGGCGAGCGACCAGACCATGCGTTTCGTGTGGCCGCGGTCGTGCATCATGAAGTAGAGCGCCGAGCCCATGCTGGCAATGATGAGGACGAAGGCGATGGGAACGAGTATGTGCATGACACGAACCGGACGACGGCAATTCGAAAGGAAGAGGATAATTATCGCACTTCGCTTGTCGGCAGGTGCCGGGCGGGCCGCATGATGAAGATCCGCTGGCTGCCCGCGCTGCTGATTCTCGTCGTCGTCGCGGTTACGATCCGTCTCGGTTTCTGGCAGCGCGACCGTGCGCACCAGAAGGAAGCGCTGCAGGCGAGCATCGAGCGCTACGAGCAGGCGGCGCCCGTCGACGTCGGCGCGCAGCCGATGCCGCTCGCGTCGATCGAGTTTCATCGCGTGCGTGCGACGGGCCGTTTCCTGCCCGACCAGGCCGTGTTCCTCGACAATCGGCCGTATAACGACCAGCCGGGTTTTTACGTCGTGATGCCGTTTAAACTCACGGGCGGCGGCGTCGTGCTCGTGAATCGCGGCTGGCTGCCGCGCAATATCTCCGAGCGCACGGCGATCGAGCCGTTCGCGACGCCCGCGGGCGACGTCGAGATCGTGGGCGTCGCGCGCGCCGACGCGTCGCGCGCGTTCGAGCTCGGCGAAGGCGGGTCGGCCGCGCACCAGAGGATCCGGCAGAACCTGGACGTCGCCGCGTATGCGAAGGAAACGGGGCTGCCGCTGCAGCCGTTCGTGATCCAGCAGACGAGCGACGACGGCGACAAGCTCGTGCGCGACTGGCCGGCGGCGACGACCGGCGTCGAGCGCAATTACGGTTACATGTTTCAGTGGTGGGCGATGGCGGCGGCCGCGCTCGGCTTCGGCCTGTACGCCGCGCGGCGTGCGGCGAAGAAGTCGGCCGGCGCGTGAGCGCCATGCCAGGACGCGGCGCCGGCGCCGCGGGTTCGTTTCGAGAGGTCTGATTTGTCCATGCAATCTTCCCGTCAGGGTCCGGCCGCTGCGCCGATCTCGCCGGCGGCCCGCAAGCGCGGCCGCTGGATGCTCGTGCTGCTGGGTCTCGTGTGCGCCGCACCGATGATCGCGTCGTACTTCACCTATTACGTGATCAAGCCGAAGGGCGGCTCGACCAACTACGGCACGCTGATCGAGCCGCAGCGCCCGATTCCCGCGGATCTGCAGGTGACCGACGAAACCGGCAAGACGGTGCCGCTGTCGTCGCTGCGCGGCGTGTGGCTGTTCGTGATGACCGACAGCAGCGCGTGCGACGAAGCCTGCGCGAAGAAGCTCTATTTCATGCGCCAGATCCGCGTCACGCAGGCAGGCGAGCGGCACCGGATCACGATGGTGTGGCTGCGCAGCGATGCGGGCGTGACGCCGCAGAAGGTGCTGGATGCGTACCCGGATACGCGCCGGCTCGTCGCCGACCCGGCCGCGGTGGCCGCGTGGCTGCCGGCCGACGCAGGCACGAAGGACAGCGACCACATCTACATGGTCGACCCGAACGGCAACCTGATGATGCGCTTCCCGAAGGATCCGAACCCCAGCAAGATCAAGTCGGACGTGACGAAGCTGCTGAAGTGGTCGAGCATCGGCTAAGGCAATACGAGAGGCAATGAACCGATGTCGTATCTACTGCAACTCGGCCTGATCGGCTTCTGCATCGCGCTGCTGCCGCTGTCGTACGTGTGGGTGAAGGCCGACGACAACAAGTTTCGCAAGCTGGTGTGGATCACCACCTTCCTGACGCTCGATCTCGTGATGTTCGGCGGCTTCACGCGGCTGACCGATTCGGGGCTCGGCTGCCCCGACTGGCCCGGCTGCTACGGCACGTCGTCGCCGTTCATCGCGCACGCCGCGATCACGGCCGCGCACCAGGCGATGCCGACGGGCCCCGTCAGCATGTCGAAGGCGTGGATCGAGATGATCCACCGCTATTTCGCGATGGCGATCGGCGTGCTGATCATCGCGCAGGTCGTGATTGCGTGGACCGCGCGGCTGCGCCGCCGCCCGCTGCACGTGTCGCCGTGGTGGCCGACGAGCCTGCTGCTGCTGATCCTCGTGCAGGGCGCGTTCGGCGCGTGGACGGTCACGATGAAGCTGCAGCCGGTGATCGTCACGATCCACCTGCTGCTCGGCCTCACGC
>NZ_CAJNKE010000243.1 GCF_905232215.1 Burkholderia sp. LMG 13014
GCAACACCGCGCAGGTGTTGTCGGCTTACGGGCTGCACAAGCTCGACCCGCGGCACGACGTCGGCATCGTGCTGATCGAATCGGGGCCGCGGATCCTCCCGGCGTTGCCGGAACGCGTGTCGTCGGCGACGGCCGAACTGCTCGAAAAGATCGGCGTGCGGCTGATGCTCGCCGAGCGCGTGACCGAGGTGGCGCCCGGGGCCATCCATACGGCGAGCGGCAAGACGGTGCGTGCCGACCTGACGGTCTGGGCTGCGGGCATCAAGGCGCCGCCTGTGCTCGCCAATCTCGATGGCCTCCAGGTCAACAAGCTCGGCCAGCTCGACGTGCGCCGCACGCTGCAGACCTTCACCGACGACAACGTGTTCGCGCTCGGCGATTGTGCGGCATGCGCATGGCCCGGCAACGAGCGCAACGTGCCGCCGCGCGCGCAGGCTGCGCACCAGCAGGCGAACTTCCTGCTGAAGGCAATCGGCTGCCGGCTCGACGGGCGCCCGCTGCCCGAATTCACGTATCGCGACCTGGGCTCGCTCGTGTCGCTCGGCCATTTCAGCGCGGTCGGCAACCTGATGGGCGGGCTGATCGGCGGCAACATGCTGATCGAAGGGCTGTTCGCACGCTTCATGTACATGTCGCTGTACCGGATGCACATCGCCGCGCTGCACGGCTATCCGCGGATGATGCTCGACACGGTCGCGCACTGGCTGCGGCGCACGACGCTGCCGCGCGTCAAGCTGCACTGAGCGCGCATTCACGCGGGGAGCGGGCGGGGACTGCGCACGTCGTGTGCGGTCCCCGCCCGTTGTCTTTTGCGGGCCGCCGGGCCTGCGTTTGAGGGACTATATCGCCCGCGTGTTTTTCGTTTCAGTTCGCCAGCATCCGATCGCCCAACGGTGATCGGCATGCGGCTTGTTGCATCGCGATTCGACGGGCCGCCTGCGGGTTTCCGCGCGACGATCGACGTGTCGAATCGACGCGTCGTAATCGAGTCTTACATATCCGACAGTTGACGCGACAACGGATTATTGGGCATCTTGTCCGGGTTTCCGCTTGTGGCGGTGTGCCAATCGCCGCGACATCCGCGCCGCGCGCCGGCGCGATGCCCCGTCATGCCGTGTCCGTGATCGTGACGGCGGCGCCCAATCGAGGAGTGCATTCATGTTGAAACCCGAAGTCGACAGCCTGGTTCCCCACGTTCCGTTCTCGCGCCGCAAGTTCATGCAGGCCGCGCTGGGCGGGGCCTTCGCGGCGGCCGTACTGCCCGTGTCGGCGCAGACGGTCACGACCGACAGCGAAGGGCTGGACGTCGACACCGTCGAGATCCGCTCGGGTGACTCGAGCGTGCCCGCGTATCGCGCGCAGCCGAAGGACAAGACGAACCTGCCGGTCGTCATCGTGATCCACGAGATCTTCGGCGTGCACGCGCACATCGCCGATGTCTGCCGCCGCTTCGCGAAGCTCGGCTATCTCGCGATCGCCCCCGACCTGTTCGCGCGGCAGGGCAATGCAGCGAAGTATCCGACGATCAAGGAGCTCGACGAGCACATCATCAGCAAGGTGCCGGACCGGCAAGTGACCGAGGATCTCGATGCGACCGTCGCGTGGGCCGGCAAGAACGGCGGCGACCTGTCGCGTCTCGGCGTGGTCGGGTTCTGCTGGGGTGGCCGTCAGAGCTGGCTGTATGCGGAGCACAACCCGCACGTGCGGGCAGCCGTTGCGTGGTATGGGTTCGTCGACGGCAAGACCGACGAGATGACACCGTTCAACCCGGTCGATCATGCATCGTTGCTGAAGGTGCCGGTGCTCGGGCTGTATGGCGAGAAGGACACGAACATCACGCAGGCGTCGCTCGCCGACATGCGCAAGGCGATCCAGACGAGCGATTCGAAGCTCGCGCGCGAATCGGAGATCGTCGTGTATCCGGATGCCGGTCACGCGTTCTTTGCCGATTACCGGCCGAGCTATGTGAAGGCCGATGCGGAGGAGAGCTGGAAGCGTGCGATCGCGTGGCTCCGCAAGTATGGCGTGATGTAAACGGCAAGCGGCGGCAGATGCCGCCGCTTCGTTACGACTGCGCCGAGCCGCCTGCGCTTACGGTGTCGGGCCGGTTGCGATCGGCCGCGACGGGTCGGCGCTCCATTCGCTCCACGAGCCCGGATACAGCGACGCGCCGTGCAGGCCCGCAATCTCCAGCGCAAGCGCGTTGTGGCATGCGGTGACGCCGGAGCCGCATTGCAGGATCACGCGGTTCGGTTCGGTGCCCGCCAGCACGGCGGAAAATGCCTCGCGCAATTCATGGCCGGTCTTGAAGCGGCCGTCGGCGGTCAGGTTGTCCTTGAAGAAGCGGTTGCGCGCGCCGGGGATGTGGCCGCCCACACGATCGATCGTTTCGTTTTCGCCGCGGTAGCGGTCGGGTGCGCGTGCATCGATCACGATGCGCGTGGGTGCGTTCACGTTGGCGAGCACGGCGGCCGCGTCGACCGTCGATTCGAGCGGTGCAGCCGCGCGGAAATCGCCGGCGGCCGGGTGGGGTACGTCGGCCGTCAGCGGCTGGCCGGCTGCTTCCCAGGCCTGCAGGCCGCCGTCGAGTACGGCGACCGAATCGTGGCCGAGCCAGCGCAGCAGCCACCACAGGCGCGCCGCATAGGCGCCGCCTTGCGCGTCGTACGCGACGACCTGCTGGCCCTGCTTGAGGCCGCGGCTCGCGAGCAGCGTGGCGAGTGCGTCGCGGGTCGGCAGCGGATGGCGACCGTTGGTGCCCGTCTTGCGGCCCGACAGATCGCGGTCGAGATGGAGGTACTGGGCGCCGGGGAGATGGCCGGCTGCATACGCGGCTTCACCGGTAGCGGGATCGACGAGATCGAAGCGGCAGTCGAACAGCGCGACGCTGCCGGGCGCCGCCGCCAGGCGCTCGGCGAGATTGGCGGCGGAGATGAGTGTGGTGTAGTGGGTGTGTGGCATGACGGCTCCCTGGAGTGCGAATGGCCTGACATTCCAAGTCTAAACAAAAAAAGACGGGCCGAAGCCCGTCTTTTCGTCTGCCGGATGCCGGGCGGCGTCAAAGCGCCGCACCTGCCGTCAGATGTCGCCGAGATGGCGGCGCAGGAACTCGTGGAAGTGCTGCATGCCGTCTTCCATCGGGCTCTGGTACGGGCCGACCTGCGACTCGCCGCGTGCCATCAGCGCACGGCGGCCTGCGTCCATCCGCATCGCGATCTCGTCGTCCTCGACGGCCGTTTCCATATAGGCGGCGCGCTCGGCCTCGACGAATTCGCGTTCGAACAGCGCGATTTCCTCGGGGTAATAGAACTCGACGATGTTGGTCGTCTTCTGCGGGCCTTGCGGAATCAGCCACGACACGACGAGCACGTGCGGATACCACTCGATCATCAGGCCCGGGTAGTAGACCATCCAGATCGCGCCGAACTCCGGCGGCACGCCGTTACGGAACTTCAGCACCTGCTCGTGCCATTTCTGGTAAGTCGCGCTGCCCGGTTTCGCGAGGGCGTTGTGCACGCCGACCGTCTGCACGCTGTACCAGTCGCCGAACTCCCATTTGAGATCGTCGCACGACACGAAGCTGCCGAGGCCCGGATGGAACGGGACGACGTGGTAATCCTCGAGGTAGACCTCGATGAACGTCTTCCAGTTGTAATCGCACTCGTGCACTTCGACGTGATCGAAGAGGTACTCGGAGAAGTCGAAGTGATGCTTCGTGCCGAGGTGGGCAAGGTCGCGCGCGACATGCCGGCCTTCGGCCTCGAACAGCAGCCCCTGCCAGTTCTGCAGCGGGCTCTTGCCGAGGTTCAGGCACGGCTTGTCGGGAAAGTGCGGCGCGCCGAGCAACTCGCCTTCCAGATCGTACGTCCAGCGGTGCAGCGGGCACACGATGTTCTGCGTGTGGCCGCGCCCGTTGAGCATGATGGCCTGCCGGTGGCGACAGACGTTCGACAGCAGTTCGATCTGGTTCGCCTGGTTGCGGACCAGCACGCGGCCTTCCTTCTCGGACGGCAACGCAAAATAATCCCCCGCCTCGGGCACCATCAACTCGTGCCCGACGTAACGAGGTCCTTTCTTGAAGAGGGTTTCGATCTCGCGCTCGAGTAGCGCCTCATCGAAGTATGCAGTGACTGGAAGCTGGCTGTGAGCCGACTTCAACTGAAGCGCATCGCTCAGATTGGACATTCCCACTCCCGGTGTTAGCGTGAAAGCAGTGAACAACCCAACCATCGAAAAATCGATTTAGGGAAACGGGGAATTATACCCGGTTCGCCTCGTAAGGCTAGGAATAAGTGCCTGATTTGTGTCAATTTTTTGTCGGGCGACAATCGGAAGGCGCACAATGTGCGTCGAAGATGGGGCCGGAATATGTACCCGGGGGCCCACGACGGCAGGTCGGAAAATTCTCTTTTGCCGTAGAATGTCCGACTTGTTTTGAAATTTGACACCCTCGTCCATGGCGAAAACCGCATCCTCTGGCGCCACGCCGCCCGGTAATGGCACCGAACCGTTGCCGGACAATTACGAGATGGCGCTCGCGGAACTCGAGACGCTGGTTACCCGGATGGAAGGCGGCGCGCTGAGCCTCGAGGATTCACTGGCGGCGTATCGCCGCGGTGCGACCCTCGTTGCGTTTTGCCAACAGCAGCTCGAGAAAGTGGAGCAGCAGGTTCGCGTGCTCGACGGCGCGACGCTGAAGCCGCTTTCGTCCGGAACGGCCGCCACGGACGGCGAAGACGACGATCTATGACATTCGAACAATGGATGCGGTCCGTGCTTGACCGCGTCGAGGACGCACTCGGCCACTATCTGCCCGCTGAAACCGCGATGCCGGCGAAACTTCACGAGGCGATGCGCTATGCGGTCCTCGGCGGCGGCAAACGCGTTCGCCCGCTGCTGTGCCATGCAGCAGGCGAACTCACCGGCGCGACGGAAGCGGCGCGCAATGCGGCGGCGGCAGCACTGGAGATGATCCACGTCTACTCGCTCGTGCACGACGACATGCCGTGCATGGACGACGACGCGCTGCGTCGCGGCAAGCCGACCGTGCACGTGCAGTACGACGAGCCGACGGCACTGCTCGTCGGCGACGCGCTGCAATCGCAGGCGTTCGTTGCGCTGACCGATGCCGCGGCGCTGTCGCCGGTGCAGCAGGCTGCGCTCGTGCGCGAACTGGCGCTGGCGAGCGGCTCGATCGGCATGGCCGGCGGGCAGGCGATCGACCTGGCGAGCGTCGGCCTCAAGCTGACGCGCGAGCAGCTCGAGACGATGCACCGGATGAAGACGGGCGCACTGTTGCGCGCAGCCGTGCGGATGGGCGCGCTGGCTGGCGAGACGCCGTCCGCGGAAACGATGGCTGCGCTCGACGTGTACGCGGGGGCCGTGGGTCTGGCCTTCCAGGTCGTCGACGATATTCTCGACGTCACGACCGATTCGGCGACGCTCGGCAAGACGGCCGGCAAGGACGCGGCGAACGACAAGCCGACCTATGTATCGATCCTCGGCCTCGAGGCGTCGCGCGAGCTCGCAGCGCAACTGCGCACCGAAGCGCACGACGCGCTGAAACCGTTCGGCGCACGCGCACAGCGTCTCGCCGAACTTGCCGACCTGGTAGTGAACCGGGTCAGCTGACGCGAAAGCCCGCCGCCGCGCACACGCTACGGTGCGTGCAACAGAATGCGGGCGCGTTTGATTTCCTACAATGGAACGACGATGTACGACTTGCTGAAAACCATCGACGACCCGGCGGATTTGCGCCGCCTCGATCGTCGCCAACTTCAACCGCTCGCGGATGAACTGCGCGCGTTCGTGCTCGACAGTGTGTCGAAGACGGGCGGCCATTTGTCGTCCAACCTCGGGACGGTCGAGCTGACGATCGCGTTGCACTACGTGTTCAACACGCCGAACGATCGCATCGTCTGGGACGTGGGTCACCAGACCTACCCGCACAAGATCCTGACGGGCCGCCGCGACCAGATGCATTCGCTGCGCCAGCAGGACGGCATCTCGGGCTTCCCGCGCCGTTCGGAGTCGGAATACGACACGTTCGGCACCGCGCACTCGAGCACGTCGATCTCGGCCGCGCTCGGCATGGCGATCGGCAGCCAGCTGAACGGCGACGACCGCTTCTCGATCGCCGTGATCGGCGACGGCGCGATGACGGCCGGCATGGCGTTCGAGGCGATGAACAACGCGGGCGTGTCGGAAGATGCGAAGCTGCTCGTGATCCTGAACGACAACGACATGTCGATCTCGCCGCCGGTCGGCGCGCTGAATCGCCATCTCGCCCGCCTGATGTCGGGCCGCTTCTATGCGGCTGCGCGCGCGGGCGTCGAGCGCGTGCTGAGTGTTGCGCCGCCGGTGCTCGAACTCGCGCGCAAGCTCGAGGAGCACGCGAAGGGCATGGTCGTGCCGGCCACGCTGTTCGAAGAGTTCGGCTTCAACTACATCGGCCCGATCGACGGTCACGATCTCGATTCGCTGATCCCGACGCTGCAGAACATCCGCGAACTGCGCGGCCCGCAGTTCCTGCATGTGGTGACGAAGAAAGGCCAGGGCTACAAGCTCGCCGAAGCCGATCCCGTGCTCTACCACGGCCCTGGCAAGTTCAACCCGGCCGAAGGCATCAAGCCATCGACCGCCCCCGCGAAGAAGACGTACACGCAGGTGTTCGGCGAGTGGCTGTGCGATGAAGCCGAGCGCGATTCACGCGTGGTCGGCATCACGCCCGCGATGCGCGAGGGCTCGGGCATGGTCGAGTTCGAGAAGCGCTTCAAGGATCGCTACTATGACGTCGGCATCGCCGAGCAGCACGCGGTGACGTTCGCGGGCGGCATGGCAACCGAAGGCCTCAAGCCGGTCGTCGCGATCTACTCGACGTTCCTGCAGCGTGCTTACGACCAGCTGATCCACGACGTCGCGCTGCAAAACCTGCCGGTCGTGTTTGCAATCGACCGTGCGGGCCTCGTCGGCGCGGACGGCGCGACGCACGCGGGCGCGTACGATCTCGCGTTCATGCGCTGCATCCCGAACATGACGATCATGGCTGCGTCCGACGAGAACGAATGCCGCCAGATGCTGCACACGGCGCTGCAGCAGCCGAACCCGACCGCGGTGCGCTATCCGCGCGGCGCGGGCACGGGCGTGGCGACGGTGAAGGAATTCACCGAGATCCCGCTCGGCAAGGGTGAAGTGCGTCGCCAGACGTCGCAGCCGGAAGGCAAGCGCGTCGCGATCCTCGCGTTCGGCACGATGGTCGCACCGTCGCTCGCCGCAGCCGAGGAGCTCGATGCAACCGTCGCGAACATGCGCTTCGTGAAGCCGGTCGATGCGGCGCTCGTGCGTGAACTCGCCGAAACGCACGACTACCTCGTCACGGTCGAGGAAGGTTGCGTGATGGGTGGCGCGGGCTCGGCCTGCGTGGAAGCCCTGATGGAGAGTGGGGTTATCCGACCCGTACTACAATTGGGCCTCCCTGACCTGTTCATCGATCACGGCGACCCCGCGAAGCTGCTGTCGCAATGCGGCCTCGACGGCGCGGGTATCGCGAAATCGATTCGCGAACGCTTTCTGAATCCGGCGGCCGACGTCGCCGGTCAGGCGAAGCGCGTCGCATAAGCTGGTGCCGCCTGCGGGCGGTGCCGGTGCGACTGGCGCAACCGGTCTTCATTGATGCGGAAAACATGGGCCTGCGGGCCCATGTTGCTTTTCCGGCTGCCGCATGATGCGGCGTGCGCGTCGTCGAACGCGCGGCTTACAAGGATTGAACAAGATGAACCAGATGAATCCCGCCTTCGTGATGCCCGACGTGCAGAGCACGGTGGATACCCGCCAGATTCCGATTCAGCGCGTGGGCGTGAAGGCGGTCCGGCATCCGTTGACGGTGTGTACCGAAAGCGGCGACGTGCAGCCGACCGTCGGTGTCTGGAACCTCGACGTCCGTCTGCCGGCCGACCAGAAGGGCACGCACATGTCGCGCTTCGTCGCGCTGCTCGAAGAGAACCGCGCGCCGCTGACGGTCGAGCGTTTCCGCGCGATGCTCGCGTCGATGCTCGAAAAGCTGGAGGCCGAAGCCGGTCGCATCGAAGTCACGTTCCCGTACTTCGTGAACAAGACGGCACCGGTGTCGGGTGTGCAGAGCCTGCTCGACTATGAAGTGACGCTCGCGGGCGAAAGCCGCAACGGCGACACGCGCCTGTTCCTGAAGGTGCTCGTGCCGGTGACGAGCCTGTGCCCGTGCTCGAAGAAGATCTCGCAGTACGGCGCGCACAACCAGCGCTCGCACGTGACGATCGACGCGGAGCTCGCGGCCGACCTGCCAGTCGAGGCGCTGATCCGCATCGCGGAGGAAGAGGCATCGTGCGAGCTGTGGGGCCTGCTGAAGCGTCCGGACGAGAAGTTCGTCACCGAGCGTGCGTACGAGAATCCGAAGTTCGTCGAGGATCTCGTGCGCGACGTCGCGCAGCGTCTCGACGCGGACGAGCGCGTGATGGCCTACGTGCTCGAAGCCGAGAACTTCGAGTCGATCCACAATCACAGCGCGTATGCGCTGATCGAACGCGACAAGCGGCAGGCGGCATAACGCCGCGGCGTTTTGTCGCGCCGATAAAAAAGGCCGCTCGGAT
>NZ_CAJNKE010000244.1 GCF_905232215.1 Burkholderia sp. LMG 13014
ACGCCTGCGGATTGGCGTCGAACAGCGCGCGACCGGCGCGCGCGAGCACAACGGGATCGCGCGACTGCGTAGCCGCTTTTGCGATGTCGTTCAGCGACTGGCCCGGCTGGACCGTCACGGTAAGCGGCACTGCGCCCCCGGCAGCGGACGCCGGCAGTTCGCCGGTGCCGGCCGCCCAGGCCGATGCGGTTGCGCCGAGCGCCAGGATCGCCAGCGCGCCACGCACGGCGCGCGACAGACGGGACAGACGCGGAAACAAGGAAATTCGGGACATCGTTGGCTCTATCGCCGCGCGCGGGCGCGGCTCGGATTCGCGGTTGAAAGCGTCAATAAAGTTGCCGCAGAAATGCAAAAGCGTCGCGTGGAACGCGACGCTTTCGGCGGGTCTGTGCGTCGTAACCGCGTAGTTTACTTCACGCGATCAGGTTCGGGCCGAATTCATCGCCGGCAGGTGCAACCGGTCGCGGTCGGGCGTCGACGCGCCCGGCGACCGGGCCGCACCGATGCCCGGGTACGCATGCTGCGGCACGCGCGCCCGATCGATCGAAAGCACGCCGCGCGCCATTGAAAAACCGCCCGACCGCATCGAACCCCAACGAATGCCGCAGCCTTTGCTCGCTCTCCGGGCGGCTTACACAACCCGGGCTCGATGCCGCGCCACGACCGGGTAATCGGGTACGGTTGCTCAACAATTCGCACGACCTGCCGTTAATGGATTAACAGCCGTCAATCAAAATAAATCCCGGCAACCATCAACTTCATTCAAATAAATTTCAATTGATCGATAAGAGGCCAATTCCCATCTCTTATCGTCGAATTGAGAATCAGTGCCGCCAAACCCAAGCCCAACAAGGCTCCCCGTCTTTACCCCCATCTCATTACTCATACGAAATCGATCATTTCAGCGGCAATTCAATTACATTACACAAAATTACACAGATCGAATAATTGCCGTCGCTACGATCGTCTTCAAACAAGAATCGGCGCAATTCGCCCCTCGCGCCCGCCTCTGCCGGAAAGGCGGCACGCGGTCGGCCGGGCTGACGCCGCGAGGTGCCAGGGAGGCATCGCGCAGTCGCACGACTGCATTTACTCATCAGCTCGTTACGGGGATCGAACATGGGCTATCAACAGGGTTTGAGCGGGTTGGCCGGCGCGGCGAACCATCTCGACGTGATCGGCAACAACATCGCGAACGCCAACACGGTTGGCTTCAAACAGGGGCGCGCGAACTTCGCCGACATGTACGCGAATTCGGTCGCGACGTCGACCAACACGCAGATCGGCATCGGCACGCGGCTCACGTCGGTGCAGCAACAATTCGGCCAGGGGACCATCAACACGACGAAGTCGTCGCTCGACATCGCGATCAACGGCAACGGCTTCTTCCAGATGTCGAACAACGGCGTGACGACGTACTCGCGTGACGGCGTATTCCACCGCGACAAGAGCGGCGCCATCGTCGACGCGCAAAACCGCAACCTGATGGGCTATGCGGCAGGCCCGGGCGGCGCGATCAACACCGCGGCGACCGTGCCGCTGCAGGCACCGACCAACAACCTCGCACCGCTGGCGACGACAAAGATCACCGGCCAGTTCAACCTGAACTCGCAGGACAAGGTGCCGGCCAAGACGCCGTTCAACGCGGGCGACAACACCACGTACAACTACAATTCGTCGATTCAGGTGTACGACACGCTCGGCGGCGCGCAACAGGTGTCGATGTATTTCACGAAGAACACGGCCGGCACCTGGCAGGCCTATGCCGGCGTGCAGGGCCAGACGCCGACGAATCTCGGTACCGTCACGTTCGACGCATCGGGCCGGATCAGCTCGACGACGTCGGCCGCCACCGGCCAGCCGACAGCGAGCCTCGGCCAGTTCGCGTTCTCGATCCCCAACGCATCGGGCGCCGCCAATCCGCAGAACCTGACGCTCGACCTGGGCGCCACGACGCAGTTCGGCGGGAAAAGCGGCGTGAACAATCTCGCGCAGGACGGCTTCGCGAGCGGCACGCTGACGACGTTCTCGATCGGCGCCGACGGCAAGCTCACCGGCAATTACTCGAACGGCCAGAGCGCGGTGCTCGGCCTGATCGCGCTCGCGAACTTCAACAACCCGAACGGGCTCGAGAACATCGGCGGCAATCAGTATGTGGAAACCGCCGCGTCGGGCGTGCCGCAGATCTCCGCGCCGGGCAGCACGAACCACGGCACGCTGCAGGGGAGCGCGCTGGAAAACTCGAACGTCGACCTGACGACCGAGCTCGTGAACCTGATCAAGGCGCAGCGCGACTACCAGGCCAATGCGCAGACGATCAAGACCCAGCAGACCGTCGACCAGACGCTCCTGAACATGCGCTGACCCGCGCATGAAAAACGCGCCGCGCCAGCCTTGACAGGTTCAAGGCCGACGCGGCGCGCAATCTTGTGCAATGCGGCCCGCGTGTCGCGGGCCGGACATGCAGGCTTACTTGTCGAGCAGGATGCGCAGCATGCGGCGCAGCGGCTCGGCGGCGCCCCACAGCAGCTGGTCGCCGACCGTGAACGCCGACAGGTACTCGCCACCCATCGCGAGCTTGCGCAGGCGGCCGACCGGCACCGTCAGCGTGCCCGTGACGTTCGCCGGCGACAGGTCGCGCATCGACGCTTCACGCTCGTTCGGCACGACCTTCACCCAGTCGTTCGCCGATGCGAGGATGCCGTTGATCTCGTCGAGCGGCACGTCCTTGTTCAGCTTGATCGTCAGCGCCTGCGAGTGGCAGCGCATTGCGCCGATCCGCACGCACAGGCCGTCGACCGGGATCGAACCCGGCTCGCCCATGCCCGGCTTGCCGAGGATCTTGTTGGTTTCCGCGCCGCCCTTCCACTCTTCCTTCGACATCCCGTTGCCGAGATCCTTGTCGATCCACGGGATCAGCGAGCCGGCGAGCGGCACGCCGAAGTTGCTCGTCGGCATCGCATCGCTGTTCATCGCGGCCAGCACGCGGCGGTCGATGTCGAGGATCGCGGAAGCCGGATCGGCGAGTTGCTCCTTCACTGCGCCGTTCAGCGTGCCCATCTGCGACAGCAGCTCGCGCATGTTCTGCGCGCCCGCGCCCGATGCGGCCTGGTAGGTCATCGCCGTCATCCAGTCGACGAGGTTCTCGCGGAACAGGCCGCCGAGCGCCATCAGCATCAGGCTGACCGTACAGTTGCCGCCGATGAAGTTCTTCTGGCCCTTGACGAGCGCGTCCTTGATCACGTCGAGGTTGACCGGATCGAGGATGATGACTGCGTCATCCTTCATTCGCAGCGACGATGCCGCATCGATCCAGTAGCCGTTCCAGCCGGCTGCGCGCAGCTTCGGGAACACGTCGTTCGTGTAGTCGCCGCCCTGGCACGTGATGATCACGTCGCACTTCTTCAGCTCGTCGACGTTGGTCGCGTCCTTGAGCGTAGTCTCGTTTTTCGCGAACGACGGCGCTTTGCCGCCCGTGTTGCTGGTGCTGAAAAACACCGGTTCGATCAGGTCGAAATCGCCCTCTTCCTGCATGCGCTGCATCAGGACGCTGCCGACCATGCCGCGCCAACCTACGAGACCTACGTTCATGACTAACCCTTTGATGGAGCTTCCCCGCCATTTCCGTCCCCGGTGTGACCGCGCGGGGAAATAGGCGGGCACGACGGACGATCAGCGTTTAATGATCGTTTTCGTGGTAATGGTTTTCGTGATGACGATGGCGCGCGCACCCGCACGGGCAATGTTGCCGTGGAGTTTCAAGACCGGGGAGATCAGGGAAAAATGCGCCATCGTTCGAGTCTACACAAAGCCGGTGGCCCGCACAACGGCCAACCGCTCGCGAACCGGCCGATTTCGCGGCCCGTTCGCACCCTTTCTACATGATTGCGTTACAGCGCCGCGACCACCGCGTCGCCCATCGCCGTCGTGCCGACCTGCTTGCCGCCCGGCGTTGCGATATCGCCCGTGCGGTAGCCCTGTTCGAGCACCGTTTTCACCGCGCGCTCGATGCGATCGGCCTGCTCCGCGCGATTCAGCGAATAGCGCAGCATCATCGCGGCCGACAGGATCGTCGCGAGCGGGTTCGCGATGCCCTTGCCCGCGATGTCCGGCGCCGAACCGTGCGACGGTTCGTACAGACCCTTGTTGTTCTTGTCGAGCGACGCCGACGGCAGCATGCCGATCGAGCCCGTCAGCATCGACGCTTCATCCGACAGGATGTCGCCGAACATGTTGCCGGTGACGATCACGTC
The DNA here is from genome assembly GCF_905232215.1 of Burkholderia sp. LMG 13014. GTDB lineage: Bacteria > Pseudomonadota > Gammaproteobacteria > Burkholderiales > Burkholderiaceae > Burkholderia. The sequence continues at coordinate 4,254 of NZ_CAJNKE010000244.1, forward strand.
GAACTGCTTCGGCGCCTTCGCGAGCTGCATCGCCGCGTTGTCGACATACATGTGCGACAGCTCGACGTCCGCGTATTCCTTCGACACGTCGATCATGATGTCGCGCCAGAACTGCGACGTTTCGAGCACGTTCGCCTTGTCGACCGACAGCAGCTTCTTCGCGCGCTTGCGGGCTGCCTGGAACGCGACGTGCGCGATGCGGCGCACTTCCGGTTCCGAATAGCGCATCGTGTCGAAGCCTTCGCGCTCGCCGGCGAACTGGCCGTCCGGTGCAGCGCGCACGCCGCGCGGCTGGCCGAAGTAGATGTCGCCGTTCAGTTCGCGCACGATCAGGATGTCGAGGCCCGCGACCAGCTCAGGCTTCAGCGGCGATGCATCGACGAGCTGCGGATAGCAGATCGCCGGGCGGAAGTTCGCGAACAGCTCGAGATGCTTGCGCAGCCCGAGGATCGCCTGCTCGGGGCGCAGCGCGCGCTCGAGCGAGTCGTACTTCCAGTCGCCCACGGCGCCGAACAGGATCGCGTCGGCGTCCTTCGCGAGCTTCAGCGTCGCGTCGGGCAGCGGATGGCCGCTTGCCTCGTAGCCCGCGCCGCCGACCGGCGCCTGTTCGAGTTCGAACTTCTCGTCGAGTGCGTTCAGCACCTTCACCGCTTCATTGACGATTTCCGGACCGATGCCGTCGCCGGGCAGCACTGCAATCTTCATGCGAAATTCCTGACTGGGTAGGTTTTTATGGAGGCAGGCCGGCGAACGCGCCGCCGGCGCGCCCGCCCGAAAGGTGCTGTCAGCCGACCAGCTTGGTGTTGAGCCACGGCTGCTTCACGAGGCGCTCGGCCTCGAACTGGCGGATCTTGTCCGCGTGGCGCAGCGTGAGGCCGATGTCGTCGAAGCCGTTCAGCAGGCAGTACTTGCGGAACGCGGTGATCTCGAACGGATACTCGCGGCCGTCGCCCGTACGCACGACCTGCGCGTCGAGGTCGACCGTCACTTCGAAGCCGTTGAACGCGACCGTCTCGTTGAACAGGTGATCGACCTGCTGCTCGGTCAGCACGATCGGCAGCAGCCCGTTCTTGTAGCAGTTGTTGAAGAAAATATCAGCGAAGCTCGGCGCGATGATCGCGCGGAAGCCGTACTGCTGCAGCGCCCACGGCGCGTGCTCGCGCGAGCTGCCGCAGCCGAAGTTCTTGCGCGCGAGCAGCACCGATGCGCCCTGGTAGCGCGGCTGGTTCAGCACGAAGTCGGGATTCAGCGGACGCTTCGAGTTGTCCTGCCCCGGTTCGCCGTGGTCGAGATAACGCCACTCGTCGAACGCATTCGGGCCGAACCCCGTGCGCTTGATCGATTTCAGGAACTGCTTCGGAATGATCGCGTCGGTGTCGACGTTTTCGCGATCGAGCGGCGCCACGACGCCGGTATGCACTGTGAATTTTTCCATGATCCGTCTATCCGGTTGAAGGGCCGGCGTTCAGCCGGCGCACATCGACAAATTCTCGGTGGGGGACGTCACTCCGCGGCGCGCTTCAGCGCGCTGCCGGCGGCGTTGACGTCCTGCCCGAAGCCCTGGACGGTATTGCAGCCCGCGAGGCCGAAGCCCAGCCCTGCGAGCGCCAGCGCGGCAACCAGCCGCGCCACGAGTTTCGATGCCGTCACGCGTTACCCCAGCTGGCGAATGTCGACGAAATGGCCTTCGATCGCCGCGGCTGCCGCCATCGCGGGGCTGACGAGATGCGTGCGACCGCCCGCGCCCTGCCGGCCTTCGAAGTTGCGGTTCGACGTCGATGCGCAGCGCTCGCCCGGATCCAGACGATCGGCGTTCATCGCGAGGCACATCGAGCACCCCGGCTCGCGCCATTCGAAGCCAGCGTCCGTGAACACCTTGTCGAGCCCTTCGCGCTCTGCCTGCGCCTTCACGAGACCCGAGCCCGGCACGACCATCGCGAGCCGCACGTTCGACGCGACGCGACGGTTCAGCTTCTTCACGACATACGCGGCTGCGCGGATGTCCTCGATGCGCGCGTTCGTGCACGAACCGATGAAGATCTTGTCGACCTTGATCGATTCGATCGGCGTGTTCGGCTCGAGCGCCATATAGGCCAGTGCACGCTCCATCGCGTCGCGCTTGACCGGATCCTTCTCGCGCTCGGGATCGGGTACGCGACCGTCGATCGACGTGACCATTTCCGGCGACGTACCCCACGTGACCTGCGGGACGATCTCGGCTGCGTTCAGCTCGACCACGCGATCGAACTGCGCGCCTTCGTCCGACTTGAACTGGCGCCAGTATTCGACAGCCTGGTTCCATTCCGCGCCGGTCGGCACGAACGGACGGCCCTTCAGGTAATCGATCGTCGTGTCGTCCACCGCGACCATGCCCGCGCGCGCGCCGGCTTCGATCGCCATGTTGCAGACGGTCATGCGGCCTTCCATCGTCAGCGCGCGGATCGTCGAGCCGCCGAATTCGATCGCGTAGCCCGTGCCGCCGGCCGTGCCGATCTTGCCGATGATCGCGAGCACGATGTCCTTCGCGGTACAGCCGCGCGGCAGCGTGCCCTCGACCTTCACGAGCATGTTCTTGCTCTTCTTCTGCAGCAGGGTTTGCGTGGCGAGCACGTGCTCGACTTCCGACGTGCCGATGCCGTGCGCGAGTGCGCCGAACGCGCCGTGCGTCGACGTATGCGAATCGCCGCACACGATCGTCATGCCCGGCAGCGTCGCGCCCTGCTCCGGCCCGATGATGTGGACGATGCCCTGGCGCACGTCGTTCATCTTGAACTGCGTGATGCCGAACGCATCGCAGTTCGCGTCGAGCGTGTCGACCTGCAGCTTCGAGACGGGATCGGCGATGCCGTGGCTGCGATCGGTGGTCGGCACGTTGTGGTCCGACACGGCCAGGTTCGCGCTGATGCGCCACACCGGACGCTGCGCCATCTTCAGCCCTTCGAACGCCTGCGGGCTCGTGACTTCATGCAGCAGCTGACGGTCGATATAGAGCAGCGTCGTGCCGTCTTCCTCGGCGTGGACCACGTGGGTGTTCCACAGTTTGTCGTAGAGAGTCTGTGCCATGGGTATGCGGGGTCGTTGTGACTACAAGCCTTACGGATGCGGTCGATTATGCCACGCAGAACGCACCGCGACGCAGGCCGGATGCGAAAAAACCCATTAAAAACAGTGGTTTGGCTGGTAGTGCCAATACCTGTATCGGCATTACCAGCCAAACCGGGCACGCGGAATCCGGCGCAGCGCGATCGCGAATCGCAAATCGCGCCATCCGGATCGCGCGCGCCGACGCCTCGCGGCGTCAGCCGTTCGGGTACTCGCGAGCGATCAGGTCGAGCCGCAGCATGCCGAGCTGCACGCCCGCGTTGCTCAGCAGGTAGAGATCGCGCCGCCGCAAGGCCGGCATCTGCGCCGACGTGTCGTAGAGCGACGGCAGCGTCAGGCCGGCCGGCACGGCGGCCTGCATCCCCGCCGCAGTCGATACGCGCACGGCGATCGACGCCTGATCCGAATGCGTGACGACGCCGACCTTCCCCAACGCCGCGGCCGAGCCGGCCTGCTTGACGATCGCGGCGGCCACGCCGTCGGGCGTCGGGATCGGGCTGCCGGCAGCCAGGGCCGGGGTCGCGATCGACGTCACGCCGGCGGTCAGCCCGTACTTCGATGCGAGCACGCTCGCGACTTCCTGCTGCGCATAGATCGGCACGGAGACCTTCTGTCGAAGCTGGAACACGGCGTCGGCAATCGCCTCGTTCACGGGGCCCGGCACGGGCGTGGTGCCGGATGTTGCCGCGCGGCTGCCGAAGCCGAACGCGGCAATCGTGTTGATGGCGGCTGTGTCGACGGTCGGCGGCGTCCACGAGAAAAACGTGTCGAACAGGTAGCCGGTTTCGTCGGTGGCGGTCGCGCGGTCGTTCAGTTCGTTCGTCAGCTTGCCGAGCATCTGGCGCTGCAATTCCGCATCGGAAACGGGGGCGTCGCTCGCGAAAGCCGGGGCAACGGCCGCACACGAGGCGGCGAGCAGCGAAGTGGAAGCCAGGAAATGGCGGCGGGTCGTCATGGTCATGAGAGTCGGGTGGAGAGCGAAAGGCGTCAGCCCTTCGGGAACGCCTGCATCGTCGCGGTCACCGCGCGGCCAAGCATCTGCGCATACATGTCGTGGACGAGATAGAGGCTGCGGTTGCGCGTCCACGGCTGGCCCGATTGCGGGTCGTACATCGTCGGGAGCGACACCTCGGCCACTGCGGCGGCCTTCATGCCCGCCTGCTGCGAGGTCTGGATGCAGCGCTTCGCATG
>NZ_CAJNKE010000245.1 GCF_905232215.1 Burkholderia sp. LMG 13014
GGATAGATCCGCACCTGCACGTCGTACCAGCCGGCCTGCCCCGTGATCGGATCCGAGTTCGACATCCGCGCACCACCGCGTGCCGCATCCGGCAGCTCGTCGGTAATCACGTGGTTCAACAGGAAGCCGCGCTGCGACTCGCCCGCCTGCGGCCCGAGGTTCCATGCGCCGGCCGCCTTGCCGATCGCGTTCCAGGTCCACACGGTGCCGGGCTCGACCGCCTCGCTGTAGCGCGCGCGGCAACGCACCTTGCCCCACGGCGATTCGACGTAGATCCACGCGCCGTCGTCGATCTGCTGCGCGGCAGCCGTCACCGGGTTCACGAACAGGTGGTTCTCGCCGTGAATCTGCCGCAGCCACGCGTTCTGCGAATCCCACGAGTGGTACATCGCCATCGGCCGCTGCGTGATCGCCGCGAGCGGATAGCGGCCCGCATCGGTCAGCCCGCTTTCGAGCGAGCGATGCCAGAACGGCAGCGGATCGAAATAGCGTGCGATGCGCTCGCGCAGATGGTCGGGCGGCTGGCGGCCCGACGTGCGGCCCTGCGCGGCGAGCCGGAATTTCTGCATCACGTCTGAATAAAGCTGGATCACGATCGGCACGCCGAACTTGCGCATCCCGTTGTCGACTGCCCACTGCATGTATGGCCCATTGCAGTTGCGCATGTATTGCAGCGGCTCAGGCAGCCGGTGGTGGTACACACAGTTGTTCTCCGCGTAGCGCTTCCACTGGTCGGGGTTCGGCTCGCCGACGACGGCCTTGTCGCCGTCCTTGCCGCGCCAGCCGATCAGGAAGCCGGTGCCCGAATCGGGCGCGGTCTGGAAATTGATGACGAAATCCGGATAGTCGCGGTACTTGCGCTGCCCGTCCGCGGTCGTGAAGGCCGGAAACTTCAGCCGGCTCGCAAGCTCGATCAGCACTTCCTGGAACGGCTTGCATTCGCCGGTCGGCGGCACGACCGGCACGCGCACCGAGTCGACCGGCCCGTCGAATTCGGAGATCGGCCGATCGAGTACCGACATCACGTCGTGCCGTTCGAGGTAGGTCGTGTCGGGCAGGATCAGGTCGGCGAACGCCGTCATCTCCGATGCAAACGCATCGCACACGACGAGGAACGGGATCCGGTACTCGCCGTCATCGCGCTTGTCGACCAGCATCTTGCGCACTTCCGTCGTGTTCATCGACGAATTCCACGCCATGTTGGCCATGAAGATCAGCAGCGTGTCGATCGGATACGGATCGCCGCGCCACGCATTGGTGATCACCGAATGCATCAGCCCGTGCACCGCGAGCGGGTATTCCCACGAAAACGCCTTGTCGAGCCGCGCGGGCGTGCCGTCCGGGTGGACGAACAGGTCCTCGGGGCCGGCGGGCCAGCCGAGCGGGCCGGTGGCGAGCGGCGTGTTCGGCTTGATCTGCGCCGGGTCGTTCGGCGGTTTCGCCGACGGCGGCACCGCGCGCGGATACGGCGCCTTGTGCCGGAAGCCGCCCGGCCGGTCGATCGTGCCAAGCAGCGACATCAGCACCGCGAGCGCGCGGATCGTCTGGAAGCCGTTCGAATGCGCGGCGAGCCCGCGCATCGCATGGAACGCGATCGGCACGCCCTTCACCGATGCGTGCGCCTTGCCCCACGAATCGGTCCAGCGCACCGGCAGCTCGATCGCGTGCTCACGCGCAACCGTCTCCATCTCGCGGGCCAGGCGGCGGATCGTGTCGGCCGCGATGCCGGTAATGTCGGCCGCCCATTCGGGCGTGCACTCGGCCACCTGTTCGCGCAGCAGCGTGAACGACGGCGCGACGGGCGTGCCGTCGTCGAGCGTATAGCGGCCGTCGAGCGCAGGCTCCGCGCCTTCCTTGTGATGCAGCACCGCGCGGTTCGTCTTCGTGTCCCACCACATCCGGTTCTGCGGATACAGCGCGTTGACCTCCGGCGCCCCGGCGTCGCGCACGAACAACCCGAACGTGTCGGCGCCGTCGCGCTGGTCGACCAGCTCGGCCGCGTTCGTGAAGCGCGACACGAATTCGAGGTCGAACGCGTCGCGCGCGATCAGCTCGTGCATCAGCGCCATGAACAGCGCGCCGTCGGTGCCGGGGCGAATCGGAATCCATTCGTCGGCGATCGCCGCGTAGCCGGTGCGCACCGGATTGATCGCGATGAAGCGGCCGCCCGCGCGCTTGAACTTGCCGAGCGCGATCTTCAGCGGATTCGAATGGTGGTCTTCCGCGGTGCCGATCATGAAGAACAGCTTCGCGTGGTCGAGATCGGGGCCGCCGAATTCCCAGAACGAGCCGCCGATCGTGTAGATCATCCCGGCCGCCATGTTCGCCGAGCAGAACCCGCCATGCGCCGCATAGTTCGGCGTACCGAACTGTTTCGCGAACAGGCCGGTGAGCGCCTGCATCTGGTCGCGGCCCGTGAACAGCGCGAAGCGCTTCGGGTCGGTGGCGCGCAGGTGCGCGAGACGCTTTTCGAGCACGTCGAACGCGACGTCCCACGACACCGGCTCGAACTGCGCGTCGCCGCGCTCGGCACCCGGCTTGCGCATCAGCGGCTGCGTGAGCCGAGCGGGCGAATACTGCTTCATGATTCCCGACGAACCTTTCGCGCAGATGACGCCCTGGTTCAGCGGATGCTCGGGATTGCCGTCGATATAGCGCACCTCGCCGTCGCGCAGGTGCACGCGGATGCCGCAGCGGCACGCGCACATGTAGCACGTCGTCGTCTTGATCTCGGCCTGCTCGTCGCGCTCGCGTGCCCGATGTTCCATCGTCTGTCCTCGTTCGCGGATGAGGGCGCACCCCGCCGGGGCGCGCCCGTGAATCGGTTCATCCATGCTATGCCGGCACGCGGCCGACATAAAGTCGCATCCTCTGATCGGTGCTATCGGTCGCCCCGATAGTTGCCCCGGCCATCCATCGGATCGGGCCGATAGCCGGATGCGCGAAGGCCCGGCGTGCGGGCCGGGCCTTCGGCGTCATGCGTGACCGGGCATTACCGCGGCGGATACGCGAGCAGTTCGCTGTCGTCGAGATGCTCGCGGCGGCTGCGGCGCGTCAGCCCGTAGGCGACGACCAGCACGCCCAGGCTGGCGACGCCGAGCCACAACGGCTTGCGCTGGTCCGGGATGAACGCCATCGCAACCAGGATGCCGACCATGCCGATGATCGCGACCCAGGTGAGGTACGGATACGCCCACATCTTGACGCGCAGCTTGCTGGCGGCCACCGGGTCGAGACGCTTGCGCAGGCGCAGCTGCGAGAACGCGATCAGCACGTACACGAACAGCGCGACGGTGCCGTACGAATTGACGAGGAACGCGAACACGGTATCGGGCGACACGTACGACATCACCACCGACACGTAGCCGAACACCGTGCCGAGCAGGATCGCGCGCACCGGCACGCCACGCTTGTTGACCTTCGCGAGCGCGGCCGGCGCATCGCCATGGCGGGTCAGCGCGAACAGCATCCGCGATGCCGCATAGAGGCCCGAGTTGAGCGCGGACAGCACGGCCGTCAGCACGATCGCGTTCATCACGTTGGCGGCGGCCGGCAGGCCCATCACTTCGAGCGCGCTCACGTACGGCGTGGCCATCTGATGCGAATTCCACGGCACCAGCGCGACGACGAGCGCGACCGAGCCGACGTAGAACACCAGCACGCGCGTGATCACGGAATTGGTGGCCTTCGCAACCGCTTTCGCCGGCTCCTTGGCCTCGGCCGCCGCGATCGTGACGATTTCGGCACCGAAGTAGAAGCCGGTCGCCGCGACCGCCCCGCTCATCACCGGCCCGATGCCGAGCGGCATGAAGCCGCCGTGGCCGAGCAGCGTCGGCAGCACGGACGTCGTGTGCATCGACGCGGGCCACAGGCCGAGCACGTAGAGGCCGCCGAGGAACAGGAACACGATGATCGCGCCGACCTTGATCGACGAGAACCAGAACTCGAACTCGCCGTAGCTGCCGACCGAGATCAGGTTCGTGAGCGTCAGCACGATCAGCAGCGCCAGGCTGATGATCCACGCCGGCGTATCGGGCAGCCAAAACTGAATCAGCTTGGCGCCGGCCACCGCTTCGAGCGCAACGACGATCACCCAGAAATACCAGTACATCCAGCCGGTCAGGAAGCCCGCCATCTTGCCGGGCCCGCGCCAGTTGCCGAACGCAAGCCGCGCGTATTCGTAGAACGAACCGACGGCCGGCATCGCGCAGGCCATCTCGCCAAGCATCCGCATCACGAGCACGACGAGCCCGCCCGTGATCAGGAACGACAGGATCGCGGCCGGCCCGGTCTGCTGAATCACCACACCGCTGCCGACGAACAGTCCGGCACCGATCACGCCGCCAAGCGCGATCATCGTCATGTGGCGCTGCTTGAGTCCACACTTCAGGTCACTCTGATTCGAGGGTTGCATGTCTTCTCCATATCCAGTTGTCCGGACGCCGTCCGCGCGTCACCTTCGGGTGAGCGCGGGCGCCGCCGGCGACGGCGCGTGCAGGGGCGCCTGCAGCCCCGGCCGCACGGATTTCTGTTGCTTTTATTGTGTTGGACAGCCCGGTGCGCGTTGCATCACGCCGGGCGATATGCACTGCGTTCAGGGCTTTTCGTCGTTCCTGAAGTACGACAGGTAGAGCATCCGCTGCCCGATGCGCCGGAATGGCGCGAACGGGTGGCCAGGCAGCGGCGACGTGAAGATCGGCAGCGTCTGGCGTGCGCCCTTCCCCGCGATCTGCTCGGCCAGCCGGCGGCCGGCCTGCTGCGAGTACGACACGCCGTTGCCGCCGTAGCCGAGCGCGTAGTACACCGACTGCCGCGGGTCGGGCTGGCACACGCGCGGCATCATGTCGTGGCTGACGTCGACCCAGCCCCACCATGAGTAATCGATCTGCACGCCGCGCAGCGCGGGAAACTTGCGCGCCATCCCTTCCTTCAGCAATTCGAAGTGACGCGGGTTCGGCGCATCGTCGCCGGTGATCGCGCTGCGGCTGCCGATCTGCAAGCGGCGATCGGGCAGGAAACGGTAGTAGAAGCGCAGCGTACGCGTATCGGTCAGCACCTGCGTCGTGCGGAAATTGCACGCGTCGATCTCCGCGTCGGTGAGCGGGCGCGTGACCATCGAGTTCGACAGGATCGGCATCACCTTGCTGCGCAGCGACGGATGGAGCGTCTGCGCGGTGTACGCGCCGGTCGCAATGCCGACCGCGCGGGCCCGCACGACGCCGCCCGGTGTGCGCAGGTGATGCACGCCGTCGATCGTCTCGAAGCCGAGCACGGGGCTGCTCGTATGCACCTTCGCACCGGCGTCGCGCGCGAGGCGCAGGTAGCCGAACGCGAGCTTCAGCGCATGGATGCCGATGCCTTCCGGCTCGTGCAGCGCGCCGGCCGCCTCGTGGTCGTTGATGAATTCGCGGCGGAAGGTTTCCGCGCTCAGCAGCTCCGACGGATAGCCGAACACGTCCTTCCACACCTTCGCCTCGGCCGCGAGCTTCGCCATGATGCGCGGACGGTGCGCGATCAGGAAATGGCCGCCCGGCTGCGGATCGCAGTCGATTTCCGACACGAGCGACTTGAAGTTGTCGAAGCCTTCGAGGATCTCGTCGTGCATCTTCAGCGCGACGTCCTTGCCCCAGCGCTCGATCCACTGCGAGCGCGACAGCCGGCCCGACGCGTTCTGCCCCTGCCCGCCGTTGCGGCTGCTGCAGCCCCAGCTCGTGCGGTTGGCTTCGAGCACGACAGCCTTGATGCCGTGGTCCCGTGCGAGGCACAGCGCGGTCGCGAGGCCCGTGTAGCCGGCGCCGATGATCGCGACGTCGACATCGAGATCGCGCGTGACGGGGCCGTCGTCGGGCGGCGGGGTGCCGGCCGTCGCGACCCAGTAGGTCGGCGCGTACTGCTTGCCGCACCCGGGCCCCGGCGACACGAGCGGATCGTAGGTCGGGTCGTATCGCGTATCGTTCGACCGGCCGCCGGCGAAGCCGCTCGCGGTGCGTTCGATGGAAGGGGTCGACATGGTCAGCCCTCCGATGCAGGCTTGCCTGCCGCGCCGCAACGGGCGCACGAGGCGATTCGATGGACTGATGCTGGGCGCGCGCTCGCCGCGCGGGCGAATGCTGCCGACTGCCTGTTGGTCATGCCTGTCTCCTGATCGTTCTCTTCGTGTCGATCGTGTGCAGATGCTTCAATGCAGCGATCTGTCGAGGAAAGTGTAGGCAGGCCGTTTTTTCGCAGGTAGGGCCAGTGGACCAGATTCGCTTGGACCAGCGCGCGGGACGGCGAGCGGCGGGTAACAGGTGGATGGTGACGGTCGAACGGGATCAGCGGCACGGGTGCGACGCCGACGGACGATCGGGACGCCGAACGGCGGGCAACAGCTGGAAGCCGGCAGACTGCGTCGGGCAACGAGGATCAACGGTGCGGGTGTAATGCCGCCGGACGGCCGGGACGCCGAACGGCGGGCGACAGCGGGCAGCCAGCAGACTGCGTCGGTCAACGAGGACCAACAGTGCGGGTGCAATGCCGCCGGACGGCCGGGACGCCGAACGGCGGGCAACAGCGGGCAGCCAGCAGACGGCGTCGGTCAACGAAGATCAACAGTGCGGGTGTAATGCCGCCGGACGGCCGGGACGCCGAACGGCGGGCGACAACGAGCGACCGGCAGACGGCGTCGGTGAGCGGCGGTCAGCGGCGGTCAGCGGCGGTCAGCGGCGCAAGCATGACACCGCAAGAAGACCAGGGCGCCGATACGGCCTCACGCCACGCCGCCCCCACCCCATCCGCCGCGCCTGCCATCACATCGCGCGCACCGCGACGCCAGCCACGCCGCCACGCTTCTCGATCGCCCGCGCGGACACGATCGACAGGAGTGCAGACAACATCACGTAAACCCCGACGAGCCACGGCGCCCCACCGTTCACGCGCAGCAACGCGGTCGCGACGATCGGCGTGAGGCCGCTCGCGAAAATGCCCGACACCTGGTAGACGAACGAAATGCCCGTGTAACGCACGTTCGCGTCGAACAGCTCCGCGAACAGCGCAGCCTCCGGCCCGTACGCCATTGCATAGAAGATCCCGAACGGGATCACCAGCGCGAGCCACACGGCGAGCAGGTTCGACGATTGCGTCTGCAGCAGCCAGAACGCGGGCAGCACCGACAGCCCGCACAGCGTCGCGCCCCACCGGTACACGCGCGCGCGGCCGAGCCGGTCCGACAGGCTGCCGAACACGGGGATGAACCCGCACATCACGACCGCCGCGCTCATCACGCCGAGCAGCGCATCGCCGCGCGAGATCGACAGGTTGCGCGTCATGTAGCCGATCGAGAACACCGCGAACACGTTGAAGAACACGCCGTCGATATAGCGCGCGCCCATCCCGAGCAGGATCGCCTGCCGATAGTTTGCAAGCAGTTCGACGACCGGCAGCTTCGTATCGCGCCGCTGGCGCTTGAGCGCGACGAATTCGGGCGTATCGGCCACCCGCGTGCGGATGTAGAAGCCGACCGCGACGAGCAGCAGCGACGCCGCGAATGCGACGCGCCAGCCCCACGCGAGGAACGCGGCGTCCGGCAACGCACGTGACAACGCCGCAACCACGCCGGCCGCGAGGCACAGCCCGATCGCGAGGCCGATCTGCGGCAGGCTCGCATACAGCCCGCGCCGGTGCGGCGGCGCATATTCGTAGGCCATCAGCACCGCGCCGCCCCACTCGCCGCCCAGGCCGATGCCCTGCAGCACGCGCAGCGTCAGCAGCAGCACCGGCGCCCACATGCCGATCTGCGCGTAGGTCGGCAGGAACGCGACGCCGGCCGTCGACACGCCCATGATCAGCATCGTCAGGATCAGCGCGGACTTGCGTCCGACGCGGTCGCCGAGATGGCCGAACAGCAAACCGCCGAGCGGCCGCGTGACGAAGCCGACCGCGAACGTCGCATACGCGAGCATCGTCGACACGAACGCGTCGCCGGCCGGAAAGAACTGCTTGTCGAACACGATGCCGGCGACCACGCCGTACAGGAAAAAGTCGTACCACTCGACGGTCGCGCCGATCACGCTGGCCGCGGCCACGCGTCGGACGACCCGGGAATCGATTGCCATGCGAGCTTCTCCAGGTAAGGATGCGCCGCAACCTGCCCCGGCGCCTCACCGGCGGGGGCATCGATGAACGCGCGGCGGCCGTCCGGGCGCAGGAGCACGGGCCACGCGGGTGATGCGTGGCGAGGCCCTACGCGAGCGCCTCGGCGGCCGATGCAACGCTGCGGCCGCGATCGGCCGCGCGGGCATCCTCGAGGATCATGTCGGATACCTTCTCGGCGACCATCACGATCGGCACGTTGGTATTGCCCGATACGAGGGTCGGCATGATCGAGCAGTCGACCACGCGCAGCCCGCGCGTGCCGTACACGCGCAGCCGCTCGTCGACGACCGCGAGCGGATCGCTCGCGACGCCCATTTTCGCGGTGCCGGACGGATGGAAGATCGTCTGCCCGTATTCGCGGCAGAACTCGAGCAGCTCATCGTCAGTCTGCGCGTCCGCGCCCGGCCGCAC
>NZ_CAJNKE010000246.1 GCF_905232215.1 Burkholderia sp. LMG 13014
CATGGATGGGCGAAGCCGTGCGCCAGGTCACGGAATCGACGTTCTTCAAGCGCTACGGCAGCCTCGACGAGCAGATCGCGCCGATCCTGTTCCTCGCGTCCGACGAAGCGAGCTACATCACCGGCACGGTGCTGCCGGTCGCGGGCGGCGATACGGGTTGAGCGGCGCGTCGTGACGCCGCTTGCAAGTGTTCAACGTGTTCATCGACTACCAACCGGCCGGCGCGAAGACGCCGGCCACGGAGACCTCCATGCGTGATCGCAAAGCCATCGTTCCGGCGGGAATGGAAGCGGTGTACGAGAAGATTGGGTACGCGCCCGGCCTGAAGGTCGGCGATACGCTGTACGTGTCCGGCCAGATCGGCCGCGATGCGGCGATGCAGCTCGTCGAAGACCGTGAAGCGCAGATCGTGCAGGCGTTTGAAAATTTGAAGCTTGTACTGGAAGCTGCCGGCGCATCGTTCAACGATGTGGTCGATCTGACGACCTTCCATACCGACATGCGCGACCTGCCGTTGTTCATGCGGGTTCGCGACCGCTACCTCGCTGCACACCCGAAGCCGGCGTGGACGGCGATCGGTGCGCACATGCTGGGCGGCGCGCCCGGCTATATCGTGGAAATCAAGGCGGTGGCGGTGCTCGCGGACTGACCCGCGGCGCCGGCCATCAGACTTTCAAAACGATAAGAGGATCGCCCCGCAGCAGCGGGCCGGTCCTGGAGACGCTTTCATGACCCATACTTCGGTTCGCTCGATTCCGGCGCTGATCGACGACGCGCCGCTGAGCGCGCTGCAAATCCGCGTACTCGCGCTGTGCGTGCTGATCGCGCTGCTCGACGGCTTCGACACGCAGGCGATCGCCTTTACCGGCCCTGCGATTCTCGCGTCGTTCCGGCTGCCGGCCGGCGCGCTCGCGCCGATCCTGACCGCCGGCATCGTCGGCATGACGATCGGCGCGATGACGCTCGGGCTCGTCGGCGACCGGATCGGCCGCCGGCCGGCGATCATGATCGGTCTTGCGCTGTTCGGCACCGCGACGCTGGCGACGTCGTGGGCCGGCGACCCGCGGCACATTCTCGCGCTGCGCTTCGTCGCGGGGCTCGGGATGGGCGGATGCACGCCAGTGCTGCTCGCGCTCGCGGCCGAGTACTGTCCGGCCCGCCTGCGCGGCGCGGTGATGACGGGCGTGCTGCTCGGGCTGCCCGCCGGCGCGATGCTCGGCGGTCTGCTCGCAGCACGCATGCTGCCGGTGATCGGCTGGTCCGGCATTTTCGTGGTGGGCGGCGCGGCGCCGCTCGCGGTGCTCGGCCTCGTCGCGCTACTGCTGCCGGAATCGCTGTTCTACCTGGCGTCGCGTGGCGACACGCGCGCACAGCAGCGGGTGCGTGCGACGCTGGCGAAGATCGTCGCGCAGCCGTTGCCGGCCGACGCGCGCCTGACCGTGCCCGATGAAGCGACGGCGAAGGCGAGCGTCGCGGCGCTGTTCCGCGACGGCTACGCGCGCAAGACGCTCGGCATCTGGGCCATCTACCTGCTGAACTGGATCGCATGGTTCATGCTGCTGTCGTGGCTGCCGACCGTGCTGAAGGCGGCCGGCCTGACCGCCCAGCAGGCGCCGGTCGGCACCGTGATCGTCAATGCGGTGTTCATCGTCTGCGCGATTCCGCTGTCGATCGTGCTGCCGCGCGTGAATACGCGCAACCTGCTCGGTGCGATGTTCGCGTTCGGCATTGCGATCGCGATCGGACTCGGCTACGCCGGCACGAACTGGGCGCTTGTGTTCGCGCTCGTCGGTGCGGCTGGGTTCGGCATCGGCGGGCAGCAGATCGCGCTGAACTACCTGATCGTCGGCGCGTATCCGACTGCGCTGCGCGCGACCGCGACCGGCTGGGCGATCGGGATGGGCCGCGCGGGCGCGATCGCCGGCTCGGCCGTCGGCGGGACCTTCCTGTCGTGGGGCGGGCCGTCCGGGTTCTTCCTCGCGCTGGCCGTGCCGCTGGCGGGCGCCGTGCTTGCCACGCTCAGTCTGCGCCTGGATCGGTCCGACGTCGAAGCCGCGCCGGCCATGCCGCACTGAGCGCGTGAATCGACGGGTCCGGCGCGGTCAGTTTCGCGCGGCCGGATCGTCGTGTTCCGACGACGGCGGCAAATACGCCATGCCTTCCTCGTCGTACAGGTCGTAGATCAGGCGCAGCATGCGCTCGATGTCCTCGGACGCATCGAGCCGGCGCATGCTCATGATGATCGGCGACACGAGCCGGGCGTCGTCGAGATCGTGATACGAGATGTCGTCGCGTTTCAGTCCGTTCACGCTTTTCGGCACGATCGACACGCCTTCGCCGGCTGCGACGAGCCCGAGCGCGACCTGCAACTCGCGCGTTTCGAGCACGCGCGCCGGCTTCAGCGCGCGATCGTGGAACGCGGACAGAACCTGGTCCGCATAGCTTGGGCGCGGCGTTTTCGGAAACACGATCAGCGTTTCGTCGAGCAGGTCGTGTAGCGACAGCGGTGTCGTCGTCGTGCACAGCCGGTGGCCGAGCGGTAGCGCCGCGATCATCGGTTCTTCCCGCAAGACCACGCGGCGCACACCCGGATCGATGAGACGGATGCGCCCGAAGCCGACGTCGATGCGGCCTTCCTTGAGCGCCTTGATCTGATCCATCGTCCACATTTCGTGCAGGCTCAGTTCGACCTCCGCATGCTGCTGGCGATAGCGGCGAATGACCTTCGGCAGCATCCCGTAGAGCGTCGAGCCGACGAAGCCGACCGACAGGCTGCGCTCGATCTTGCCGACGCGGCGCGTCATCGATTCGAGCTCGGCCGTCTGCGCGAGCAGTTGCGCCGCATGCTGATAAAAGAAGCGGCCCGTCTCGGTGAGTCTCAGCGGACGCGAATCGCGTTCGAACAGCACGATGCCGAGGATCTGCTCGAGCTGCTGGATCTGCCGGCTCAGCGGCGGCTGTGCGATGTGCAGCCGTTGTGCGGCGCGCGTGAAGCTGCGTTCTTCGGCGACCGCAACGAAATAGCGCAGATGGCGTAGTTCCATGTTCGTTGCCGTCGAGTGGAGAGGGGACGAAACTGAGCCCGGACACGACGGATCGAAGCCGTGTGAGCATAAGGGGATCCCTATTCTACGGCAGCTACGACGCGAGCACGGCCGGTATTTTCACGTAAATTGCTTCGGTTTGCAGATGGATTAAGGCCGCATGGCGGCGCTCGATGCATCAAACAAGGGCGTTCGCGCCAAGCATACCTGTCAGATATAAACCGATACCCATTCGGTGTTGGACTGACCAATTTGTGATCGCTACTATCGCCGCAAACAGGTTGCAAATCCGAACGGAATACTGCAACAAGGAGACGCCCCCAATACATTCCGCATTGGCTTGAAGCCTGCGGCGAGCCGAACGAGAGCAGACGAACGCTCGACGTGCATGGCGCGCCTGGTCTGGTCCAGCCACATTTTTCAGAAAAGACCC
Organism: Burkholderia sp. LMG 13014; assembly: GCF_905232215.1. GTDB lineage: Bacteria > Pseudomonadota > Gammaproteobacteria > Burkholderiales > Burkholderiaceae > Burkholderia. The sequence goes on from NZ_CAJNKE010000246.1 coordinate 3,478, forward strand.
TGCATGACAGCCCGGCGTATATCGGCGGGTGTTGTACCGAATCAGCAAGCAGTTCGGCGGTTTAGGATGATTGATCAGTTACCCGTATTAACCAGAATACCCATATCAAGATTTGGAGACAGCATGAGATTTCAGCATCTCGTCGGCGGAGCTTTGCTCGGATTCGCGACGACCGGTTTTGCACAAAGCAGCGTGACGTTGTACGGCGTGCTCGATGTGGGCGTCGAATACGTGTCGCACGCGAACGCCCAGGGCAAGGGCATCGTGCGGATGCCGTCGATCACCGGCGAACTGCCGTCGCGCTGGGGGCTGCGCGGATCGGAGGATCTTGGCGGCGGCTACAAGGCCGTCTTCGCGCTCGAGAGCGGCTTCAATGTCGGCAGCGGCACGATGGGGCAGGGCGGACGTTTGTTCGGCCGGCAAAGCTGGGTGGGGATCGAAAGCCCGTACGGCACGCTGTCGTTCGGCCGTCAGTACACGATGACGTATTACGCGGTGCTCGATTCCGACCTGCTCGGCCCGAACATCTACGGACTGCCGTCGCTCGATGCATACATCCCGAACGGTCGCGCCGACAACGCCGTGGCATGGCGCGGCAAGTTCGGCGGCTTCACGGCCGGCGCGATGTATTCGTTCGGCCGCGATTCGGCCGGGACGGGAAACTCGCCGGGACAGGGTACCTGCGCGGGCCCGACGCCAGGCGAGACGACCGTGTGCCGGCTGTGGTCGGCGATGCTCAAATACGATTCGACTTCGTTCGGCGCGGCCGCGTCCTATGAAGAGCAGCGCGGTGGCGGCGCGACGGCCGCCGCGAACTTCTTCGACGGCGTCAAGCCGATGCCGCTGACGTCGAACGGCGACAAGGACGACCGTGCGCAGGTCAACGGTTACGTCAACGCGTTCGGCGTGAAGGTTGGCGGCGGCTGGATCGGCCGTTGGGTCGACACCGATTCGTCGGGCGGCCCGAACGTGCACTCGAACCTGTTCTATCTCACCGCGAACTACTACGTGACGCCCGCTTTCCTGATCGATGGCGGCGTTTATCACGTCAACGTGTCGGGCCAGGATGCGCGCGCGACGCTCGGCGCATTGCGCGGGACCTATTTCCTGTCGAAACAGACCGCCATCTATCTGCAAGGCGCCTACCTGGTCAATAGTGCGCACGCCGCGTTCACGATCAGCGCCGGCGGTGGCGGCACGACGCCCGCGCCGGGGCAGAACCAGGTTGGTGTGATGGCCGGCATCCGGCACATGTTCTGAGCGAAACGATTGCAAATCCCGAGGTATTCGTACCTTTCGAAAAGCGATCCGTTTGGGATCGAGCGACGCGAGGAACTGGATCGCACCTTCCATTTGTGTCGTTTTCAGCTGGCGGACGAGTTCTTCCGTGTAGCTCGGATAGGGATACGACTGGAAGTCGATCCGCTTCGAACCCCCGTTCGCGTGCCGGATTGCATTATCGCCGAGATAACGCCCCTGGTCGGCCGCTTGCGGCGCGAGCACGCGTGCGAGCAGTTGCGATGCGTGGGGCGTATAGCGGTTCGGGCCTTCTTTCGGCAGCAGTTTTGCCGCCTCCTGCGGATCGGCGCGCGTCCACACTTGCGCGTTGACGATCGCATCGACAACTTTCTGCGACCACGCCGCGCGTTGCGTCAGGTCCTGCTCGTGCATGAAGATCACGCAGCATGCGTGGTTGCGTCACACGTCTCCGGTAAAGCGGAGAATCTTGCCGACGTTCAGTTGCTCGGCCGCCGCATTGAACGGCTCGGCGACGATACATCCCACGATCTTTTTCGAGGCCAGCGAGGGCGGCATGTCGGAAGGCGCGATCACGACCAGGTTGACTTCCTTCGGCCCTGGCAGACCGGAATGCTTGAGCACGGGGGCAAGACCCTGCGCGCGCAGAATGTCTTGGAGCACGACGTTATGCACCGAGTACCAGAACGGCGCCGCAACCGTCTCGCCGCGGAGGTCAGCCACGGTGTTCACGTCGGGCGAAACCGTCAATGCCGATTCATTTTGCAATAGATGCGCTTCGCATTGAACGGCACCTGTCCTGCAGCAATGCGTTCATTGCGCAGCGAGCCCCACACCCGGCGACAGCCATGGCTGGGCAAATTGCCGATGACTCGGCGGATTTTTTCGACTACGCTCGCATGGTCGGTCTGCCGAGATTGACGGCCATCGCGCCACGTCGCCGGACGCGACAGTCGTGCCGATACGTTCGAGCGCGACACGCCGAGAACTTCACAAACCAGTTTCACTGGTCGTCCTCCGGCAGCGAGGGTGGACCATACATTTTTTGCTCGGCCATACTCGACTGCTTCGCGGAGAATCTCATTCTCCATGGTCTTCTTGCTGAGCATCCGCTGCAACTCGCAAATCTGCTTGAGTGCATCGGCCAGCTCCGATGCCGGGACCACTTCCTCGCCAGCCTTGACCGCCGACAGGCTCCCGTCCTGGTACAGCTTGCGCCAGTGGAACAGCAGGTTCGGGTTCACGCCGCGCTGGCGCGCGGCGGCGAAAGGCGGCGTCAATGCGCTGACGGCGGCGCTCACGATGGAATACGCGGAGCACAACATCCGGGTCGTGGCCACCGCGCCGGGCGGCACCAGCGCACCGCCGCGCCGCGTGCCGCGCAATGCAGCCGGCGACAGCGAACAGGAACAGGCATGGATGGGCGAAGCCGTGCACCAGGTCACGGATTCGACGTTCTTCAAGCGCTACGGCAGCCTCGACGAACAGATTGCGCCGATCCTGTTCCTCGCGTCCGACGACGCGAGCTACATCACCGGCACGGTGCTGCCGGTTGCAGGCGGCGATACGGGTTGAGCGGCGCGTCGTGACGCTGCTTGCACGTGTTCAACGTGTTCATCGACAACCCACCGGCCGGCGCGAAGACGCCGGCCACGGAGACCCCCATGCGTGATCGCAAAGCCATCGTTCCGGCGGGAATGGAAGCGGTGTACGAAAAGATCGGCTACGCGCCCGGCCTGAAGGTCGGCGATACGCAGATCGGCCGCGATGCGGCGATGCAGCTCGTCGAAGACCGTGAAGCGCAGATCGTGCAGGCGTTTGAAAATTTGAAGCTTGTGCTGGAGGCTGCCGGCGCATCGTTCAACGACATGGTCGACCTGACGACTTTCCATACCGACATGCGCGACCTGCCGTTGTTCATGCGGGTTCGCGACAGCTACCTCGACGCCCACCCGAAGCCGGCGTGGACGGCGATCGGTACGCACATGCTGGGCGGCGCGCCCGGCTATATCGTCGAGATCAAGGCGGTGGCCGTGTTGGCGGTGTGATTCGCGTTGACGGGATGTTTACGCGATGTGCCGCAGTCTATGCATCGATTTGACTTTTCACGAGATGAAATAGGGTGAGAGACTCTTCGATGCACAGTGGCTGCGGGAGGAAGGGATGGTTGCAAATGCCGGCTTTCAGGTCGGACTGTTTCTGGTCGTACTGATTGCGCTCGTCAAGCCGCTCGGGCTTTATATGGCGCGCGTGGCCGATGGCGACGCGCCGTTGCTGTCGGCAATCGGGCGACCCGTCGAGCGCTGGATCTACCGGGCCGCCGGCGTCGATCCGAAGGCCGAAATGAGCTGGAAGACCTACGCGTTCGCACTGCTGCTGTTCAGTGCGGTCGGCGCGCTCTTCCTGTATGTGCTGCAGCGCGTGCAACCGTGGTTGCCGCTCAATCCGCAGGGGCTGCCGGCCGTGGCACCGGATTCCGCGTTCAATACGGCGGTGAGTTTCGCGACGAACACCAGCTGGCAGGGCTACGCGGGCGAAACGACGTTGAGCTACCTGAGCCAGATGCTCGGCATCACGGTGCAGAGCTTTCTCTCCGCGGCCAGCGGCATGGCCGTGATGTTTGCGTTGATGCGAGGCATTGCGCGGCGCGGCTCGGCGACGGTCGGCAACCTGTGGGTCGACCTCACGCGTGCGACGCTCTACGTCCTGTTGCCGCTGTCCGCGGTGTTCGCGATCGCATTCATGGCGCAGGGCGTCATCCAGAATTTCACCGCGTATCGCGACGTGGACACGGTGCAGGCCGTGACGTGGCAGCAGCCGACGCTGGACGCGCAGGGCCAGCCGGTGCACGACGCCGCCGGCAACGTCGTGCAGCAATCGATGCGCTCGCAACGACAGCACCTGCCGCTGGGCCCCGTCGCGTCGCAGGAATCGATCAAGCTGCTGAGCGGCGACGGCGGCGGCTTCTTCAACGCGAATTCCGCGCATCCGTACGAAAACCCCACGCCGTTGACCAATTTCCTGCAGATGATCGCGATCCTGCTGATACCGGCCGCGCTCTGCTACACGTTCGGTGTCGCCGTCGGCGACCGGCGGCAGGGATGGGCGCTGCTGGCCGCGATGACCGCGATGTTCGTCGCCGCGGCCATGATCACGATTCATGCGGAGCAGCAGGGCTTCGGGCCGCTCGCCGTGCCGCATGACGGGGCCGCGGCCCTGTCGATCGAGCGCGGCGGCAACCTGGAAGGCAAGGAGACGCGGTTCGGCGTCGTGTCGTCGGCGCTCTATGCGACCGTGACGACGAGCAGCGGCGACGGCGCGGTCGACGCGATGCACGATTCGTTCACGCCGGTGGGCGGTCTCGTGCTGATGGCATTGATGCAGACGGGCGAAGTCGTGTTCGGCGGGCCCGGCTCCGGCCTCGTCAGCATGATCGTCGTCGCGATCCTGGCCGTGTTCATCTCCGGGCTGATGATCGGCCGTGCGCCGGAATATCTCGGCAAGAAGATCGATGCGTACGAGATGAAGATGGTGGCCATCGCGATTCTCGCGACGCCGCTGCTGGTGCTGGTCGGCACCGCGATTTCCGTCGTCACGCCGGCCGGGATCGCCGGGATCGGCAACCCGGGCCCGCATGGGCTCAGCGAAATCCTGTATGCGTTTTCTTCGGCCGCCAACAACAACGGCAGCGCGTTCGCGGGCCTGTCGGCCAACACGCCGTACTACAACGGGATGCTGGCGATCGCCATGTGGTTCGGCCGCTTCGCGGTGATCGTGCCGGTGCTCGCGATCGCGGGGTCGCTCGC
>NZ_CAJNKE010000247.1 GCF_905232215.1 Burkholderia sp. LMG 13014
TGAGGTCTGGACTCCTGTGGGCTCGCGACATGGCGAGCGATCTTGCCTGGGCGCCCGGCGGCGGCGTGCGGATTGCGCACTGCCGCCGCCCGGCGCGTGATTCGGTCGCGCCCTCGCGGGTGCGGAAAACCCGTATTTTGCCCTGTGGCGGGCGAACCGGGCAGAAGTTGGGGGACAGAACATTGCGGCGCAGCGTTTTCGGCCGTGCCGGATCGCAGGTTGGCGACGGCCGGGCGCGATGCTGCGGCGCGTCAGCGAGGCTTGCGCCGCTTCGCGTGCTTCGCCTCGAAATCGCGCGACAGCATGCCGAGCGTGACTTCGCCGAAGCGGGCGAGCAGCGTCGTCTCGGCCTCCTTCAGCGTGGCCGACAGGTGCGCGTTGACGGCCTGCTCGACCAGGCATTCGGCCTCGTCGTCCGTGACGAGATCGGAGAACAGCGGCGGCTCGCCCACCGCGCGATAGACATCGAGCAGCGTGATGTCGTCGAGCGCGACGCTCAGCGCCCAGCCGCCGCCGTGTCCCTTCTCCGACTGCACGTAGCCGCGGTCGCGCAAGCCGCCGAGCAGGCGCCGCACGACCACCGGGTTCGTGCTCAGCATCGTCGCAATCGTCTCCGACGTCAGCGGGCCGTCGGCCTGGTCCATGTGGATCAGCACATGCAGCATGCGCGACAAACGGCTATCGGTTCTCACGGGCAGCGCCCCTCTCTCTCGAAACTTCTGAAGTTGCATGAATGATACCATCGCCCTATCATGCAACTTCTCATGTTTCATGAGTTGGATCGGCCGTCATCGGAACGCGCCCGTCATTCACGCAGGTTCAGGAAAGGAGAAGGTGCATGCATGACCCTCATGAAGTGATCGTGATCGGCGGCAGCTTTGCGGGGCTGTCGGCCGCGATGCAGCTTGCGCGGGCGCGCCGCCGCGTGCTCGTGATCGATGCCGGCCGGCCGCGCAACCGCTTTGCCGCGCACGCGCACGGCTTTTTCGGGCAGGACGGCAAGCCGCCCGCACAGATCGTCGACGAAGCCGCCGCACAACTCGCCGCGTATCCGACCGTGCAGCGGATCGCAGGCGACGTGCGCACGGCCGAGCGCTATGCGCACGGCCGCTTCCACGTGACGCTGGCCGACGGCAGCCGTGCGAGCGCCGACCGGCTGATCCTCGCAACCGGCATCCGCGACGAACTGCCGGCGCTGCCGGGGCTCGCGGAGCGCTGGGGCGTCAGCGTGCTGCATTGCCCGTATTGCCATGGGTACGAGGTGAGCGGCCGGCGGCTCGGCGTACTCGCCACGCATCCGCTGTCCGTGCATCAGGCGATCCTGATTCCGGATTGGGGCCCGACGACGTGGTTCACGCAAGGTGCGGTCGAAGCGAATGAAGAAGAAGCCGCGTTGCTCGATGCGCGCGGCGTACGCATCGAGCGGTCGCCGGTCGTTGATATCCTGGGCGATGCGCCGCGGATCGATGCATTGCGGCTCGCCGACGGGCAGGTCGTGCCGATCGATGCGCTGTTCGTCGGTGCGCGCACGGCCATGGCGAGCGATCTCGCGCAGCAGCTCGGCTGTGCATTCGACGACGGACCGCTCGGCCCGGTCGTTCGTGTCGATGCGGGGAAGCAGGCGAGTGTCCCCGGCGTATTCGTGGCTGGCGACGCATCGACGTCGATGACCAACGCGACGTTCGCGTCGGCGTCGGGTGTGATGGCGGGGGTCGCCGCGCACCGGTCGCTGATTTTCGGGCTCGACCGGTAACGGTGCATGGAGCCGCGGGCTGCGCCATGCGAAGCGGAGGTGCGATCCGGTTCGATTCGATACGCAGTCACCGCGATCCGCATCCACATCTGCATCCGAATCCGCATCCGCATCCGCATCCGCATCGATGGATTCGCGTCGCGATGTGCGGTTTAATGCTCGGCACCTCCAGCATTAAGAGACGTGAAATGCTCGACCTCAACGACCTTCGACTCGTTCGCGCGATCGGCACGTCGCGCTCGCTCGCCGCGGCCGCGCGGCTGCTCGATCTCACGCCGCCCGCGGTCACGATTCGCCTGCAGCGGATGGAAGCGCGATTGAACGCACGGCTCGCCGTGCGGCAGCCGAAAGGGATCACGTTGACCGACGAAGGACAACGGCTGTACCAGGAGGCCGTCGACATTCTCGAGCGCGTGGAGGCGCTGCCGGTCAGCATCTCGGGCGACCACGGCGACGTGCGCGGCACGCTGCGCATCGTCGCCCCGCTCGGCTTCGGGCGAAAGTACGTCGCGCGGATCGTGCGCGACGTGCAACGCGCGCATCCGAAGCTCGACATCGCGCTCCACCTGTCGGAAAGCCCGTTGACCGGCGCATCGGGAGCCGACGTGGTCGTTCATGTCGGCAGCCTCAAGTCGTCGTCGTGGATCGGGTATCCGCTCGCGCCCAACGCGCGCTTTCTGTGCGCGAGCCCGGCCTATGCACGTCGCCTCAAGGAACTGAACCATCCGTCCGACCTGGCCCGCTACGACTGCCTGTGCCTGCGCGAGAACGACGAGGACATCCCGCGATGGCGCTTCTCGCAAGGTGGCGACGTCAAGGGCGAACCAAAGCGCTCCGCCGTGATCCGCGTCACCGGCGCACTGTCCTCCAACGACGGCACCGTCATCACGGAATGGGCGCTGGCCGGCCTCGGGATCGTCGAGCGCTCCGAGTGGGATGTCGCCCCGCTGCTGGCGAACGGCAGGCTCGTCCGCTTGCTGCCCGACTGGCACCTGCCGCCCGCGCCGGTAACGGCGCTGCTGCCGTCGCGCACCGGCCGCTCCGCGCGGCAACGGGTGTTTCTCGAAGCCGCGACGCGGTTTCTGAGCCCGCCGCCGTGGCGCGGCAAGGCATGAGCCGCGCCACGCCCCGCACGATTCGGTCGATTAAGCAGCGTTTAATGCCGGATTAGCCATGCGTTAAACACGCATCCCGTCAACGCCTCTACAGTGTTCGCATCGGCAACCCTCCGAGGCAACGCATCGTGGATCTTCAAACCCTCAACACGCCGGCCGCCCTGATCGACATCGGCCGCATGCGTCACAACATCGGCCGCATGCAGGCGCATCTGGATGCGCTCGGCGTCAGGTTCCGGCCGCACGTCAAGACCACCAAATGCGCGCACGTCGTCGATGCGCAGATCGCCGCCGGCGCGCAGGGCATCACGGTGTCGACGCTCAAGGAAGCCGAACAGTTCTTCGCGCACGGTATCCGGGACATCGTCTACGCGGTCGGCATGGTGCCCGCGAAGCTGGGCCAGGCGCTCGCGCTGCGCCGGCAGGGTTGCGACCTGAAGCTGGTCGCCGACAGCCTGCCGGCCGCGCACGCGATCGCCGAATTCGGGCGCGCGCACGGCGAGCGCTTCGACGTGTGGATCGAGGTCGACGTCGACGGCCACCGCTCGGGGATTCCGCCCGACGCCGACCTGCTGATCGACGTGGGCCGCGCGCTGGTCGACGGCGGGATGGCGCTCGGCGGGGTGCTGGCACACGCGGGCTCCAGCTACGAATACGACACGCCCGACGCGCTGGCGGCCATCGCCGAGCAGGAACGCAGCCGCACCGTACGCGCGGCGGAGCGCCTCCGGGCCGCCGGTCTGCCCTGCCCAGTCGTGAGCATCGGCTCGACGCCCACCGCGCTCGCGGCGAACCACCTCGACGGCGTCACCGAGGTGCGCGCCGGCGTGTACGTGATGTTCGACCTCGTGATGCACAACATCGGCGTGTGCGACCTGGCCGACATCGCGCTGTCGGTGCTGACCACCGTCATCGGGCACCAGGAAGAGAAAGGGTGGGCGATCGTCGACGCGGGCTGGATGGCGATGAGCCGCGACCGCGGCACGCAGCACCAGGCGCGCGATTTCGGTTACGGGCAGGTCTGCACCGAACACGGCGACGTGCTCGGCGGCTACGTGATGAGCGCCGCCAACCAGGAGCACGGGATCGTGTCGCGTGCGGGCTCGCCCGATTCCGGCATCGCACAACGGTTTCCGATCGGCACCCGCCTGCGTATCCTGCCGAATCACGCGTGCGCCACCGGCGCGCAACATCCCGAGTATCAGGCCGTCGGCGAAGACGGCGGCGCGCAGACGTGGCCGCGCTTCTACGGGTGGTGAACCCAACCGCGCGTCCGCGCCGCGCCATCGCCACATTGACTATTTATCCAAATCTGGACAAAATTTAAAACAATTCGTCAACACCTCGCGCCGAAAGCGCTTGCTCGAAAATGCCGACAGACGCCCGACTCCTGCTTCTCGACCGCGACGCCGTCGAACCCGCCCTCCAAGCCACGCAAGTGACGGCGGCGGTTCGCGAAGCCTTCGTGCTGCACAGTCAACGGGCCGGACGCGTGTTTCCGGTGGTTCGCGAGAAACTGCACACCGGCGGCGTGTTCGGCATCAAGTCGGGCGACGTCGCGTGCCAGGATCTGCTCGGTTTCAAGGCGGCCGGGTTCTGGCCCGGCAACCGCGGGCTCGGCGGCGAACCGCATCAGGCCACCGTCGCGCTGTTCGATCCCGCCACGGGCCGCCCGCTGTGCATCATGGACGGCAATGCGATCACCACCGCGCGAACCGGTGCGGCCGGCGGCCTCGGGCTGCAACTGCTCGCGCGTCGCGACAGCACGCGAATCTGTGTGTTCGGCACGGGCGTGCAGGCGCGCGTCCAGCTCGACTACGCGCTCGGGCTGCTGCCGCAACGGTGCACGGTGCAGTACGTGAACGTCAGCGGCGAGCCCGATCCGGGATTCGAATCGGCCTTCCGGGAACGATGCGCGATCGGCGTAGCCCGCGACCGGAACGACGCGGTGGCCGATAGCGACGTGGTCATCACGGCAACGCCCGGCGGCGGCCCGCTGTTCGATGCGGATGCCGTTCAGCCGGGCACCCACCTGACCTGCGTTGGCGCCGACACCGTCGGCAAGCGCGAGCTTCCGGCAGGCGTGCTGACACGCGCGCGGATTTTCGTGGACGATCACGATCAGGCGCGCAGCATTGGCGAATGCCAGTGGGCGCCGGATTTGCCACGCACGGAAATCGGTGACATCCTCACCGGAACCGCGTCGGTCGACCGCGCGCCGCACGAGATCACCGTCTTCGACATGACCGGGCTCGCGCTTCAGGACCTGACCGTCGCACGCTTCCTGTATCAGCAGGCCCTCGAAAACGGCACCGGAATCTCCATTCCGTGGCCCTGGTAAACGAAATTCCCCATCAATCGCCATGCGTCTCACCCAAGTTTCCGCCCTCTCGTTCGACCTGGACGACACCCTGTGGCCGTTCGGGCCGGCCGTCGTACGGGCCGAAGCCGCACTCCGCGCGTGGCTGATCGAGCATGCGCCCGCTACCGCGAGCGTGCTGCCCACGCAGCAGGCACTGAGCGAGCTGCGTGAGGAATACGAACGATTGTGCCCCGAGCTTGCCGGCGACTTCCGCGCGATGAGAATCGGCTCGATCAGGCTGGCGCTGGAGCGTGCGAACGAAGATGCCGCCCTCACCGAGCATGCGTACGCGGCCTTCTATGCCGCGCGCAACCGGGTCGAATTCTATGACGATGCGCTGCCGGCGCTCGCGTGGTTGAGCGCGCGATTCCCGTTGATCGCGGTAACCAACGGCAACGCGAATCTCCAGCTGACCGGCGGCGGCGAATTCTTTCGTGCGACGCTCAGCGCGCAGGCGTTCGGGGTCGCGAAGCCGGAGCCCGGGATCTTCCATGCGGCGGCGCAAACGCTCGATGTGCGGCCGGCGGAATTGCTGCATGTCGGCGACGACTATCACCTCGATGTCGTCGGCGCATTGAACGCGGGACTTCAGGCCGCGTGGGTGGTACGCGATACGCATCCGGAAACGGAGCGTGTTCAGCCGCAGGCCGCGACGCCGCACCTCACACTCAGCGACCTGTCGATGCTGTGTCGCATGCTTGGCGGGCCAGACGACGTAGTGTGAGCGCCTGCGTGCGCCGCGTTCGCGACGCACGCTTCACCACCATGAAACGTGGCTGACCGCCTTTCGCCGACCGTGCGAACGTAGCGGCCGGCCACGCCGATGCGGCGCATGACCGGCCGCCGCCCGTTCACGCCGCCTTGCGCGCGTCCGCGATCCGCTGCGGCGCCTTCGGCCGCGCATACAGCCGTTCAAGATAGGCGCGCAGCTGCGGGAACGATTCGATCAGGTTGCACTCGCCCGCCCAGTCGATCAGGTAGGCCGTCACGCAATCGGCCACCGTCAGCGAATCGCCGACGATGAACTCGCGCCCTTCGAGATGCTTGTCGAGGATCGCGGCCATCGTCCTGAAATCCTCGCGCGCCAGTTCGATGTCGGCCGGCGAGCGCTTCTCCGGCGGATAGATGAACGAATGCCGCGTGATCCGCCACAGCGGCTGCTCGAGCTCCGTCACCGCGAACATGACCCACCGGTAAGCCTCGGCCCGCAGCGCCGGATCGACCGGCAGCAGCGCCTTCTCCGGGTACTTGTCCGCGAGATACAGCACGATCGCGGCCGATTCGGGAATCACGAGGTCGCCGTCCACCAGCACGGGCACCTTGCCGGCCGGATTGAGGCGCAGGAATTCAGGACGCTTGTGCTCGCCCTGGAGCAGGTTCACCGAGATGAACTCGAAATCGGCATCCAGCTCCTTCAGCCCCCACAGCGCGCGTTGCGAGCGGGTGCCGGCAAATCCGTAAAGCTTCATCGCCAGTCTCCATCCAGAATGTCAGGAAAACTTCCGCATGGCGGCCACGGCGCATCGCCGATACCCGACGCGTGGCCTCGCTCGTCGTTCACACGCCGGGAATCGCCAGCACCGGCATCACGTCGATCGCCACGCCCGGGAACAGCGTGAAATGCGGATGGCCTTCGAACAGCGCGGCCGCCGCGTCGTGCGACGCGGCCCGCACGACGGTAAAGCCGCTCATCGCATTCGCCGTGTCCGTGACGCCGGCCGCATCGATGGTCTTGGTCTTGCCGAGCGGCCCGCCCATCTCGACGATCACGTCGCGATGCCGGTCGACCCATGCATGCCATGCGGCGATGCCATCGCGCTCGCGCGTGCGCCGCGCGTCTTCCGGCAGCGCCAGCCAGGCCTTCATGGCCGGACTATCCTTGGTCCCGAGAAATACCGCGAGATACAACTGCTGTTGAGCACTCATGTTGTCTCCTCCGGTGACGGACGCGACGGGCTGCCGCGCCTCGACCTTGACACGATAGGTTGATATCAACACAATTGCAACATGGCACGAAAAGAAAAGCTCCCTTTCGACACGACGCTGATGGTGCGCGATTGCTGCCTGTGCCTGCACATGCAGCGCGCGGCGCGCAACCTTGCGCGGATTTTCGACGATGTGCTGCGCCCGCTGGATCTCACCAACGGCCAGTTTTCGCTGCTGATGTCGCTGAACCGGCCCCAGCCGGCGCCGATGAAATCGGTCGCGTCGCTGCTCGCGATGGATCGCACCACACTCACGGCCGCGCTCAAGCCGCTCGAGCGGCGCGGCCTCGTCACGATCATCCAGGATCCGGACGACCGGCGCAGCCGCCTGCTCGAACTGACGCCGGCCGGCCACGACCTGCTGGCCGAAGCGTTTCCGCTGTGGCAGCAGGCGCATGCCGAGATCGAACGGCCGTTCGCGCCGGAAGAAGTCGATCAGTTGCGCGGCCAGTTGCGCGCGCTGTCGGTCGATCCGGCCGCGCGCGACTGAACCGAACCGGCACGCGGGTCGCTGCGGCAAGGCGGCTTACTTCCGGCCCTTCTTCGGCAGCAGCAGTTGCGCGAATTCCTGCAGGAAGGCCACGGGCCCATGCGCATGCAGCGCCTGCCCGCTGCTCAGCGCGCCGTCGATGACGGTCGCGAGCCGCAATGCAAAAGTTTCCGGTTCATCGACACCGATCGCCGCCGCCAGTTCGGTCAGCCGGCGCCGCAACTCCTGCTTGTGCGCGACGGCCACCTTGCGGGCCGGATGGTTGCCGTCCGCATATTCGGCGGCGATGTTGATCTGCGGGCAACCGCGATAGCCGGGGCGCGCAATGCGTTCGCCGATCCATTGCAGTTGCGCGTCCAGCTCCTCGCGCGGCGTGCGCCGGTACTGCGCGGCCACCGCATCCCAATGCGCCCAGAAATCGGCGTCCTCGCGCAGCAGGAACGCTTCGATCAGGTCGTCCTTCGTCGCGAAGTGGCGATAGAGGCTCGTCTTCGCCACGCCCGCCTGCGCAACGATCAGGTCCACGCCGACCGCGCGCGTGCCCTCCCGGTAGAACAGCTCGCTGGCCGTCTGCAGAATGCGTTCGCGCGTATCGGGCGCGTTCCCTGGTATGCCTGTTTCCTTTTTCATCCCGACCCGGCCGTGCTGGCCGCCCCTACCGCAACAGTGATCCGATCATAGCACCGTGACCTTGACGACGCTACAGGTCTGTACTATAAAACAGACCGTTCTGTAGCGGAGTTGATCATGAATGATCGAATGACGGTTGCAGTCTATGGCGCCACGGGTCATACCGGGCGGTTTGTCGTCGCCGAGCTGGCACGGCG
>NZ_CAJNKE010000248.1 GCF_905232215.1 Burkholderia sp. LMG 13014
CGCGTGCACCGGGCCCGTCATCGAGAAAAACGCGGCGGACACGATCAGGAAACTCTGGATATGACGTGTGTTCATTGCACCTCCTGTAAAACTGCCGGCGCCTCTCCGATTGCGTCGAAACGAACCAACGCGGCCGGGCACCACCAGCAGGCCGACAAGATTAACGGCGTTTGCATGCAGATGGGGCCAGCTTTACATGCTTTTACATGATGTAACTCATGATTCAGCCCCTTTTTTTGATGCGCCACCACAATTCCCCCGCGTTCCAACCGATGGGCGGCGGGTTTGCCCCAGTGCTACCATCGCTTAAAACCGGCCAATATGCCGGCCACTGCCGACGCGTCCACAAGATGCCCGAAGCAGTCGAGTTTTGGTGATCCCAAACTGGGTGGAGGAGACAGTTAATGAATGCCCCGCTAGACGCAGGCCAACGCGCGTCCCTAGAAGCCGCGCTGAAGTCCGTCACGCTTGATGACAAATACACACTGGAACGCGGTCGCGCGTACATGAGCGGCATCCAGGCCCTCGTGCGCCTGCCGATGCTCCAGCAGGAACGCGACCGTGCCGCCGGTCTCAATACGGCCGGCTTCATTTCCGGCTATCGCGGTTCGCCGCTCGGCGGCCTCGATCTGTCGCTCTGGAAAGCCAAGCAGCACCTGGCAGCCCACCAGATCGTCTTCCAGCCCGGCCTCAACGAAGACCTCGCCGCCACCGCCGTGTGGGGCTCGCAGCAAGTGAACCTGTACCCCGGCGCGAAGCACGACGGCGTGTTCGGCATGTGGTACGGCAAGGGCCCGGGCGTCGACCGCACGGGCGACGTATTCAAGCACGCGAACTCGGCCGGCTCGTCGCAGCACGGCGGCGTGCTGGTGCTCGCCGGTGACGACCACGCGGCGAAATCGTCGACGCTCGCGCACCAGTCCGAACACATCTTCAAGGCCTGCGGGCTGCCCGTGCTGTTCCCGTCCAACGTGCAGGAATATCTCGATTTCGGCCTGCACGGCTGGGCCATGAGCCGCTATTCGGGCCTGTGGGTCGCACTCAAGTGCGTGACGGACGTGGTCGAATCGTCGGCGTCGGTCGACATCGACCCGCATCGCACCGAGATCGTGCTGCCGACCGACTTCATCCTGCCGGAAGGCGGGCTGAACATCCGCTGGCCCGACCCGCCGCTCGTGCAGGAAGCACGGCTGCTCGACTACAAGTGGTACGCGGCGCTCGCTTATGTGCGCGCGAACAAGCTCGACCGCATCGAGATCGATTCGCCGAGCGCGCGCTTCGGGATCATGACCGGCGGCAAGGCGTACCTCGACGTGCGCCAGGCGCTGACCGACCTCGGCCTCGACGACGAAACCTGCGCGCGGATCGGCATCCGGCTCTACAAGGTCGGCTGCGTGTGGCCGCTTGAAGCGCAGGGCGCACAGGCATTCGCGCGCGGCCTCGATGAAATCCTCGTCGTCGAGGAAAAGCGCCAGATCCTCGAATACGCGATCAAGGAAGAGCTGTACAACTGGCCCGATGGCCAGCGGCCGCGCGTGTTCGGCAAGTTCGACGAAAAGGACGGCGCCGGCGGCGAATGGTCGGTGCCGATGGGCAACTGGCTGCTGCCCGCCCACTACGAGCTGTCGCCCGCGATCATCGCGAAGGCGATCGCGACGCGCCTCGAGAAGTTCGAACTGCCGTCCGACGTGCGTGCACGCATCGCCGCGCGGCTCGCCGTGATCAGCGCGAAGGAAATGGCGCTCGCGAAGCCGCACGTGCAGACCGAGCGCAAGCCGTGGTTCTGCTCGGGCTGCCCGCACAACACGTCGACCAACGTGCCGGAAGGTTCGCGCGCGATCGCCGGCATCGGCTGCCACTACATGACCGTGTGGATGGACCGCAGCACGAGCACCTTCAGCCAGATGGGCGGCGAAGGCGTGCCGTGGATCGGCCAGGCGCCGTTCACGGACGAGAAGCACGTGTTCGCGAACCTCGGCGACGGCACCTATTTCCACTCGGGCCTGCTTGCGGTGCGCGCGGCGATCTCGTCGAAGGCGAACATCACCTACAAGATCCTGTACAACGACGCCGTCGCGATGACGGGCGGCCAGCCGGTCGACGGCGTGCTGACGGTGCCGCAGATCACGCACCAGCTCGCATCGGAAGGCGCGAAGAAGATCGTGATCGTCACCGACGAGCCGGAGAAGTACGACAGCCAGAAGGCGTTGCTCGCGCCGGGCGTGCCGATCCATCATCGCGACCAGCTCGACGACGTGCAGCGCGAGCTGCGCGAGATCGAAGGCACGACGATCCTGATCTACGACCAGACCTGCGCGACCGAGAAACGCCGCCGCCGCAAACGCGGCACGTATCCGGACCCGGCGAAGCGCGTCGTGATCAACGACGCGGTGTGCGAAGGCTGCGGCGACTGCTCGGTGCAGTCGAACTGCCTGTCGGTCGAGCCGCTGGAAACCGAATTCGGCACGAAGCGCCAGATCAACCAGTCGAGCTGCAACAAGGACTTCTCGTGCGTGAAGGGCTTCTGCCCGAGCTTCGTCACGGTCGAGGGCGGTCAGTTGAAGAAGCCGAAGGCCGTGTCGGTCGACGGCAACGCACTGCCGCCGATCCCTGAACCGACGCTGCCGGACATCGACCGCGCTTACGGCGTGCTCGTCACGGGCGTCGGCGGTACGGGCGTCGTCACGATCGGCGCGCTGCTCGGGATGGCCGCGCACCTGGAAAACAAGGGCGTGACCGTACTCGACGTCACCGGCCTCGCGCAGAAAGGCGGCGCCGTGATGAGCCACGTGCAGATCTCGCACGCGCCGACCGACATCCACGCAACCCGGATCGCGATGGGCGAAGCCGACCTCGTGATCGGCTGCGACGCGATCGTCACGGCCGGCGACGAGTGCACGTCGCGGATGCGGCACGACACGACGCGCGTGGTCGTCAACAGCGCGCAGACGCCGACCGCCGAGTTCATCAAGAACCCGAACTGGGCGTTCCCCGGCCTGTCCGCCGAAAACGACATCCGTGCGGCGGCAGGCGTTGACGTCGACTTCATCGACGCGAATCGCTTCGCGGTCGCGCTGCTCGGCGACGCGATCTACACGAACCCGTTCGTGCTCGGCTACGCGTGGCAGAAAGGCTGGCTGCCGCTCACGCTCGCGTCGCTCGTCCGCGCGATCGAGCTGAATGCGGTATCGGTCGAGAAGAACCGCGCGGCCTTCGAATGGGGCCGCCGCGCCGCGCACGACCTGGCAAGCGTGAAGCAGGCCGCGGCCGGCGACGCGCGCCCCGCGCAAGGCGCCACGGTGATCGCGCTGCACACGAAGAAGGCGGTCGACGCGCTGATCGCGAAGCGCGTGGAATTCCTCACCGCGTACCAGAACGCCGCGTACGCAGCACGCTATGCGTCGTTCGTCGACAAGGTGCGCGCGGCCGAGCGTGCGCTGGCAGACGGCGACACGGTGCAGGAGCAGCTGACCGAAGCGGTCGCGCGCAACCTGTTCAAGCTGATGGCGTACAAGGACGAATACGAGGTCGCACGGCTGCAGTCCGACCCGGCGTTCCTCGCGCGCCTGACCGCGCAGTTCGAAGGCGACTGGAAGCTGAAATTCCACCTCGCGCCGCCGCTGTTCGCGAAGACGGATGCGCACGGCCATCTCGTGAAGAAGGCGTATGGCCCGTGGATGATGTCGGCGTTCCGGATGCTCGCGAAGGCGAAGTTCCTGCGCGGCACGGGGCTCGACCCGTTCGGCCGTACCGAGGAGCGTCGCACCGAGCGCGCGCTGATCGGCGAGTACGAAGCGCTGATCGGCGAGGTGCTCGGCAAGCTGAACGCGGCCAACCGCCCGCTCGCCCTCGAGCTCGCGGCGCTGCCGGACGGCATTCGCGGCTATGGCCACGTGAAGGAGAACAACCTGCGCGCGGTACGCCAGAAGTGGAACACGCTGCTCGCGAAGTGGCGTGCGCCGGCCGGCGGCCAGTCGCACCAGCAGGTCGCGTAACGGCACGCGGCGGGCATTCGCGGTCCGGATGCCCGCCGGTGAGCGCCTACCGGCTCACGTCGCTTCACGATAAAAAAAACGCCACGGAACGCAGGTTCCGTGGCGTTTTTCATTGTGCCGCGCGCGAAGCGCGGCACACGCGGGCGTGGACTTACTTCGTGTTCACGTTCGCGGCGGCAACGGCCGTCATGTTGATGATCCGGCGCACGGTCGCGGCCGGCGTCAGGATGTGAGCCGGCTTCGCCGCGCCGAGCAGGAACGGGCCGACCGTCACGCCTTCGCCGCCCACCATCTTCAGCAGGTTGTACGCGATGTTGGCCGCTTCGACGTTCGGCATGATCAGCAGGTTCGCTTCGCCCGACAGCGTCGTGCCGGGGAATGCCTGCTTGCGGATCATTTCCGACAGCGCCGCGTCGCCGTGCATTTCGCCGTCGACTTCCAGGTTCGGTGCACGTTCGACGATCAGCTTGCGGGCCTCGCCCATCCGGCGCGACGACGCCGACGGCGCGCTGCCGAAGTTCGAGTTCGACAGCAGCGCAGCCTTCGGCGTAATGCCGAAGCGCTCGATCTCGGCTGCAGCCTGGATCGTCATGTCGGCGAGCTGTTCGGCGCTCGGCAGCTCGTTCACGTACGTATCGCACACGAACAGGTTGCGGCCCGGCAGCATCAGCAGGTTCATCGCCGCGAAGTGCTCGGCGCCCTTCGCGCGGCCCAGCACCTGCTCGATGAACTTCAGGTGGCTGTGGAACGTGTCGATCATCCCGCAGATCATGCCGTCGGCATCGCCCAGGTGCACGAGCATCGCGCCGATCAGCGTGTTGAACTTGCGCATCGCGGCCTTCGCGACTTCCGGCGTCACGCCGTCACGCGCGCCGATCTCCTGATACGCCTGCCAGTAGCGGTGGTAGCGCGCATCGTCTTCCGGATCGACGATTTCGAAATCAGTGCCGGCCTTCAGCTTCGAGCCGATCTTCGCGAGGCGCATGTCGATGACCGACGGACGGCCGACGAGGATCGGCTTCGCGATCTTTTCCTGCAGCACGAATTGCGCGGCGCGCAGCACGCGCTCGTCTTCGCCCTCGGCGAACACGATGCGGGCCTGCTTCTGCTTCGCGGTCGCGAACACCGGGCGCATCACCATGCCGGTGCGGTAGACGGTCGCGCCGAGCTGCTCGCGGTACGCGTCCATGTCCTGGATCGGACGGGTGGCGACGCCCGAATCCATCGCGGCTTGCGCGACGGCCGGCGCGATCTTGATGATCAGGCGCGGGTCGAACGGCTTCGGAATCAGGTAGTCCGGCCCGAATTCGAGCGAGTGGCCTTCATACGCCTTCGCGACTTCTTCGCTCTGGTCGGTTTCCTGCGCCAACTCGGCGATCGCGCGCACGCACGCGAGCTTCATTTCTTCCGTGATCGTCGTCGCGCCGACGTCGAGCGCGCCGCGGAAGATGAACGGGAAGCACAGTACGTTGTTGACCTGGTTCGGGTAGTCCGAACGGCCGGTCGCGACGATCGCGTCCGGGCGCACGGCCTTCGCGTCTTCCGGGCGGATTTCCGGTTCCGGGTTCGCGAGCGCCAGGATCAGCGGGCGGTCGCCCATCGTCTTGACCATGTCCTGCTTCAGCACGCCCGCGCTCGAGCAGCCGAGGAACACGTCCGCATCGACGATCGCGTCAGCGAGCGTGCGCGCATCGGTGGTCGCCGCGTAACGCTGCTTCGACGGGTCGAGGTTGCCGCGCCCTTCGTAGATCACGCCCTTCGAATCGGCGACGAGGATGTTCGACTTGGTCAGGCCGAGGTTCACCAGCAGGTCCAGACACGCGATCGCCGCAGCGCCCGCGCCCGAACACACGAGCTTCACTTCGGACAGCTTCTTGCCGACGACCTTCAGGCCGTTCAGGATCGCAGCCGACGCGATGATCGCGGTGCCGTGCTGGTCGTCGTGGAAGACGGGGATCTTCATGCGCTCGCGCAGCTTCTGCTCGATGTAGAAACATTCCGGCGCCTTGATGTCCTCGAGGTTGATGCCGCCGAGCGTCGGCTCGAGCATCGCGATCGCCTCGACGAGCTTGTCGGGGTCGGACTCCGACAGTTCGATGTCGAATACGTCGATGCCCGCGAATTTCTTGAAGAGGCAGCCCTTGCCTTCCATCACCGGCTTCGCGGCGAGCGGGCCGATGTTGCCGAGGCCGAGCACGGCGGTGCCGTTCGTGATGACGCCGACGAGGTTGCCGCGCGACGTGTACTTCTGCGCGTCGAGCGGATCGGCGTGGATCGCTTCGCACGCAGCGGCGACGCCCGGCGAATACGCGAGCGACAGATCCAGCTGGTTCGACAGCGGCTTGGTCGGGGTGACCGAAATCTTGCCGGGTTTCGGGTTCAGGTGATAAGCCAGTGCGGCCTGCTTCAGTTGTTCGTCCATGATTGACCTGCGAGAGACATGCGAAATATTGACGGTTCAGTACGCCGCACCTTCGGCCGCGTCTGCTTGAATCGAGAGGGTGATCGACTGCGAGACGGCACGCGACGCGCCGGGTCGGCACGCCATCGAACCTTGGCGGGTGGCAAGAGGAAAGTACAAAGTACTGAACGATTTCTAAGGGTCGCCTAGTGTACACCCCCTAAATGACGCATGTTGGTGCAGCGCCGCATCCTCCGCATCAGCGCGCGATCGGTCCGGCCCCGGTTGTTTCGCCGGTGGTGAGCCGCGGGGCGAACCCGCGCGAATTCCGCCGAAAACCGGCCTGAATCGGGTAAAATAGCGGGCTACGCGCGCAGCGATGCGATTGGCCCTCCGATCGCGCCCCGGCCCCCTGGGCAGGTTCCCCTTGCTGCGCCACCGGGCCCGCGCCCGCTCTTCGCTCATCACCCAAGGAATGCCCATGACAGGCTACGATCGTCAGTCGATCTCGGATACGACCGCCAAAATCCTGCTCGAAGTACAGGCAGTGCACTTCAACGCAGAAAAACCGTTCATCTTCACGTCCGGCTGGGCAAGCCCCGTCTATATCGACTGCCGCAAGCTGATTTCGTATCCGCGTGTGCGCCGCGCGCTGATGGAAATGGCGGAAACGACGATCATGCGCGACGTCGGCTTCGAGCAGATCGACGCGGTGGCAGGCGGCGAAACGGCCGGTATCCCGTTCGCGGCATGGCTGGCCGACCGGATGATGGTGCCGATGCAGTACGTGCGCAAAAAGCCGAAGGGTTTCGGCCGCAACGCGCAGATCGAGGGCCATCTGGAAGAAGGCTCGCGCGTGCTGCTCGTGGAAGACCTGACGACCGACAGCCGCAGCAAGATCAACTTCGTCAACGCGCTGCGTACCGCAGGCGCGACGGTGAACCACTGCTTCGTGCTGTTCCACTACAACATCTTCAAGGAAAGCGTGTCGGTCCTGAAGGACATCGACGTCGACCTGCACGCGCTCGCCACGTGGTGGGACGTGCTGCGCGTCGCGAAGGCGTCGGGCTACTTCGAGACGAAGACGCTCGACGAAGTCGAGAAATTCCTGCACGCACCGGCCGAATGGTCGGCCGCGCACGGCGGCGCGACGTCCCCGAAGGACTGACGCCGCGCCGGCCCGCTGGCCGGTGTCCTGGCTGAACAAGCCGCCCGCTTCATCGCGGGCGGCTTTTTTTTCGTCCGTCGATTCGCGCAGGAAACGATCGCGACCGCGGGTCGCGGCGTGCATCGCTCATCGAACCCTAATGCTAGACTTGATCCATCGCTGCCATCAGCTGCGCGGGCAACGCACAACGCCAACAACGCCGGAAGCATCGGTCCGGCCTACGTGACGGGAGAAGCGCCATATGCGTGTGGATCGCCGGATCACTCCGCCTGCGCCAGCGGGTCGCCCGTCGCCGTTCCTCGCCGCCCTCCTTTACGCCGCCGTCCTCGCCGCCCTGCCCGCGCATGCGGAAGGCGTGTTCACCGTGACGAGCGACGACCTGACGCCGGGCGGGCGCGTCCGCGCCGCGAACGTGTTCGATCGCGGCGACTGCAAGGGCGGCAACCACTCGCCGCAGCTCACCTGGCACAACCCGCCGCCCGGCACGCACGGCTACGCGGTCACGATCTTCGATCCCGACGCGCCGGGGCACGGCTGGTGGCACTGGGCCGTGGCGGGCATTCCGGCGACGGTCACGAGCCTGCCCGCCGACGCGAGCGCGTCCGGCTTCCTGCGGCGCATCGGCGCCAGCGAGGCGCGCAACGACTTCGGGATCGACGGCTACGGCGGCCCGTGCCCGCCGCCCGGCAAGCCACACCGCTACGTGATCACCGTCTACGCGCTCAAGGGCGACGACCTGCGCGTCGCGCAGGGCCGCCCCGCGCCGATGTTCGAGCACGAGATCGGCACGCTGGCGATCGGCACCGCGCAACTCACGGTCAACTACGGGCAATAACGCGAGGTAACGGACGTCGAGCATCGCACGCCGCCACGCCTCGATTGCCTGCCGCGGTGAAATTGCGTACTCCACACCCGCGCGTTTTCCCGTCATTTCGGCTTGCTAGACTC
>NZ_CAJNKE010000249.1 GCF_905232215.1 Burkholderia sp. LMG 13014
GGTTCGGATTGACGAGCCAGATGTCGCCGGCATAGCCGTAGTCGCGACAGCGCTGCACGGCGCCCGCGATGCCGCGTCCGCCGACGAACGCGATGCTGGCCGGCTCGAGCAGCCGGCGCAGGTTGGCCGCGGCGGCGGCACGGCGATCCCTGGCTTCAGGGGAAGAGGTCATGATGGTCCTTTCTGAGCGCGCGCCGGCTTGCGCGCCGGCGCGACGATTCGCGTCAGCTGTAGCGTCGGAGGATTTCCTTGGACAGGATGTGGCGCTGGATCTCGGACGTGCCTTCCCAGATGCGCTCGATGCGCGCATCGCGCCAGAAGCGCTCGATCGGCAGTTCGTCCATCAGCCCCATGCCGCCGTAGATCTGCACCGCGTGATCGGTCACGCGGCCGAGCGTTTCGGTGGCCAGCAGTTTCGCGAGGGCGGCATCGCCGTCGGTCATCGTGCCCAGGTCGAGCTTCTGCGCGGTATAGAGCGTGACGAGTTCCGCCGCGCGGATCTCGGTCTGCATGTCGGCGAGCTTGAACGACGTGCCCTGGAAATCGCCGATGCGCTTGCCGAACTGATGGCGCGTCGCGGCCCATTCGGCGGCCATCTCGAACGCGCGCTGCGCGCGGCCGATGTTGTTCGCGGCGACCATCACGCGGCCGGCGGTGAGCCAGTCGTTTGCGAGCTCGAAGCCACGATGCTCTTCACCGAGGATCTGCGCGGCGCTCACGCGGCAGTCGCTCAGGAAGATCTCCGACTGGTGGTAGCCGCGCAGGCTCGTGCAGTGCGGGCCGCGGCGCACGGTCATGCCCGGCGTGTCCTTGTCGATCAGGAAGCAGGTCACGCGCTTGCGCTTCTGGCCGCGCACTTCCTCCTCGCCGGTGACGGCGAACAGGATCACGAAGTCGGCGGTATCCGCGTGGCTGATGAAGTGCTTGCTGCCGTTGATCACGTAGTCGTCGCCGTCGCGTACTGCGCGCGTGCGGATGCCCATCGCGTCGGAGCCGGCACCCGGTTCGGTCAGCGCGAAGCAGTCGACGCGCTCGCCGCGCACGGCCGGCTTCAGGTAGCGCTCGATCTGGTCGCCCTTGCACGCCATCAGGATCTTGCTGGGCCGCGCGACGAACACGTGCAGCGCCCAGCTCGTGCGGCCGAGCTCGCGCTCGACGAGCGCCTGCGTCACGTAGTCGAGACCGGGCCCGCCGGCGCTTTCCGGCATGTTGAACGCGTAGAAGCCGAGCTCGAGCGACTTGCGGCGGATCGAATCGGCGAGTTCGGGCGGCACGTCGTCCGCGCGATCGACCGCGAATTCATGGGGCTGCAGTTCCTTCTCGACGAACTGACGCAGCGACGTCACCAGCATTTCCTGCTCTTGGGTCAGCGAAAAATCCATGAATCATCTCCCGACAAAATGGGGTGCGCGACCGTCGACCGACGCGCGAAGCGCTTCCTGGCCGTCCTCGCTGTGACCGCAAGCGACGCCGGCTGCCAGCTCGCCGCGCAGTTGCTCGGCGAGGGTATGTGTGAGCGACTGCGCGAGCAGCGCCTTGGTATGGCCGAACGCGACGCTCGGCCCCTGCGCGAGCCGCGCGGCGAACGCGGTGACGTGCTCCGCGAACGCATCGGCGTCGACGACTTCGGACACGAGCCCTGCCGCGAACGCGTCTTGCGCATTCCAGCGTTCATTGAGGAAGATGAAGCGGCGGGCGACGTCGGGGCGCGCGATGCGCGGCAGGAACCAGCTTCCGCCCATGTCGGGGCTGTAGCCCATGCCCGTATACCCGCAGCGCAGTGTCGCGGCCGTGCTCGCGATGCGGAAGTCGCACGCGAAGCCGATGTCGGTGCCCGCGCCGACCGTCGAGCCGTTCAGCGCCGCGACGGTGGGGCGCGGAAATGCGGCAAGCGCCTGCACGAAACGGTGCGCGCGTTCGGTCCACCCGTAGGTGTCGAGTTCGCCGTTGCGCTCGGCCTCGGCCCATTCGTCGACGTCGGCGCCGGCGCAGAACGCACTGCCGGTGCCGGTCAGCACGACGCAGCGTACGGATGAATCGTTCGCGAGCGCTTCAAGCGTCTCGCGAAGAAAGTCGAGATGCGGCCGCGCGAGCGAATTGCGCTTCGCCGGGCGGTTCAGTCGAAGGGTCACGACGCCGTCGTGCCGTTCGATTCGGATGTCCTCGATGCTCATGCTGATCACTGTCTCCTGGTTGTTGTGTGTCGGGGTGTGTCAGAGTCGGCAAGGGTCGCCGCTACTTGCGGACCGCATTTCGGCATAGTATAAGTTCTGTTAAATGAACGTTCAACCCAATTGTGAGTCGACCAGGAGACACACGATGAGCGCGGTGATGGAGACGTCGGCAGGTGTGGAGGAGGGGAGGCACGGAGCGGAGGCGGCGCGCACGGCATCGGCCGCGCGCATCGTGAACGGCGCGGGCCTGCAGATCGATCGCGTGTCGAAGCGCTACGGCAGCGTGCATGCGCTGCGGGAAACGTCGATCGAGATTCCGCGCGGCGAATTCCTGACGATCCTCGGGCCGTCGGGTTCCGGCAAGACGACGCTGCTGACGATCGTCGCGGGCTTCGAACATCCGACCACCGGCGACCTGCGCGTGGGCGGCCGCAGCATCGTCGCGTTGCCGCCGGAGAAGCGCAACTTCGGGATGGTGTTCCAGGGCTATGCGCTGTTTCCTCACATGACGGTCGAGCAGAACGTCGCGTATCCGCTGATGGTGCGCAAGCAGAAGGGGCCCGACGCGGTGAAGCGCGTGAAGGCCGCGCTCGATCTCGTGCGGCTCGGCCATCTCGCGGATCGCCTGCCGCGCCAGTTGTCGGGTGGTCAGCAGCAGCGCGTCGCGATCGCGCGCGCACTCGTGTTCGATCCTGATCTCGTGCTGCTCGACGAACCGCTCGGCGCGCTCGACCGCAAGCTGCGCGGCGAGGTGCAGGTCGAACTGAAGGCGCTGCACGAACGGCTCGGCGCAACGTTCCTGTTCGTCACGCACGACCAGGAAGAGGCGCTGTCGATGTCGGACCGGATCGCGATCATGCGCGACGGCCGGCTCGAGCAGATCGGCACGCCGGATGGGCTCTACGAGCAACCGGCCAACCGCTTCGTCGCGGACTTCCTCGGCAAGAGCAACTTCATCGAAGGCGTCGCGCTCGGCGGCGATGCGGCGGCGACGCATTATCGCGTCGGCGATGCTCGGTTCGTGGCGCCCGCATGCGGCGCGCGGGCCGACGACACGCTGCTGTTCGCGCTGCGCCCCGAGAAGGTCGCCGTGTCGGCGACGTCGTGCGGCGGCGCGCACAACGAAGTGGCGGGGCGCATCCGTCACTGGAGCTATTTCGGTTCGTCGTATCGCTTCGAGATCGAGACGTCGGCGCTCGGCTGCATGACGGCGGACGTGCCCGCGTGGCGCGGGCTCGCGTCGCCGCGCACCGGCATGGACGTGTTCGTGCAGTGGGAGCGCGACGCGACCTGCCGGATCGCGGCCGACTGACGCGGCGAACGCTGCATCCCGCGCGACGCGGCGCATGCCGTCGTCGCCGATCGATTCACCGGTGCCCGGAAACGACGAGATGCGTGCGGGCGCTGCCCAGCCCTGGAGGAGACACCATGACGAACCGCCATCTGCAGGACCTGCTCGACCAAGCGCGCGACCTTCAACCCGTGACCTCGCAGCGCCGCCGCGATTTCCTGCGGCTGTGCGCGGCAGCCGGCATCGCGCCGACGCTGCTGTCGCTCGGCGCGAAGGACGCGCTGGCATCGAACCCGAAGGAAATCGTGCTGAGTGCATGGGGCGGCGAAGCGCGTTCGGCGTTCCGCTCCGCGTACATGGACCCGTTCACGAAGGCGAGCGGCATCAGGATGGGCTACGACTCGTCGCCGGAGGACGGCAAGATCAAGGCGATGGTCGAGAACCGGAACGTGATCTGGGACGTGATGGATCTCGACGGCTTCGCGGCGATCAAGCTCGGCAAGCAGGGCTTCCTGCGGCCGATCGACTACTCGGTCGTGGGCCGCAACGCGCTGCCGGGGCTCGCATCGGACTTCGGCGTGCCGTCGTACCTGCTGAGCTACGTGCTCGTCTACGACGCGCGCAAGTACGGCGCGAATCCGCCGAAGAACTGGGCCGATTTCTGGAACGTCGGCAAGTTTCCGGGCAAGCGCGGGCTGTGGAAGTGGATGGGCGGCGCGCTCGAAGCCGCGCTGATGGCTGATGGTGTCAACAAGGACAAGGTCTACCCGATCGATGTGCCGCGCGCGCTGAAGAAGCTGAAGGAGCTGAAGTCGAACGTGCTGCTGTGGGATTCGGGCGCGGACAGCCTGCAGTTGCTGCGCAACGGTGAAGTCAGCATGGCGTGCATCTGGCATACGCGTGCGAACGTGATCCAGCGCGAAAGTAGCGGCTGGTTCCGCTATACGTGGGAGCAGGGGCTCGCGTCGTGCGACGTGTGGGGCGTGCCGAAGAACAACCCGTCGGGCGACGCCGTGTGGCAGTTCATCAAGTTCGTGCAGGGCGTCGAGCCGCAGGTGCGCCTGCTGTCCCTGCTCGGCAACGGGCCCGTGACGCCGGCCGCGACGGCCGCGGTGCCGCAGGCGCTGCGCGCCGACAACCCGGGCACGCCGGGGAACTGGGCGAAGCAGTGCAAGGTGAATCCCGAGTGGTGGGCGCAGCACTACGAAGCGACGCTCGCGCAGTACACCGACCTGATGTCGTCCTGAGCCGCTGCCTCGTGACCGTGACCGCATGAATACCCTGTCTACTCCCGTCGCGGGCTCCGTCCCGCTCGGCCGTGCGAAGGCCGACCGCTACTGGCTGCTCGTCGTGCCGCTGCTCGCGGTGCTGATCGTGCTGTACGTCTATCCGCTCGTGCGCGTGCTGTGGCTCGGCTTCACGGTGCCGGAGCCCGGCCTGCAGAACTACGCGCGGCTGCTGGAGAACCACGGCGTGCACCGCGTGCTGTGGACGACGCTGCGCGTGTGCGCGGTCACGACGGTCTTTTCGGTCGCGCTCGGCTACGCGATCGCCTATGCGATGGCGCATGTCGGCCCGCGTCAGCGGATGGCGCTGATGTTCGGGCTGCTCGTGCCGTTCTGGGCGTCGGTGCTGGTGCGCGCGTTCTCGTGGCTGTTCCTGCTCGGCGAGCAGGGGCTCGTCAACACGCTGCTGATGCGCATCGGGCTGATCGACGCGCCGCTGCCGCTGATGCGTAACGAGATCGGCGTCGTGATCGGGATGATCCACTTCATGATTCCGTATGCGGTGCTGCCGCTGTACGCGAACATGAAGGGCATCGACCCGCAGCTCGCGCGTGCGTCGCAGGGGCTCGGCGCGGGTGCGTTCGTCACGTTCCGCAAGGTGTATTTCCCGCAGACGCGGCCGGGCATCGTCGGCGCGGCGATCCTCGTGTTCATCTTCTCGCTCGGTTTCTACGTGACGCCGGTGATTCTCGGCGGCGGCCGCACGGTGATGATCGCCGAGTACATCAGCACGCAGATCCTGCAACTCGTGAACTGGGGCAGCGGGGCGGCGCTCGCGTCGCTGCTGCTGGCGTCGATCCTGGCCGCGCTCGCGCTGCTCGCGCGTTTCGTCGATCTGCGCGAGCTGTTCGGCGCGCGCTGATTCGAACGGAGGACGAACCGATGAAGAACCGAATGACCGCAGGGCGCGCGCTGGTGGTCGGTGTCGCGTGGGCCGCGATCCTGTTCCTGATGCTGCCGCTGCTCGTGTCGGTGCCCGTATCGCTGACGCCGAGCGACTACCTGTCGATGCCGGACGGCGCGCTGTCGTTGCGGCACTACGGCGTGCTGCTCGACGACGACGGCTGGGTGTCGAGCTTTCTGCAAAGCGGGCTGATCGCGCTGGTGTCGTCGGCGATCTCGGTCACGCTCGGCACGCTGTGCGCGATCGGGCTGTGGAAGGTCGCGTCGCGGCGCGGCGAGTTCGTGCGCGGCGTGATCCTGTTTCCGCTGATCGTGCCGCCGATCGTATCGGCGCTCGCGTTCTACCGGCTGTGGGGTGAGCTCGGGATGCTCGACAGCCTTCCGGCCGTGATCCTGTCGCACGTCGTGCTGTCGGTGCCTTATGTGGTGGTGGCCGTGTCCGCGTCGCTTGCGACCGTCGGCCTGCGGATCGAACAGGCGTCGCGCAGCCTCGGCGCGAACCTCGCGCAGACGCTGCGCTACGTGATCCTGCCGTCGATCCGGCCGGGCGTGCTGTCGGCGGCGGTGTTCGCGTTCATCCTGTCGTGGGACGAACTCGTCGTCACGCTGTTCATCTCGAGCCGGAGCGTGTACACGCTGCCGCGCCGGATGTGGGACGGGATGCGCGAGAACGTCGATCCCGCGATCGCGTCGGTGTCCACGCTGCTGCTCGTCGCGACCTGCGTCGCGATCGGCCTGTCGCTGCTGCGCAAGCGCGCGGCCGGGTCCGTCTGATTTCCCCATTACGTTACGTTGCGGAGAAGCATTCCATCATGAAAGTCCTGATCGTTCACGCCCATCCCGAACCGCAGTCGTTCACCACGTCGATGCTGCACCGCGCGGTGAGTACGCTCGAAGCGCAGGGGCGTACCGTGACGGTGTCCGACCTGTACGCGATGCAGTGGAATCCGGTTGCGAGCGCGGCCGATTTCGGCGTGCGCAAGAACCCCGACTATCTCGTCTACGCGCTGGAGCAGCGCGAGAACGTCGCCGCGAATGCGATCGCGCCGGACATCGCCGCGGAACTCGACAAGCTGGCCGCGTGCGACCTGCTGATCCTGAGCTTCCCGCTGTTCTGGTGCTCGGTGCCGGCGATCATGAAGGGCTGGATCGACCGCGTGCTCGTGTCGGGCAAGGTGTACGGCGGCGTGCGCTTTTACGATCGCGGCGGGATGCGCGGCAAGCGCGCGTTGCTCGCCTATACGTGCGGCGGCCGCGACTACATGTTCGGTACGGACGGTGTGCACGGCGAAATCGACCTGATGCTGCGCCACGTGCTGCGCGGCACGCTCGGCTACGCGGGCTTCGACGTGCTGCCGTCGTTCGTCGGCTATCACGTGCCGTATATCGGCGATGCCGAGCGCGCGGCCGTGCTCGACCGCTACGACGCGCATCTCGCGCAGCTCGACCGGCTCGAACCGATGGCGTTTCCGACGCTCGACGACTTCGACGGCGACCTGCGGCCGCGCGAGCGCGCGCCGCAGGAAGCCGCGCAGGACTGACCGCGACACCCGGCCACGATGCCGATGCGCCTCTCAACCCTCCGACCGCATGCGAGTTCGAGCGATGACCCTGACGTCGAGCGACGTGCTGCTGTTCCTGACCGGCCTGCTGACGCTGTTCTGTCCGCCGGTCGCGATCCCGATGTACGCGGCCGTCACCGGGCATTTTCCCGACGTGACGCAGCGGCAGATCGCGTTCAGGCTGTTCGCGTGGATTGCGGCGCTGATGGTCGGCGCGGTATGGGGCGGGCAGTTCCTGCTGCGCATGCTCGGCCTCACGCTCGGCGCGCTGACGCTGACGGGCGGCCTCGTGCTGTGCCTGTGGTCGATCCCGATGATGCGCGGCACGGCGAACGACGAACGCAGCGGCAGCGACACGCGGCTCGAATATGCGCAGTGGCGCAACTACATCGCGGTGCCGCTGATCTTCCCGCTGTCGATCGGCAGCGCGGTGATGTCGCTCGTGATCACGACCGCGACGCGCTTTCACACGCCGTCCGACCTGCTCGCGCTGAGCGCGGCCTGCGTGCTGCATGCTGGTGTGATCGGGCTCACGTACGCGTGCTCGGCATCGTGGTGCCGGCGGCTCGGCGAGATCGGCAGGACGCTGGTCGAGCGGTTGTCGGGCATCGTGCTGACCGCGATCGCGTTCCAGATGCTTGCGCAGGGCGTGCGCGAGCTGCTGCCGGGGCTCGCGCACTGAAGGCCTCGCCGGCCGGAACGCGATCCACCAACCAACCCTGAACGACGGAAAAGACATGAAAACAGTAGGCATGTACCTGGTCGACCTGCTCGCCGCATACGGCGTCGACACGGTGTTCGGCATTCCCGGCGTGCATACGATCGAGCTGTATCGCGGCCTGGCCGGTAGCGCGCTGCGCCACGTGAGCGCGCGTCACGAGCAGGGCCTCGGCTTCATGGCTGACGGCTATGCGCGCGCGACCGGCAAGCCCGGCGTGTGCTTCGTGATCACCGGCCCCGGGATGACGAACATCGCGACGTCGATGGCGCAGGCGTATGCGGATTCGATTCCGATGCTGGTGATCTCGAGCGTCAACGCGTCCGGCGATATCGGTTCGGGCAACGGCCATCTGCACGAACTGCCGGACCAGCACGCGTTCGCGGAGAACGTCGCCGCGTTCAGCTATACGGTGCCGCGCGCCGACGCACTGCCGCAGGCGATCGCGCGCGCGTTCGCGGTGTTCTCGGGCGGCCGGCCCCCTCCCGTGCCAGTGTCTTATAAAAAACACCGAGCCCCCCACACAATGCAAGATAAAGAAT
>NZ_CAJNKE010000250.1 GCF_905232215.1 Burkholderia sp. LMG 13014
GCGGGCAGGGCGGCGGCAACGTGCCGCTGAGCCAGCTTGCCTGTGCGGGCTGCGGCGCACTCAATGCGACGGATGCGCGCTTCTGCGCGCAGTGCGGTGCCGCGCAACGCGGCAAGTCCTGCAGCCGCTGCCACTCGGCGCTGGCGGACGACGCGCGGTTTTGCCCCGGGTGCGGGACGCAGGCTGCATAAGCAAGTTTGTCCGCGCATTCGCGCCGGCGGCGTGTGAACGCCGGCCGGCGCGCTTCGTTTCAGGGCCGGCGCACGGCCCTTCGATCAGCGCAGCGGCAGGTAGAGCTCGGTGCGCAGATCGGCCGGCGCGGTATCCATCGGCGAATTGAGATACAGCTCGAACGGCGGCGCGTTGGCGGCTTCGCGGCCCGAATGACGCAGCCAGTCGCCGTAGAGCCACTGGTAGGCCGTCTTCAGGTCCGCATACGGCCCCGTATGCAACAGCACCGCGTATTCGCCGCCTGCCACCGTCGCGCGCTCCACCGGCGGCGCGGGTTCGACGTCCGGCGCGCCGTCGGCCGGCATGATGCAGGCTTTTGCACGCAACTGCGCTTCGGGCGTCGTGTCCGGATCGTCGTAGAAGATGCCGATCACCTTCGCGCCCGGGCCGATCAGCCCGTGTTGCCCGACCCACGCGCCGATTCGCATGAATGCGTCGCTGACCTTCATGTACGGCCCGGTGTGCGTCACGGCATAGCCGCGCAGATCCGGCAATCGCCGGATTTCGACTTCATGCTTGAACATGTCTCCTTCTCCTCGTTGTAGCGGATAGATGGGGCGGTGGCTGCCGGTGCGCCGGTGCTGCGCGGGCGGCACGCCGTAGGCGTCGCGAAACGCCCGCGCGAACGCGTGCGTCGAACCGTAGCCCGCGCGCCGCGCGATCTCGTCGATCGGCCGCGCCGTGCACACGAGATCCTCTGACGCGCGCACGATCCGCATCCGCCGCACCGTCAGCACGATCGACTCGCCATACAGCGCGCGATAGACGCGCTGCCAGTGATACGGCGACAGGCACGCGACTTCGGCGAGCCGGTTCAGGTCGAGCGGGCCGTCGAGGTGCGTGCGGATGTATTCGTGGACGCGCGCCACGCTCGCCGCATAGCGGATCCACGCGGGTTGGTCGGTTTTCGTTTCGACGGTCATCGGCGTGTGCGGGCAGGAACCGACGCCACGGTAGCACGGCCCGAATGGACAAATCTTGCGGAAATGCGCAGGGCTATCCATCCGCCCCTTTTTAATTTTGACGAAATGGGGTCTTGCCCCTCCGCGATCTATGTCTAAAGTTAAAGACGGTGAAATCGGGTGATCGCGTCATTTTTCTCGGGTAAGTTGCTCCGTCGGGGCAGCACGCTTTTCGAAGTACGCAGGTAGTTCGTCGATGTTCAATCGCAACACCACGTTTTCGGGAGAAGAAGAAATGGATGCTTCCAGCTTCATCACGTCGCTGCAGACCACGCTAGGGGGGTATCTGCCAAAGATCGCCGGCGCGATCGGCATCCTGGTGATCGGCTGGCTGATCGCCGTCGTGGTGCGGGCCGGCGCGATGCGCCTGCTCGGCGCGCTGAAGGTCGATCAGCGGATCAACGAAAGCACTGGCCAGGGCGCGTACGTCGAACGCATCATCGCGGGCGGGCTGTTCTGGCTCGTGCTGCTCGTCACCGCGGTGGGCATCTTCAACGTGCTCAACCTGTACGCGGTCTCCAACCCGTTCTCGCTGCTCGTCACGCATATCGTCAACTACCTGCCGAACCTGATCGGCGGCGCGGCGCTGACGCTGATCGCGTGGCTCATCGCGTCGCTGTTGCGCAGCCTCGCGAACCGCGCGCTGAAGGCGAGCAAGATCGACGACAAACTGTCCGAAGGCGCCGGCATGCAGCCGATGAGCGGCTATCTCGGCGACGTGCTGTTCTGGCTCGTGATCCTGATGTTCCTGCCGGCGATCCTCGCGTCGTTCGCGCTGTCGGGGCTGCTGTCGCCGGTGCAGGGGATGGTCGACAAGCTGCTCGCGATCGTGCCGAACCTGTTCGCGGCCGCGGTGATCGGCATCGTCGGCTGGATCGTCGCGCGGGTGCTGCGCGGCCTCGTGACGAACCTGCTGGTCGCGGCCGGCGCCGATCGCCTCACGCAGCGCCTCGACAGCCCGACGCCCGTGCGCGTGTCGAGCCTGATCGGCACGATCGTCTACGTGTTCGTGTTCGTGCCGACGCTGATCTCCGCGCTCGACGCGCTGAAGATCGACGCGATCTCGGTGCCGGCCACCAACATGCTGAACCAGTTCCTCGGCGCGGTGCCGGACATCGTCGCGGCGATCGTGATCGTGCTGGTGACGTTCTACTTCGCGCGCTTCGTCGCGTCGCTCGCGCAGAAGCTGCTGGAAGCCGCGGGCGCCGACGGGCTGCCGGCCGTGCTCGGCGTCGAGCGCGTGTTCTCGGGGATCCTGCAGCCGTCGGTGCTGGTGGCGCGGCTGATCGTGTTCTTCGCGATGCTGTTCGCATCGGTCGAAGCGGCGAACCGGCTCGGCTTCTCGCAGGTGCGCGACGTCGTCACGCTGTTCATCGAATTCGGCGGCCACGTGCTGATGGGCGGCGTGATCCTCGTGATCGGCGTGTGGCTCGCGGGCCTCGCGCGCCGCGTGATCGAGCAGGCCGACCGCGAGCACAGCGTGCTGTTCGCGCGCATCGCGCAATTCGCGATCCTGGGCCTCGTGTTCGCGATGGGGCTGCGCGCGATGGGCATCGCGAACGAGATCGTCCAGCTCGCATTCGGCCTCGTGCTCGGCGCGATCGCGGTGGCGGTGGCGCTGTCGTTCGGCCTCGGCGGCCGCGAAGCGGCCGGCAAGCTGCTTGACCGCTGGTTCAACCAGCGCAGCGGCGGGCAGTAACGCCACGCTCGCGCAGCCGTCCGGTCGCGTCGTGCGGCCGGAGGGTGTTGTACGCGCGAGCGCTTGCATCCGATGGCGCGCGAATGGCACGCGACAGCGTCCGTTCGCGCGTCGTCTCGCGCGTACGACCACTACGCCGGAACCGGCCAAGGCCGCAACGGTGTCTTCCGCTGCGCGCCGGCCCCTTGCCGATCGGCGTCGGCCGTCGCGCCGCGTCCGCGTTTCCGTCAGCGAAATGTCAGCCGCGATCTTTGCCGAATTTCGATAACACGTCGTTTAATGACTCTCTAGCATCGATTCTCAGTCGCGCAGGCCGGCAGGCCCGGCGCCTTTGAGGAGAGAGTCCGATGAAAGCAGAGTCGAATGGCCGGCCCGCCGCCGGCGCCAAGTCGTCCGGCCAGCCCGCGCTGCAGCAGACGCTCGGGACCTGGCAACTGTGGGGCATCGCGGTCGGCCTCGTGATTTCCGGCGAATACTTCGGCTGGAGTTACGGCTGGGCGAGCGCCGGCACGCTGGGTTTCGTCGTCACCGCGCTGTTCG
The DNA here is from genome assembly GCF_905232215.1 of Burkholderia sp. LMG 13014. Taxonomy (GTDB): domain Bacteria; phylum Pseudomonadota; class Gammaproteobacteria; order Burkholderiales; family Burkholderiaceae; genus Burkholderia. Next base: position 3,433 of record NZ_CAJNKE010000250.1, read on the forward strand.
TCGCGGCGATGTACACCACCTTCATCTTCAGTTTCACCGAGCTGACGACGTCGATCCCGCATGCGGGCGGCCCGTTCGCGTATGCGCGCCGGGCGTTCGGCCCGACCGGCGGCTATCTCGCCGGTGCCGCGACGCTCGTCGAGTTCGTGTTCGCGCCGCCCGCGATCGCGCTTGCGATCGGCGCTTACCTGCACGTGCAGTTTCCGGGGCTGGAGCCGAAACATGCGGCGATGGGCGCGTATCTCGTGTTCATGGCGCTGAACATCGTCGGCGTGCAGATCGCGGCGACCTTCGAGCTCGTCGTCACGCTGTTCGCGATCTTCGAGCTGCTGGTGTTCATGGGCGTCGTGTCGCCGGGCTTCGCGTGGAGCAACTTCATGAAGGGCGGCTGGTCGGGCGCCGATCATTTCAGCCTCGGCGCGTTCCACGGGATGTTCGCGGCGATCCCGTTCGCGATCTGGTTCTTCCTCGCGATCGAAGGGGTTGCGATGGCCGCCGAGGAGGCGAAGAACCCGAAGCGCTCGATTCCGATCGCGTACGTGGCCGGGATCCTGACCCTCGTGGCGCTCGCGGTCGGCGTGATGGTGTTTGCCGGCGGCGCGGGCGACTGGACCAAGCTCGCGAACATCAACGACCCGCTGCCGCAGGCGATGAAGTACATCGTCGGCGCGAACAGCGGCTGGATGCACATGCTGGTGTGGCTCGGGCTGTTCGGGCTGGTCGCGTCGTTCCACGGGATCATCCTCGGCTATTCGCGCCAGATCTTCGCGCTGGCCCGCGAAGGCTACCTGCCCGAATGGCTCGCGAAGGTGCATCCGCGCTTCAAGACGCCTTACCGCGCGATTCTCGCGGGCGGCGTGGTCGGCATCGCGGCGATCTACAGCGACGAGCTGATCCAGTTCGGCGGGCAGACGCTGACCGCGAATATCGTGACGATGTCGGTATTCGGTGCAATCGTGATGTATATCGTGAGCATGGCGTCGCTGTTCAAGCTGCGCCGCTCGCAGCCGAATCTCGAACGGCCGTTCCGCGCGCCGCTGTACCCGATCTTCCCGGCGTTCGCGATCCTGGCCGCACTTATTTGTCTCGGGACGATGGTGTACTTCAACGGGCTGGTCGCGCTGGTGTTCCTCGGCTTCCTCGCGTTCGGCTACGCGTACTTCCTCGCGACGCGTTCGCAGCGTGCGAGTGCGCCGGGCGACGTGCTGCTGGAAGAATGAGCAGGGTGAAGGTGAACGGCCGTTCCTGACGGCATCCGGCGCGCCCCGTCGAACGGGCGCGCCGTCGGCTTTTGGCAAGGATGGGCAAGGAGACTCGCAGATGTCCTATACGGAGACGATCGGTCCGCGCACGTACCGCTTCGCGGACCTGAAGACGCTGCTCGCGAAGGCGAGCCCGCTGCGTTCCGGCGACCAGCTCGCCGGTGTCGCGGCGGCGAGCGAGGAGGAGCGTGTCGCCGCGAAGATCGCGCTCGCGGGTGTGCCGCTGAAGGCATTCCTGAACGAAGCGGTGATCCCGTATGAAGACGACGAGGTCACGCGCCTCATCGTCGACGATCACGACGCGCTGGCATTCGCGGAAATCTCGCACCTCACCGTTGGCGATTTCCGCAACTGGCTGCTGTCGCCGGCGGCCGACGGCGCAGCGCTCGAACGGATCGCGCCGGGCCTCACGCCCGAGATGGTCGCGGCCGTGTCGAAGCTGATGCGCAACCAGGACCTGATCGCGGCGGCGAGGAAGCGCCGCGTGGTCACGCGCTTTCGCAACACGGTCGGGCTGCCGGGCCGGATGTCGGTGCGGCTGCAGCCGAACCACCCGACCGACGACGTGAAGGGGATCGCCGCGTCGATGCTCGACGGGCTGATGTACGGCTGCGGCGACGCGATGATCGGCATCAACCCGGCCACCGACAGCCTCGCGGCGATCGTGAAGCTGCTCGCGATGATCGACGGCTTCCGCGAACGCTACGGCGTGCCGACGCAGTCGTGCGTGCTCACGCACGTGACCAACACGATCGCGGCGATCGAGAAGGGCGCGCCGGTGGATCTCGTGTTCCAGTCGATCGCGGGCACCGAGAAGGCGAACGCGAGCTTCGGCATCTCGCTCGCGCTGCTCGGCGAGGCGCACGAGGCGGCGTTGTCGCTCAAGCGCGGCACGGTCGGCAACAATCTCATGTACTTCGAGACGGGCCAGGGCAGTGCGCTGTCGGCGAACGCGCACTTCGGCGTCGACCAGCAGACCTGCGAAGTGCGCGCGTATGCGGTCGCGCGCAAGTTCGAGCCGTTCCTCGTGAACACGGTGGTCGGCTTCATCGGCCCCGAATACCTGTACGACGGCAAGCAGATCATCCGCGCGGGGCTCGAGGATCACTTCTGCGGGAAGCTGCTCGGCGTGCCGATGGGCTGCGACATCTGCTACACGAACCACGCGGAAGCCGACCAGGACGACATGGACACGCTGCTCACGCTGCTGGGCGCGGCCGGCATCAACTTCATCATGGGGATTCCGGGCGCGGACGACGTGATGCTGAACTACCAGAGCACGTCGTTCCACGACCAGCTGTATGTGCGCGAAGTGCTCGGGTTGCGCCGCGCGCCGGAATTCGAGGAGTGGCTGGAGACGATGGAGATCGCCGATGCGCACGGCGCATTGCGCGCCGCGACGTCACGCGTGCCGCTGCTCGCGGGCGCGAACGACTGGATGGGGATTTCGTCATGAGCGACGCCGTCGAGAAGAACCCGTGGGCGCAGCTGAAGTCGTTCACGAATGCGCGAATCGCGCTCGGCCGCGCGGGCAACAGCCTGCCGACCGCGCCGCTGCTCGCGTTCAACCTGTCGCATGCGCAGGCGCGCGACGCGGTGCACCAGCCGCTCGACGCGGACGCGCTGCGGCGCGAGATCGAGGCGGCGGGCCTGCTGCCGACGCTCGGCGTGCAGAGCGCCGCGCCGGACCGCGACCACTATCTGCGCCGGCCCGACCTCGGCCGCAAGCTGTCGGATGACAGCCGCGGGCTGCTGGCCGGCTACGGCGCGGCGCTCGACGACGCACCCGACGTCGTGTTCGTGATCGGTGACGGGCTGTCGGCGTTCGCGGCCGCGAAGCAGGCGCTGCCGTTGCTGCAGGCCGTGCGGCCGCGGCTCGACGCGGACGGCTGGCGGATCGGCCCGGTGGTGGTCGCGACGCAGGCACGCGTCGCGCTCGGCGACGAGATCGGCGAATTGCTGCGCGCGAAGGTCGTCGCGATGCTGATCGGCGAACGGCCGGGGCTCAGCTCGCCGGACAGTCTCGGCGTGTACCTGACGTGGGCGCCGAAGGTCGGCTGCCACGACGCATTGCGCAACTGCATCTCGAACGTGCGTCCCGAAGGGCTGCCGTATGCGGGGGCCGCGCACAAGCTGCATTACCTGATGACGCACGCGCGCCGGCTCGGGCTGACGGGCGTCGGGCTGAAGGACGACAGCGACGCGTTGTTGCCGCAGGCGGAAGCGGAGCGGATCGGGGCGGACTGAACGGCGCGGAACGACGCGGAACGACGCGCGCACGTTGCTGCCGCACAGCGGCGTTCCGTCGTGCCGTGCGGGTGACGTGCTGGACACCGGTCGAGGCGTCCGTCCTCGGTTACTTGAACAGCCGCTCGCACAGAAAATCGACGAGCACGCGCAGCTTCGGCGACAGCTGCCGGCTCGACGGCCACACGATCGAGAATTGCCCGGGCGCGATCCGGTAGTCGTCGAGCACGGTGACGAGCATGCCCGTATCGAGCGCGTCGCGGGCGAGGAAGTCGGGCATGTAGCCGATGCCGAGCCCCGCGAGCACGGTGCCGCGCAGCGCTTCCATGTTGTTGCAGGTCATCGCGGTGCGCAGCTTCAGCGGCGTGCCATCGTCGGCCGCGAGCGCCCAGTCCTGCAGCTTGCCGGTGGTCGGGAAGCAGTAGCGCACGCACTCGTGCGCTTCGAGATCGTGCGGCGTGCGCGGTGTGCCGGCCTGCGCGAGATACGCGGGCGTCGCGCACAGCACGAACGCGAACGGGCCGAGCCGCCGCGACATCAGGCTCGAATCGGACAGCGGGCCGCTGCGGATCACCGCGTCGAAGCCACCTTCGACGACATCCACCATCCGGTCGTTGAAGTCGAGATCGAGCTCGACGTCCGGGTAGCGCTGCCGGAATTCGGGCAGCACCGGCAGCAGGAACCGGTAGCCGATCACCGGCAGGCTCACGCGCAGCTTGCCGCGCGGGCGCTGCGCCGATGCCGTCACGGTTGCTTCCGCATCGCGGAAATCCTCGAGGATCCGCTGGCAGCGTTCGTAGAAATGCCGCCCTTCGTCGGTGAGCGTGACGCGCCGCGTCGTGCGGTTGAACAGGCGCACGCCGAGCGACTGCTCGAGTTTCGCGATCGTCTTGCCGACCGCCGACGCCGAGATGCCGAGCGCGCGGCCGGCCGCGACGAAGCTCAGTGCTTCGGCGGTGCGGACGAAGGCGACGATGCCGGTCAGGTTTTCCATTGAATCGAAGGGCGTGCGCCGACGCGTGTAGTCAAGGGGATTGCAGAATTTTAGTCCGCTATATGCGGAGCTTTACGTAGTTTTTCGCGGATTGAATCGGATTTATCTTCTGTCGCTCTGACGGCGCATCCGCGCCGGCTTTTCGAGGAGCGATGATGGATCAGCCTTTTTCAGCCGCTTCGGCTCAGTCGGCACGCCGGCGCGCGTGGGTGCTGGCCGCCGTCTGCCTGGCCGCTGTCGCGCTGCCGCTGTCGTTTTCGGGCGGCGCGGTCGCGACGCCCGCGATTGGCCGCGACCTGCACGGCGGCACGGTCGCGATGAACTGGATCACCAACGCGTTCATGCTCGCGTTCGGCAGCTTCCTGATGGCGGCCGGCGCGCTGGCCGACCAGTTCGGCCGCAAGCGCCTGTTCGCGATCGGCGTTGGCGGCTTCACGCTGATGTCGGTCGCGCTCGCGTTCGCGCCGTCGATGCTCGCGGTCGACCTGCTGCGCGCCGAAATCACCGAGCCCACGCGACGAGGGAAG
>NZ_CAJNKE010000251.1 GCF_905232215.1 Burkholderia sp. LMG 13014
GGTCGACGAGCGGCGCCGTGAGCCGCATCGCCTTGTTCGTGACGATGCCCCAGCGCACGCCGCGCGCGTCGAGCTCGTCGAGCACGTCGCCGATGCCCGGGAACAGCGTCGTATGCACGCACAGATCCGTCGCGTAGTTGGCCAGGAACTCGTCGCGCATCGTTTCGTAGCCGGGCGTGTGCGGATCGATGCCGAACGCGCCGCCGAGCAGGCCGCGTGCGCCGGCCGAGGCCAGCGGCCGCAGCACGTCGAGCGGTGTTTCGGGCAGGTCGCGCACGCGTTGCATCTTGTTGACGGCAGCCGCGAGATCGGGCGCCGTGTCGGCGAGCGTGCCGTCCAGGTCGAACAGCACGGCATCGCAGTGCAGCAGGCGCGGTTCGTCGAGTGCGGCCCGCGCGGTCGAGAGAGGAGTCGTCATGCCGGTTGGAAGGTCACGCGCCGCGGCGGCACGCGACGAGGTAGTTGATGTCGGCGTCGTTCGACAGCGCGAAGCGCTTGCCGATCGGGTGATACGTGATGCCCTTGATCTCCACGATGTGCAGATCCGTCGCGCGTATGAAGCCGGCCAGTTCCGACGGGCGGATGAAGCGCGCGTAATCGTGCGTGCCCTTCGGCAGCATTTGCGCGATGTACTCCGCGCCGATCACGGCGAACAGGTAGGCCTTCAGGTTGCGGTTCAGCGTCGAGAAGAACACCCAGCCACCCGGTTTCACGAGCGTCGCGCACGCGGCGACGATATCGCCGGGCGACGGCACGTGCTCGAGCATCTCCATGCACGTGACGACATCGTATGAGCCCGGTTCGCGTGCGGCGATCGCCTCGGCGGCGATGGCCTCGTAGTCGACCGAGATGCCGCTTTCGAGGCTGTGCAGGTCGGCGACGCCAAGCGCTTCGGTCGACAGGTCGATGCCTTTCACCTGTGCACCGAGTCCGGCCATCGATTCGGACAGGATGCCGCCACCACAACCGATGTCGAGTGCGCGCTTGCCGGCGAGGTGCGCATGCGCATCGATCCAGCCGAGCCGGACCGGGTTCAGGTCGTGCAGCGGCTTGAATTCGGCGTTCGGATCCCACCACCGATGGGCGAGGTCGCTGAATTTCTGGAGTTCGTGCGGATCGGCGTTGGTCATGTCGGCAAACGGGCTACGGGAGGAGGGCGGTGCTGCGGTTCGTCAGCCCCGAGTATATAAGAAGCGGACGAGCGGCGAATCGGCGAGCGCCTGGGTAGGTGTCAAAGAAAAAGCCCCGCCGGGGCGGGGCTTTGAAGCAGTCGAAAACCGCGGCTTAGTTTGCCGGAACGGTCGTCTTCTGGACTTCTTGCGTACCAACCACTTCGACTTCCACGCGGCGGTCCGGTGCGAGGCAGGCGATGAGTTGCTTGCGGTTCTTCTGGTTGCAGCCAGTCGTAACCGGGTTGCGCTTGCCCTTGCCTTCCGTGTAGATCTTGTTGGCCGGCACACCCTTGCTGACCAGGTACGACTTCACGGCTTGCGCACGGCGCAGCGACAGACGGTCGTTGTACTTGTCCGAACCGATGCGGTCCGTGTAGCCCGTTGCGACGACCACTTCCGTGTTCATGCCTTCGATCTTCGAAGCCAGTTCGTCCAGCTTTTGCTTGCCCAGCGGCTTGAGCGTTGCCTTGTCGAAGTCGAACAGTGCGTCAGCTTGATACGTGATCTTCTGGCTCGTGATGGCCGGAGCGGCGACCGGAGCGACCGGCGGCTGCGGTGCCTGGGCGACCAGTGCGCCATCGCACTTCGCGTTGGCGGTGGCCGGCGTCCAGAACGCATCGCGCCAGCAGAGCTCGTTCGTGCCGTTCATCCACACCCATTCGCCCGTGCCGTTGACCCAGTTGTCATTGACGGCTTGGCGCGACGCCGGCACCGACTGTGCCGAAGCGGATGCAGCCATAACTGCGGTAGCTGCAATGAACGCGAGCTTTGAAAGTTTATTCATATTTCTCCTCTCGAAATTGAGATTACCGCAGGTTTACTGCGAGCCTGTTGACGGTGACAAGTCATACATTGCTCGAAGTATAACATTGGTGCGGCACAAAAAACGCGGCGCCGCCTCTGTGTAGACTTCGAGCAGCGTCTAACTTTCAGTGCGTTGGCATTTTGCCATATCGTTCCCTTCCTACGAAAAAAAATCCTCCCCACCCCAAGATCGCTTCAACTTTGTGGTGCATGCGCAACACTGACCTGCCGTAACTTTTAGAGATTGTCAAGAGTGTGGCGACGAAATTGCGCCGATGAATGCAGTTGTTTACTCGTGCGCGAGAAACAGGCGACGTTGCAATCGACTGTGATGCCGAGTCGGGTGCGATTGCGGTGTGCAATTCCGGCCAATTCGCTGCCGCCGCGATTTTCGCTATTTATATATAGAGGGGGAGGCGAATTGGCGGCTGATGGGCGCATGTTAGAATCTCGCGTTGCGTTGCGCATGCAGCGCCCACGCGAAAGGCGTTCGCCGTCTTCGCTCCGAAACGATACGGATACATGGATCAATTCGCCAAAGAGACCCTGCCCACCTCCCTAGAGGAGGAAATGCGCCGTTCGTATCTCGATTACGCGATGAGCGTGATCGTCGGACGTGCCCTCCCGGATGTCCGCGATGGCCTGAAGCCCGTGCACCGGCGCGTGTTGTTCGCGATGCACGAACTGAACAACGACTGGAACCGCGCGTACAAGAAGTCGGCGCGTATCGTCGGTGACGTGATCGGTAAGTACCACCCTCACGGTGACACCGCGGTCTACGACACGATCGTGCGGATGGCGCAGGACTTCTCGCTGCGCTACATGCTGATCGACGGGCAGGGCAACTTCGGCTCGATCGACGGCGACAACGCCGCGGCGATGCGTTACACCGAAATTCGCATGGCGAAGATCGGTCACGAGCTGCTCGCCGACATCGACAAGGAAACGGTCGATTTCGAGCCGAACTACGACGGCAACGAAATGCAGCCGTCGGTCCTGCCGTCGCGCATCCCGAACCTGCTGATCAACGGCTCGTCGGGTATTGCGGTCGGCATGGCGACCAACATCCCGCCGCACAACCTGAACGAAGTCGTCGACGCGTGCCAGCACCTGCTGGGCAACCCGGAAGCGACGATCGACGAGCTGATCGAGATCATCCCGGCGCCGGATTTCCCGACGGCCGGCATCATCTACGGCGTCGCCGGCGTGCGCGACGGCTACCGCACCGGGCGCGGGCGCGTCGTGATGCGCGCGGCCACGCACTTCGAGGAGATCGACCGCGGCCAGCGGATGGCGATCATCGTCGACGAGCTGCCGTACCAGGTGAACAAGCGTTCGCTGCTCGAACGGATCGCCGAGCTCGTCAACGAGAAGAAGCTCGAAGGCATCTCCGACATCCGCGACGAGTCCGACAAGAGCGGCATGCGTGTCGTGATCGAACTCAAGCGCGGTGAAGTGCCGGAAGTGGTACTGAACAACCTGTACAAGGCGACGCAGCTCCAGGACACGTTCGGCATGAACATGGTCGCGCTCGTCGACGGCCAGCCGAAGCTGCTGAACCTGAAGGAAATCCTGCAGTGCTTCCTGTCGCACCGACGCGAAGTGCTGACGCGCCGCACGATCTACGAACTGCGCAAGGCCCGCGAACGCGGCCACGTGCTCGAAGGTCTCGCGGTCGCGCTCGCGAACATCGACGAGTTCATCGCGATCATCAAGGCCGCGCCGACGCCGCCGATCGCGAAGGCGGAGTTGATGGCGAAGCCGTGGGATTCGTCGCTCGTGCGCGAGATGCTCACGCGCGCCGAGAGCGAGAACGCAGCGGCCGGCGGCCGTTCCGCGTACCGCCCGGAAGGCCTGAACCCGGCGTTCGGCATGCAGGTCGACGGACTGTACCGCCTGTCCGACACGCAGGCCCAGGAAATCCTGCAGATGCGTCTGCAGCGCCTGACCGGCCTCGAGCAGGACAAGATCATCGGCGAGTACCGCGAAGTGATGGCGCAGATCGCCGACCTGCTGGACATCCTCGCACGCCCCGAGCGGATCACGACGATGATCGGCGAGGAACTGACCTCGGTGAAGGCCGAGTTCGGCGACGCGCGCCGCTCGAAGATCGAGCTGAACGCGACCGAGCTGAACACCGAAGATCTGATCACGCCGCAGGACATGGTCGTCACGATGTCGCATGCGGGCTACGTGAAGTCGCAGCCGCTGTCCGAGTACCGTGCGCAGAAGCGCGGCGGTCGTGGCAAGCAGGCGACGCAGATGAAGGAAGACGACTGGATCGAGACGCTGTTCATCGCGAACACGCACGACTACATCCTGTGCTTCTCGAACCGCGGCCGCGTGTACTGGGTCAAGGTTTATGAAGTGCCGCAGGGCTCGCGCAACTCGCGCGGCCGCCCGATCGTCAACATGTTCCCGCTGCAGGATGGCGAGAAGATCAACGTCGTGCTGCCGGTCAAGGAATTCTCGGCCGACAAGTTCATCTTCATGGCAACGTCGCTCGGCACCGTGAAGAAGACGCCGCTCGAGGCATTCAGCCGTCCGATGAAGAAGGGCATCATCGCGGTCGGCCTCGACGAGGGCGACTACCTGATCGGTGCGTCGATCACCGACGGCGCGCACGACGTGATGCTGTTCTCCGACGCCGGCAAGGCCGTGCGCTTCGACGAGAACGACGTGCGTCCGATGGGGCGCGAGGCGCGCGGTGTGCGCGGCATGCAACTCGAGGACGGGCAGCAGGTCATCGCGCTGCTGGTTGCCGGCAGCGAAGAGCAGACGGTGCTCACCGCGACCGAGAACGGTTACGGCAAGCGCACGCCGATCACCGAGTACACGCGTCACGGCCGCGGCACGAAGGGTATGATCGCGATCCAGACGTCCGAGCGCAACGGCAAGGTCGTGGCTGCAACGCTCGTCGATGCGGAAGATCAGATCATGCTGATCACGACGGCCGGCGTGTTGATTCGCACCCGTGTGTCGGAGATTCGCGAGATGGGGCGTGCGACGCAAGGTGTTACACTCATCAGTCTCGATGAGGGTACCAAGCTCTCTGGCCTGCAGCAGATCGCGGAGGCCGATGAGGGCGACGGCGAGGCCGACGAGGCGTCGGACGGCGAAGCCTGAAGAACGGATGAGACTCTAGCCGCCGCAGGCGCGAAGCGCCGCGGCCGGCGAGCAACCATTCATATTTCCAAAAGGGAGTGATGATGCAAAAGCAATTCAAGCAACTGGTTCTGCTGGCTGCACTGGTGCCGACGTTCGCGATGGCGCAAGCGCTGTCGAATTCCGCACCGGCAGCTCCGGCGGCAGCTGCGCCGATCGACGCCGACAAGAAGGCAGCGATCAAGGATCTGCTCGACGCGATCGACGCGCCGAAGCTCGTGTCGGCAATCGGCAACAGCGCCGAAATGCAGGCCAAGCAACTCGTCCCGGCAATCCTGTCGGACGCGCTGTCGGAAAACAAGACGCTGAACGACAAGCAGAAGCAGGCTGCCGTTCCGACGCTGCAGAAGAACGCGGTGCCGAAGCTGGTTGACGGCGCAGGCAAGGTGTTCGGCACGCAACAGTTCCAGAACGACGCGATGTCGGCTCAGTACGACGCCTACGCGAAGTACTACAGCACGTCGGAAATCAAGGATCTGACGACGTTCTACAAGAGCCCGACGGGCCGCAAGTTCATCCAGGTTCAGGATCAAGTCGGTCGTGACGTGGTCAACGGCCTGATGCAGAAGTACATGCCGCAAGCTATCCAGGCAACGCGCACGCAGGCTGACAAGGAAGTCGCAGCAGTCAAGCCGGGCAAGTAAAGCCGTCCGGGCACGCCCCCGGCCGTTCGGCCGGGTTTGGCGGGAGCCTGACGACAGTGCGATAATGGCCGTTTGCGCGCGAGCGCAAGCGGCCATTTCTTTTCTGGCGCGTTCTGCCGGCAGCGAGCCGGTCGCGTCCCTCCGAGGTTTTCACGATGCGCGTCTTTAATTTCTCCGCCGGCCCTGCGGCGATGCCCGAGGAAGTGCTGCGGCAAGCTGCCGACGAAATGCTCGACTGGCACGGCAGCGGCATGAGCGTGATGGAGATGAGCCACCGCGGCAAGGAATTCATGTCGATCCACGAGGCCGCGCTGACCGACCTGCGCGACCTGCTCGGTGTGCCGGCCAGCCACCGGATCCTGTTCCTGCAGGGCGGCGGTATCGCGGAAAACGCGATCGTGCCGATGAACCTGCTCGGGTCGCGCAAGACGGCCGACTTCGTCGTGACGGGCTCGTGGTCGCAGAAGTCGTTCAGCGAAGCGAAGAAATACGGCACGCCGCACCTCGCCGCGACCGGCAAGACGGAAGACGGCTTCACGCGTGCGCCCACGCGCGCCGAATGGCAACTGTCGGACGATCCGGCCTACGTGCATCTGTGCACCAACGAGACGATCGACGGCGTCGAGACGTTCGAGATTCCCGATCTCGGCGACGTACCGCTGGTCGCGGACGTCTCGTCGCACATCCTGTCGCGTCCGATGGACGTCGCGAAGTACGGCGTGCTGTTCGGCGGCGCGCAGAAGAACATCGGGATGGCCGGCGTGACGCTCGTGATCGTGCGCGAGGATCTGCTCGACCGCGCACTGTCGATCTGCCCGTCCGCGTTCGAATGGAAGACCATCGCCGCGAACAACTCGCTGTACAACACGCCGCCTACCTACGCGATCTACATCGCGGGTCTGGTATTCCAGTGGCTGAAGCGGCAGGGCGGTCTCGAAGCGATCGAGGCCCGCAATATCGAAAAGGCGAAGCTGCTCTACGACACGATCGATGCGAGCAGTTTCTATTTGAACAAGGTCGAGCTGGCAGCACGTTCGCGGATGAACGTGCCGTTTTTCCTGGCCGACGAAACGCGCAACGAAGACTTCCTTGCCGGCGCAAAGGCGCGCGGGCTGCTGCAGCTGAAGGGCCACAAGTCCGTCGGCGGCATGCGGGCGTCGATCTACAACGCGGTGCCGCTCGAGGGTGTGAAAGCGCTCGTCGAGTACATGAAGGACTTCGAGCAGCGCGGCGCCTGACGGCGGCGCTGTTCAAACAGCACGGCAAAACGCATGGACGACGAACTGAATTCCCGCCTGAAACCGCTGCGCGATCGCATCGACGCGATCGATGCGCAGCTGATCGCGCTCCTGAACCAGCGCGCCGCGGTGGCGCTGGAGGTGGGCGAGGTCAAGAAGCATTTCAATGCACCGGTGTTCCGGCCGGAGCGCGAGCTGCAGGTGATCGCACGGCTGCAGGACATGAGCGCGGGGCCGCTCGCGAGCGAGCACATCAGCGCCATCTGGCGCGAGATCATGGCTGCGAGCCGCGCGCTCGAGCAGACGATCCACGTCGCGTTCCTCGGGCCGGTCGGCACGTACAGCGAGCAGGCGATGCTCGAGTATTTCGGCCAGTCGATCGAGGGGCTGCCGTGCCCGTCGATCGACGAGGTGTTCCGCTCGGTCGAGGCCGGCGCGTCCGCGTTCGGCATCGCGCCGGTCGAGAATTCGACCGAAGGCGCCGTGTCGCGCACGCTCGACCTGCTGCTGCAGACGCAACTGCTGATCAGCGGCGAGCTCGCGCTGCCGATCCACCACAACCTGTTGACGCAGAGCGGCACGCTCGACGGCGTGAAACGTGTCTGCGCGCATGCGCAGGCGCTTGCGCAATGCCAGCAGTGGCTCGCGGCGAATGCGCCGCAGCTCGAGCGGCAGGCGGTGGCGAGCAACGCGGAGGCCGCGCGTCTTGCGGCGGCCGATCCGACCGTCGCGGCGATCGCGGGCGACCGTGCAGCCGCGCACTACGGTCTGCAGATCGCGTTCTCGCTGATCCAGGACGATCCGCACAACCGCACGCGCTTCGTGATCATCGGCAAGCAGCCGGCCGGACAAAGCGGTCATGACCAGACGTCGCTGATCGTGTCGGTGAAGAACGAACCGGGCGCCGTGTTCAAGCTGCTCGAGCCGCTTGCTCGGCACGGCGTGTCGATGACGCGCTTCGAGTCGCGTCCGGCGCGCGTCGGCACGTGGGAGTACTACTTCTACATCGACATCGAAGGGCACCGCGACGACGCGTCGGTGGCAGCCGCTCTCGCGGAACTCGGCCAGAAGGCCGCGTTCCTGAAGATACTCGGATCGTATCCGCGCGCACGCTGATGCGCGGCGGCCCGTCGCCTGTTCAAGCAGGCGTGGCGGCCAGGCGGGCAGGGCAGGCCGGTCGGCACTGCCGAAGGCGGGTTCGGGCGGTATCCGGCGCAGGTTGTGCCGGATACGGGCCCGTTGCCCGGAATCTGGAATTCCGCGCGCGGGGTGTCGCCCCGCACGCGTAACTTGGCTCTTGTCGTGTCAGGCTTTGCATTCAACAAACTGGTCATTTTCGGCGTCGGCCTGATCGGCGGATCGCTGGCCCGCGCACTGCGCGAGCGCGCGCCAGGCGGCGCGGGCGAG
>NZ_CAJNKE010000252.1 GCF_905232215.1 Burkholderia sp. LMG 13014
CGATCGTCGCGGCCGTGTTCGTCGCGCGGCACCTGGTGCGCACGCAACATCACGCCGAGCCAGCGCCACATCGAATCGACTTCCTTGTCGTCGTTCGACGTCACGCCGTCGCCGACGATCTCGTCGAGCGCCTGACCGCACACGAACGCGCGCTGTCGCACCGGTTCGAGTCCGGCAAAGTACTTGTGCGCGGGTTCCGGCAGCGCATCGAAGTCGGCCTGGCTCATGTCGGGCGGATGGTGGCCCGGGCACAGGCCCGCGTCGGCAATCTCCCGGCCCGCCACCGCCTTCACGGGCTAAAGCGGCGAATCGCCGCTGCGCGCGACCGGATACAGTTCGATTCCGTTGACCTGGAAGCCCTGCATCGCCAGCATCACGACACCCGTCGTCGAATGCTTCGTCTCGAAGTTCTGGCCGGTAATCGACGTGACCTGATACGGCGAGCCGATCGGCATCTTGATCAGCTCGCCGCCCGGCACGTCGAGCACGCAGGCGCCCGGCGGCGCCTTGTCGGGGCCCTCGGTTTCCAGCTCGGCCTCGTGCGTCGGCGCCATTTCGACACTCCACTGGCCGGCGTCGCGCACGCGCAGCACGATCTCGCCGCCCACCTTCTCGACGCGCAGCGTCGCGGGTTTACCGGCCGCCGGCGCGTAATCGCCGAGCAGGGTATCGCAGGCAGTGCCGGCCCGCGCGGACAGCGACGCGAGCAACAGCAGACAGAACAAGGGGGTGCGCACGGCTGAAGCCTCTCTCTTCGAATTGTTTTGGGAATGTCCGGCGCGACAGCGCACGGCGGCGGCGACACGACCGATCGCCACCGGACGCCAATATAGCGAACGTGAGCGACGTGTGCCAGCCGGCGCACGCCCATGCGACAGGCAGGGAAACGCAAAGGTGTGGTGTGGCGTGGCGCCGGATGGGTCCATCCCGACGAAGCGGAGCCGCTGCGTGCTGCGCCGCGCCGGCCGTCAGTCCGCCGTGTCGCCGCCCTTCGGCACCTTCGACCACGCCTTGCGCCCCGGCAACGGCGACCACGCCGGCCGCGTCTTGCGGGCGCTGTCGATCACGACCAGGTAGCGGCCCGCGATCGGCGTGATGTCGCGATCGCGACGCAGCACCCACAGCGACTTGCCGGCTTCGACGCGCGCCTGGTAATCGTCGTCGAGCAGGCCGTGTCGATCGAAGAACGTGTTCAGCGACGCGGGAATCCGAACGCACCCTTTCGAGTGCCGGATGCCGAGCAGCGATTCGAGGCGATCGGGATCGGTCGCATGCATCTGGAAGCGCATCGGCGACACGCCGCCCTTGCCCCAGCCACGTTCGCCGTCTACCCAGCCGAAGTCGTAGATGCGCATGTCACGGCGGCCGTAGCCGCGAATGCCGTTCTCGTTCGTCGTGCCTTCCGCGCGGAAATCCATGTTGTCCGGCGAGTGATGGAACACGCCGAGCGGTGTCAGGAAATGGTCGTACTTGCCCGGCAGCCCGGTGCCGACCGGCGATGCGCCGATCATCATCCACGCGTTGGCCGGCGTCGCACGGAAGTAGATGAACAGCGCCTGCACGGTCGGCGCACGGTCGACCATCGCGATGTATTCACCGGCGAGATCGCCGAGATCCGCATCGACGAGCGCCTTCTGGAGCCGCTCGCCGTAGGCACGCTGCTCGCTTGCCGGCACGTTCAGACGCCGCGTGACTTCCTGTGTGAAGCGCTTGCGCATGTCGACCGCGCGTGCCGTCGCATTTTTCGCCTCGTCGGCTGATAGCGGCGGATGCCGGCGTGGCGGTGTCGGCACGGGGGGGCCAACCTCGCTGGCGGGCGTCGCGGAAGCGGCCGATGCAGGTGTGGCGGCGGAAGCAGCGGAAGCGGCAGAGGCCGCGGATGCGCCCGATGCACTCGATGCACCCGACGCCGGACTGGCAGGCTGCGCAGGATGCGCGTGCGATGCGGCAGGCGCGGACTGCGCCGCCGAGGCTCCCGACGATGCATGCGCCGACGAAGCGGCATGCGCACGGGAAGCCGCCGATGCGGGCGACTCGACTGATGAGGATGACGTAGCAGCAGGCGACGATGCGTCGGACACCGCAAACGCAGGCCGCTCGACAAGCACGGCGATCGGCAGTGCCGCAGCGAGCCAGATACACGCCGCGGCGACACGGGCAAGACTACGCGGCTTCACCAATCGCCGCGCCAGGCTGAAAAGCATCATACGTTCGAAGCCATCGGCCGATCCGGCCGCCGCATGCTGCTGTTGCGAGCGGCGCATCTTCCGCGCGAGCCGTCGACACGTCCGGCGCATCATGTGCGCCCGGCGCCGACGCCTCTTCGCGGCGGAGCCGTTCGCTGATGCAACGCGTGCGGTCCGATGGCGGCTAATGAGTCGTCAGGCCCTTCATTTTACGCGCCTGAGCAAGAATCGGCAGCGACGCCAGTTGCGGTTTCACCGTGGATTTGCGCTTCGTCACGCTTTGTTTCAACTCGTTGCCGCCCGCATTTTCGTTACGTGGCAATCTTGTTTGTTGGGCGTTCGAGATCGATACAGGTAGCCGTATGTTTCGCCAAGACGCGATGGCCTCTTCAAATCGATTCGTATGCCAGATCATTCCCGAGACGCGATACATGCCGTACGCGCGATGCAATCGCCATCGCACGGCACGCATGCCGCACGAACCGTGCGACACGCGTGCACCACCGTCGATTACTTCGAGATGGCTTCGAGCGCGATGCCCTTCGTGCGCGGCCCCATGAGCCCGATCGCGGCCATCACGATCACCATCGCGCCCGCGATGAACGCGAACACGCCGAAGGTGCCGAAGCCCTTCAGCACGGCCGCGATCACGAACGACGAGAAGATCGCCGAGAAGCGGCTCCACGAATAGACGAAGCCGACTGCCCGTGCGCGGATCGACGTCGGGAACAGCTCGGCCTGATACGCGTGGAAGCTGTACGACATGATGTTGCTCGCGAGCGTGAGGCCGATGCCGAGCACGATCAGGAATGCGCCCACCGTCGTCTGGCTGAACAGCAGCCCGCAGACGACGATCGCCGCCGCCATCGCGACGATCACCGACTTGCGCTCGAAGCGGTCGGCGATCACGAGGCCGATCAGCGGGCCGATCGGTGCGGCGAGCGCAATCACGCTGGAATACATCAGGCTCGACGTGATCGTGATGCCCTGCTTGATCAGCAGCGTCGGCACCCAGTTCGCGAAGCCGTAGAAGCCGACCGTCTGGAACACGTTGAAGATCGTCATCATGATCGTGCGGTTGCGATACGGCTGCACCCACATGTCGCGGAAGCTGCCGCGCGGCGGCACAGGCTCGGCGGGCGCAGGCGGCGGCAGCGGCCGTCCGTACTCGGCTTCGACCTTCGCCTCGAGTGCGCGCATGATGCGGTCGGCTTCGTCGACCCGGCCCTGCTGCGCGAGCCAGCGCGGGCTTTCCGGCAGTTCGCGGCGAATCCACCACACGAACAGCGCGCCGTGCGCACCGATCAGCACGACCCAGCGCCAGCCATCGAGGCCGAACGGCGCATGCGGCACCAGCAGGTACGCGAGGAACGCGACCACCGGCACCGCGACGAACCCGACCGCCTGCTCGCACGCGAACGCGCGGCCGCGGATCTGCTTCGGAACGAGCTCGGAAATGTACGTGCCGATCGTCACCATCTCGACGCCCAGGCCGAGACCGACGACGAAGCGCCAGAAGTTCAGCCCGGCAGCGGTGTCCTGGAACGCCATCACGACGTTGGCGGCCGTGTACCACAGCAGCGACCACGTGAAGATCGCGCGGCGGCCGAAGCGGTCGGCGAGGAAGCCGCACGCGATCGTGCCGATGAAGAGCCCGGAGAACAGCGCGGCGATGAAGCTCGCGACGCCCGTGGTGCCGAACAGGCCATGCGTCGTCGCCGACAGGATCCCGCTTTTCACGAGGCCGGGCGCGACGTAACCGCTATAGAGCAGGTCGTAAAGCTCGAAGAAGAAGCCGAGGCTCAGCAGAACGACGAGCTTCCAGACGGTACGTGTAGGCGGCAGGCGGTCGAGTCGGGCCGAGATGGAGCCGGGGTCGATCGCCGCGGGGCGGACGGCGCCTGCTGCGGCGAGCGGGTCGGGCTGGGTGGATGCCATGGTGGCAAGTCTCCGGATTCTTGATTGTCCTGGCGCTACCAGAGCGGTGCTGGCGAGCGGCTTCGCGCATTTTAGCGAGGCGAGCGGCGGAACACATCAGTCGACTGACACACTGGCGCGGCTGTGATCCGGCCGGTGCCGCCCTCACTGGCGAATGGCGCACACCGTCATACGGGCTTCACGGCCGGCCAATCGACGCGCTCCACGTCCAGAAATTCGATGCCCTTGATGCCACGCCTGACTGCCTCGTCGCGAAAATCCCCGGAGCAGATCAGCGAATTGCTGCTCCCGACCATGCCGGCCAGCTTGAAGATCGGGCATGAAAAATCGCTGGAAACAACCAGCTTCCTGATTCTCTCGATGCAACCGAACTTTCCGGTGACAAACGCCGACTCGCCGCCATCCACCTCGTCGGGTTGAAAGCTCGGGAAGATCGACACGCAATAGCCGCTTCCGGAGACCCGTTCTCCCGCCAAAGACAGGATCTCGACGGGTGCGACATCAACCATCGGGACGCGCAGCGCAGAGAGGGCAGCGCCGAATCTCTCACTGATCAGGTAATAAAAACCCAAGTCGCTGCGAACGTCAAAATCGCACCGAGCCTCTTCGGTGATGAAAACCACGCCGGCGGGAAAGGGTTCGTGTGCCTTCCTGCGCGACGGGTTGGCATACCACGGGAAATATCCGACTTCGACGCGCTTGGCATCCGGATAGTACCGGTCATACAACGCCCCATTGAGCATGCCGATTCGGCCGCCTGGCGCTGAACCTTGAGACAGAACGTAATACTTCACGATAGATCGCCCCTTGCTAGGCACACTCGGCTGTCGCCGATCTCCGGTATCGCTGACAGCACGCTTGCTTGATCCGGCCTCAACCGGCCGGCGGGATACCCGTCGTGAACCGGACGCCTTTCTTCGCGGCGCGCAGTACGGCATCGGCCAGTTGATCCCCGACGACAATGCAGGTCGGGGAGTCGGATTGCCGCCCCATGCCGTTCGCCGGGAAATCGGGGCGCAAGACCATCTTTTTGAAGCCGACCCTGGCGTCAGGAAACCCGTGGATTTTCACCATGATCGGCTCGGAAGCGTCGTGATCGACCGCATCGACTGTCCGCATCGGGTTGAGAAGAAAGTACGCGCCATCGATAGCGTCGCCGCGCGAGCCGATGACGGCCGGGATGAACTGAACATCGTCGTCGTTCGCCAGTTCCTCGATCGCAGCCCGCACCGCGTCACTGACGAGCGGAATCAGGATGTCCGACCAGATGACGCCGTAGTCCGCGATCTTGGGCCGCCCGCTTCGGGGAAGCTCGAACCACAAAGGGGCTGGCGTTGCGACGCGCTTTCCCGCCTGCAACTCGAAACGATCCACCCCGTTTTTTGCTTCGTCGTAGCGTGCCATCCGGCGTTCCGGATAGTCCGCCTCCGTGGTCCAGATTTTCGTCATCTTTCACCGTATCCGTTTCACGCGGATCGCTCCAGTACATGCGCCGGCCGGGCATCCCTGCTCGCCTTTCTCCAGCAAAGCAAAATATTTCATGCAGGCGCCCCGATTCAGTCGATACCGAAGTCACGCATATTCAGCGCTACCGGCGACAGGATGAACGACGTGCCATCCGCGTCCTGCTTGACGTGCCAGAGCACCAGACCATACGTCCACATTTTGCCGGCGATCGTCAGGTACTCGTCCACCCTGTTCTCCAGCAATCCGCCCAATACAAACGGAGGAAGCCACATCAGCTCGATACGACCATCGCCCCTCCAGCCGTCCTGAAGGAACCGCTCGCGTGCGACCTTTTCATACGGCGCCGGATCGCTCAGGAATTCGCTGGCAGGGCGGCAGAAATTCAGGTTGTCCACCCACTCGTACGCATAGCAAAAGAAGTTGCCCATCGCGTCCGGGGCATACGGAATGACATCGCTTTTATTGATGGAATAGCCCATGCATCACATCCTCAACCTGTTTCGTGTCCCGAAGCGAACGCGTTTCGATTCACTCATATTGCGTCAGCTCCAGCCGGATCGACGCCAGCAGATCCCGCGGCAATACAAGCCGCCCGTTGTCTGCCGGTGCCGGAAAAACCGCACATAGCCTTTGATCCGTCTCCATCCCGGGCAGCCAGCGCGACAAGAATGCGTCGAGCGGAATCGCTTTCGCATGAAAGCCCGTCCACGCGTCATCGGCACATAGCGCCGCGAAGTCCTGCTCGGGCCAAAACGGAATCGCGATGCGGCCCTCTGCGGTTGCGGTCGCCCACCCCGTATCGAACAGGCCCCAGACGACTTCCGAGTCGGCAATCTTGCGAATGAAGTAATCGCGCCGCGCCTGCGCATCGAGCCGCAGAACGCCTTCGATCTTCTGTGGATGAAGCACCATCAATCGCCTCCGGCTCGACGTCGGGTCTGACGGACATCGGCCGCGAGCTTGCCCGGGCGCGGAATCGCGTGAATCACCGGCACCGGGCAGCCGACGTCCGCGCCGCCGCACGCACGAAAGCCTGCGCCGAAGGGCACGACATGGCCCGGATCCGCATCGGACGGCCACGGCCACGGCGATGTCGATTCATCCGCCGCGCGCGAAGGAAGTGTTTGATCTGCCACGCTCTCAGGATTCTTTTCGTTGTTCGTGTTTCGACGCTCGGCGACTGAGCCGCGTCTCGTGTCCCGGACGACCTGCCGGTGACTCGCGGGATTGTACGACGACCGGACGGCTGGACAATGTCCGGTCCCCCGTCCCCCGCACACCTGGCAGCGACTCATGCCCCGTTTATCCGGTTCGCCCACGCGCCGGCTTTATGTAAATTTCGTAACCGTCTGTCCCGCCGCCAGCCATCGCCGAGCGCCGAAAACGGGCCCGATTCGGCACCATTCGATCCACACACCCGCCGTAAAACGGCGCAAACGGCCCAACCCGCGGTGCGTCCCCCTTTTCGGCCGCCACAACATCACAGATGCACATTCGGAAGTCGTTCACCTCCGCGCCCCGGTAACATGCTACCGGGCCAATCACCGGCTTCCGGGCGCCTTTCGGCGGCCGGTACTGTCGGCCAATCGTAAGCATTCCATGTCCATACAACGACTCTCTCTCTACGCGCGCCGGATCGCGCTGATCGCGCTGCTGCAGTTCGCGGCGATCGCGACCGCGTCGGCGTTTCCAGGGGCCGCCTCGGCCCCGATGGCGAGCGGCGTCGGCGCACCCGTCCCGGCCATCTCGCTGAACGACGCCATCGCGCAGCTCAAGCAGATGCAGGCCGAGCAGGACCGCATCAAGCAGCAGACCTCGACCGCAACGAGCAGCAAGGAGCTCGACGCGCTCGACAATGCGACGCAGGAGCTGAGCACCGATGTCGAGAAGCTGCAGAGCGATCTCGTTCCGCAACGCGCGCAGATCCAGGCGCAACTCGACGTGCTCGGCCCCCCGCCTGCCGACGGCGCCGCGCCGGAAACGCCGGCCGTCGCGAAGCAGCGGGCGACGCTGAACGCGCGCAAGCTGCAGCTCGATGCGGCGTTGAAGCAGACTGCCGACCAGAAGACCAACCTAACGAACCTGAACGAACAGTTCGCGAAGCTGCATCGCGGCCTGCTGAAGAATCAGCTCGCGTTCCGTTCGGGCGGCATTTTCAGCGCGCAGTTCTGGCTGCCGCTGTTCCATCTTTCGCCGGACGACGCCCAGCGGCTCGGGGACTTCGACGAAGAAATGCTCGACATGCTGCGCTCGTCGTGGGTGCCCGGACAAAAGGCGATCACCGCGCTGCTGCTGATTGCCGCGTTCGCGGCATGGATCGGCGGTCGCCGGCTCATCGAGCGCGGGCTCGCCTGGTTCTGCGTGAACCGCCTGCCGGCCACCCGCCTGCGCCGTAGCGCGCTGGCGTTGTCGACTGCGCTGTCGACCCTGCTGGCCACCGCCATTGCCGTTCAGATCCTGTACCTCGCCGTCGCGCGCCACTACGACCTCACGCCGGGGTTGACCGATCTGTGGGACCAGTTCGCGAAGCTTGCCGCGACCTGCGCGCTGATCGCCGGGCTCGGCCGCGCGCTGCTCTGCACGAAGCATCCGTCGTGGCGCCTGCCCGCGCTCGCCGATCCCGTCGCACTCGCGATGAAGCCCTTCCCCGGCATCCTCGCCGCGCTGCTGCTGATGTCCGGCACGCTCGAATCGATCAACCGGATCGTCGACACCAGCCTGTCGGTCACGCTGTTCGGCCGCGGTATCGTGTCGCTCGTCGTCGCG
>NZ_CAJNKE010000253.1 GCF_905232215.1 Burkholderia sp. LMG 13014
GTGCGAGAGGCGCTCGACGGCCGCGCCATCCACGAGCTTGTCGACTTGCCCGTCATGACCGACACGCGCGTCGAAGCCACAATGGCGCTGCTGACCGCGCTCGAAGCGGCGATGTTCTATCCGAGCGGCGGGCTGATGTTGCTGCATTTCGCAACGATGGTCCGGCTGACGCTACGCTACGGCGCCACCGCCGCGTCGGTGCAAGGGCTCGCGTGGTACGGCGTCAGCATTGCCGAGCATCACGACGCGTATGAAGACGGCCTGGAATTCGCGAAGGTCGCGCTCGCACTGGTCGATCGGCACGGATTCGAGCGCTACCGCTCCGCGGCGCTGGTCGCACTCGACCAGGTAAGCGTCTGGACCCAGCCTCTGTCGTACGCACTCGATCACGCGCGCGATGCGAAGGCGGCAGGCAATGCGAGCGCCGAACTGCGCTGGATGTGCTACAGCTGCAACCACATCATCAGTGATCTGCTCTCGATGGGCGAAGCGCTGCCGGCGATCCGAGACGAAATCGATCCGCTGCTGGAGATCGCTCGCAGCGCACGCTACGACGACATCGTCGACCTCGTTTCCACACAGTCGGAATTCATCGTCGCGCTGCAACTCGGCGCCGACCGGCCGATCGGCACCTGGCGCGGCCGTACTTCGACGAAGACGCCGATGTCAGTCCTGCAGTTCTGGACCGACGTGCTTGCCGGCCAGGCGGCGTTCATCTTCGGCGACGCGGACGCGGCGCGTGCGTCGCTCGATGCAGCCGCATCGTTCGCATGGTCGACGCCCGCACACATCATGCTGTCCGACTTCCACCTGTTCAGCGTGCTGGCCGGCATTGCGAGCGACCACGGTGCCACGCCGCCTGACCGACTGCTCGAGCGATATGCACCGCGACGTGCCCGCTTCGCCGCATGGAGCGAACGAAATCCGGTGACGTTCCGGAACAAGCTTGCGCTGATCGATGCCGAATTCGCGCGCGTGCGCGGCGAGCATATCGTTGCGATGCAACAGTACGAGACCTCGGCCAGCCTCGCGGCGGAGCGAGGGTTCGTGCACGAACAAGCGCTCACGCACGAACTGGCCGCGCATCACGCAGCATCGCTCGGGCTCACCGCCCCCGCACGCCATCAACTGCGGCTCGCCCATGCTTGCTACCGGCGCTGGGGCGCGACCGGCAAGACGCAGACGATGGAATTGCGGCATCCGTTCCTCATGGCGGACCCGTCGCCCGGCGGCACGGCCGTCGCTGCGCACGAAGATCTCGATTTCGCGCTTGCGATGCGCGCGGCTCACTCGCTGTCCGAGGAAATCGTTCTGGAGCGCCTGATCCAAACGCTGATGCGCAACATGATCGTGTATGCCGGCGCGCGCAATGGCCTGCTGTTGCTCTCCGGACACGACCGGCTGACGATCGAGGCGGCCGCGCGCATCGTCGGCAGTGACGTGATCGTCGATATTGCCAGCAGCGAACCCACCGAGCAGGATGTCCCGTTGTCGATCCTGAACACCGTTGCACGAACCCGCAAGCCCGTCGTGCTCGCGAACGCGCAGCTCGAAGGCGTGCCCGACCACGTCGACAGCCTGCGCGCGCACCCTACACGCTCGCTGTTCTGCCTGCCTCTGCTGAAACAGGGCGCCCTGATCGGCGTGCTGTATCTCGAGAACGCGCTGACCAACGGCGTGTTTTCGCCGCGACGCATCGCGATGCTGGAAATACTCGCACCGCAGGCGGCGAATGCGCTCGAGTCCGCGCGGCTCTACGCGGAACTGATCGACGAGAACACGCGCCGGCTCGAAACCGAGGCCGCGCTGCGGCATGCGCGCACCGAGCTCGCGCGCGCGGCGCACATGACGGTGATGGGAGAACTGGCCGCGTCGATTGCGCATGAGATCAACCAGCCGCTGACCAGCATCGTGTCAAGCGTGGGTGCCTGCATGCGCTGGCTGCGCGGCACGCAACCCGACCTCGGCGAAGCGCTCGCGAGCCTCGAAGACATTCGTGCGTCCGGTGTGCGCGCGGCCGACATCGTCCGCGCGTTGCGATCGCTCGCACGGCAGGCGCCCCCCGCGTTGGCACCGCTCGCGATCGACGATCTGATTCGTGACATGCTGCATCTCACCGCGCCCGAAATCGACGCGAAGCAGGTCGCACTGCGCGTCGATCTGCACTGCAACGGCATCCGTCTGATGGCGGATCGCACCCAGATCCAGCAGGTGATCCTGAACCTGATCACCAACGCGCTCGATGCAATGGACGGATTGGCCACGTCGCGCGAACTCGAGATGGCGTCACACGCCGGCGACGGCCACGTGGTCGTCAGCATCGCCGATCGCGGCGCCGGCATCGATGCGGAAATCGCGAACCGGATCTTCGATCCGTTCTTCACGACGAAGACGCACGGCATGGGGATGGGTCTCGCGATCTGCCGCTCGATCATCGAAGCGCATGGCGGCACGCTCGAGGCCGCGCCGCGCGCCGGGAACGGTACCGTCCTGACGTTCCGGCTGCCAATTTCGACGGTACGCTGACGGATCCGGCGAGCGCGCGGCGGACCCGGCGTCTCGCTACTCAGTGTCCGCCCGGCCGATGCGCGTCTTCGCCCAGGAACTGGTGCACGAACGTCACGGCCATCGCCCCTTCACCGACCGCCGACGCCACTCGCTTGACCGAACCCGACCGGACGTCGCCCGCGGCAAACGACCCGGGCACGCTCGTTTCCAGATAGTAGGGCCGGCGCTCGAGCGGCCACACGCGCTCGAATGCCGGACAGTCGTGAAGATCGCTGCCGGTGACCAGGTAACCGCCCGAATTGCGAATGATGTTCGTATCCCTGGCCCATTCGGTGTTCGGCGCGCCGCCGATGCAGACGAACAGATGCGTGGCCGGCAGCACTTCGCGCGCACCGTCTTCCGAACGAAGCGCGATCGCTTCGAGCCGGCCGTCGCCGTGGAGCGCGTCGACGGTCGAGCCGTACCGAACCGCCACGTTGGGCGTGCGCTCGATCCGGTCGATCAGGTAGCGCGACAACGTCGCCGCCAGCGATGCGCCCCTGACGATCATCGTGACTTCGCGCGCGTGTCGGGCAAAGTTCATCGCGGCCTGGCCTGCCGAATTTCCGCCGCCGACAATGAAGACGTGCTTGCCTTCGCACATCGGCGCTTCGCTCGATCCCGCGCCGTAGAACAAGCCGACGTTGAGAAACTTCTGTTCGTCGGGCAGGCCGAGACTGCGGTATTCGATGCCGGTCGCGCAAATGTTCGAGCGCGCGGTCAGGATCGAACCGTCGGCCAGGTCGACACGAATCTTGCCGTCGACGAACGTCGCGTGCACGCCCTCGCGCATCATCAGCAGTTCGACACCGAACTTCACCGCCTGCTGGCGCGCCCGCTCGGCCAGCTCGGCGCCCGGAATGCCCTCCGGGAACCCCATGTAATTCTCGATCAGCGAACTCGTTCCCGCCTGCCCGCCGATGGCATCGCGCTCGATCACGACGGCCCGGAGCCCTTCCGACGCCGCGTAGACGGCCGCCGACAGGCCCGCCGGACCCGCGCCGTAAATCGATACGTCGTATTCGATGAAGCGCGGCCGGGCGACCCAGCCGAGCTTGGCCGCAATCTCCGGCAACGTCGGCTGGTAGATGCGCGAACCGTCCGGAAAGATGACGACCGGCAGCCGGATATCGCGCATTGGCGCGATGCCCAGCTCGCGCACGCAATCGGTGTCGGACGTCAACTCGCACCACTCGTACTCGACCACCCCGCGTTTCAGGAAGTCGCGGATTGCGTAGGCCTCCTTGCTGTGAGGCAAGCCGATTACCTTGACGTGCTGCGACTGAGTCATGTGCGCCTCCCGGTGTCCGTCGTCTCGATCTCGCCCGGACCTCGTGCCGGCCGCACTTGCGACTGTACGTCCGCCCGTCGCCCGAGTTGACACGCTTAATAAGAATTAAGGTCGCGCTCGCGACACGACCGTCCACAATGAACCGTATCCAACCACGCTTGCAGCCTCGCGCCGGCCGCACTGCAAGCGCTATCCGACGCCGGCATCGGAGCGGAAGATGGCCATGACCTGCACCCATCTCGGCGGAGCGCGCATTCTGACCACCGATAAGGACTACTGCGAGGAATGCGTGAAGTCCGGCAGCCAGTGGGTGCATTTGCGCCTGTGCCTGGCATGCGGGCACGTCGGCTGTTGCGACTCGTCGCCGAATCGCCATGCGAGCCGGCATTTTCACGAAACCAGCCATCCGCTGGTGCGTTCGATCGAGCCAGGCGAGCGCTGGGTATGGTGCTATGCGGACGACGTCATGGCCGGCGAGATCGCGCCGTAACGCACCGCGCATCGGTATCCTGCGCCCGCGCGCCGGTATCCCGCGACGGGCCGCCGGTCTCCTCCACCTTCGGCATCGATCAGGCACCTTTTCGGGCCGAGGGTTAACACCGTCGGAACACGACTGTGTCCTGACGATTTTTTCGACTATAGTTTATCGGTCGATAACTTATCTCTCGATAAATAAGAGGTCCTCCATGCCTGTATCCAAACTCGCGCACTTCTCGATTCGCACGCTCGATCTCGAGAAATCGTGCCGGTTCTATGAACGTGTGCTCGGCTTCAAGCGCGGCTATCGCCCGCCGTTCGATTTTCCCGGTGCGTGGCTCTACAAGGGCGGCGACGAAGCCGATTACGGAACGGTCCACATCATCGGCATCGATCCGGCGAACCCCGACGGGCTCGCGGCCTATCTCGGCGACAAGGAACTGCCCGCAACGGGTACCGGAACCGTCGACCACATCGCGTTTCTCGCCACCGGCGTCGAAGCCATGTGGCACACGCTGCGCGCGGAAGACATCGTGTGGCGCGACCGCACGGTTCCGAGCCTCGGGCTGCATCAGGTTTTCATCGAGGATCCGTCCGGCGTGACGATCGAACTCAACTACCCCGCCTCCGAGGTCGCCGGCCTGGAGCTTCCCGCCGCCGCCTCGGCCGGCCACGCCCACGGAGACTGACATGAACAGCACCACTTCGACGAATCGCAAGGCGGCCATCATCGGCGGCTCGCTGGGCGGCCTGTTCGCCGCGAACCTTCTGTTGCGCAACGGCTGGGACGTGGACGTCTACGAACGCGTGCCCGAGGCGCTCTCGGGTCGCGGCGCCGGCATCGTCACGCACCCGGAGCTGTTCGACGTGATGCTCGCCGCGGGCGTGCGCATCGACGAATCGATCGGCGTGAAGGTCGAATCGCGCATCACGCTGGCCAGGGACGGCTCCGTGGAATCGGAACGCAGGCTGCCGCAGACGCTCACCGCGTGGAGCAAGATGTACCACGTGCTGCGCGCCGCGCTGCCCGACCAGCATTACCACTCGGGCGCTGTCGTCGCCGATGTCGCCGACGGACCGGAGCGCGCATCGGTCACGTTGTCCGACGGCTCGGTCGTGCACGCCGATCTCGTCATCGCGGCCGACGGATTCCGCTCGGCGATCCGCGAGAAACTCCTGCCGGATGCGCAGCTGCGGTACGCGGGCTACGTCGCCTGGCGCGGGCTGGTCGACGAGATCGGGCTGTCGGATGCGACTCACGCGACGCTATTCGGGAAATTCGCGTTCGGCCTGCCGCCGCACGAGCAGATCCTCGGCTATCCGGTCGCCGGCCAGGGCAACAGCACGAAGCCGGGCGAGCGCCGCTACAACTTCGTCTGGTATCGCGCCACCCGCGAAGACACCGACCTGCCGAACCTGCTCACGGATGCGACCGGCAAGCTGTGGACGGGCGGCATTCCGCCGACGCTGATCCGCCGCGACGTCCTCGACGACATGGAAGACGCGGCTCACGCGTTGCTTGCGCCGCAGTTCGCCGAGGTCGTGGCGCGTGCAGCTCAGCCGCTGTTCCAGCCGATTTACGACCTCGAAGTGCCGAACATGGCGTTCGGCCGGATCGCGCTGCTCGGCGACGCCGCGTTCGTCGCGCGGCCGCATTGCGGTATGGGCGTCACGAAAGCCGCCGGCGATGCGCTGGCGCTCGTCACGGCGCTGGCAACGCGCGCCGACATGCTCGATGCATTGTGCGAATACAGCGAAACGCGCACGGCCTTCGGCGCCGCGATCGTCCAGCATGCGCGTCATCTCGGCGCCTACATGCAGGCGCAACTGAAAGACGAAACCGAGCGCGAAATGGCCGAGCGCTATCGAACACCGGAAGTCGTGATGCGGGAAACCGCCGTGCCGCCGCATTTCTGAGCGCGGGCGGGCGCGGCGCGCAAGACGCGGGGCGCCCGCTGCCCGGCCAGGATTCCCGCATACCCGAAGGAGACACCGTGAACCACCCGATTCCGGCTACCGCCGGCGCCGCGCCCGACGCCCACGCGCCGGCCCAGCCCCCCCATCCGCTGTTGCGCGATGCCCGCTTTCTCGATCTCGTCAAGCGCAGAAGGCTGTTCGCCTGGTCGCTGACGCTCGTCATGCTCACGCTCTATTTCGCATTCATCCTCACGCTGGCGTTTTCGCCGAAGCTGCTCGGCCAGCCGATCGTGCAGGGCCAGCCGACCCCGTGGGGCATCCCGATCGGGTTCGGCATGTTCGTCGTCACGTTCGCCCTGGTCGCGCTGTACGTGTTCCAGGCCAATTCCGTCCACGACGCGATCGTCGCGTCCATTCGTCAGGGAGGCGACCAATGAAACGCCTGTTCTTCGCGGCGCTTGGCGGCGCCGGCTCCGCGCCCGCTTTCGCGGCCGGTCCCGCCACGCTCGCGCACGGGCACAATCCGATCGCGATCGGCATGTTCCTCGTATTCGTGGCTTCGACGCTGTTCATCACGCGCTGGGCCGCGCGCAAAAATAACAGTGTGGCCGACCATTACGCCGCCGGCGGCAAGATCACCGCATTCCAGAACGGCTGGGCGATCGCCGGCGACTACATGTCGGCGGCATCGCTGCTCGGCATCTCCGCGCTGGTGTTCACGAGCGGCTACGACGGCCTGATCTATTCGATCGGCTTTCTCGCCAGCTGGCCGATCATCCTGTTCCTGATCGCCGAACCGCTGCGCAACCTCGGCAAGTACACGCTTGCCGACGTGGTGTCCTATCGCCTCCGGCAACGTCCGATCCGCGCATTCGCGGCCTCGAGCTCGATCGTCATCGTGCTGCTGTATCTCGTGTCGCAAATGGTCGGCGCGGGCAAGCTGGTCGAGCTGCTGTTCGGCCTGAACTACACGGTCGCGGTGCTCATCGTCGGGGTGCTGATGGTGGTCTACGTGTTCTTCGGCGGCATGCTGGCGACGACCTGGATCCAGATCATCAAGGCGGTCCTGCTGCTTGCGGGCGCGGCGTTCATGGCGATCATGGTGCTGAGCCGTTTCGGGTTCAGCCTCGATGCGCTGTTCGCGCAGGCAATTCTCGTGCATCCGAAGCACGCGGCGATCATGAGCCCGGGCGGCCTGGTATCCGATCCGGTCTCGGCCGTGTCGCTCGGCCTCGCGCTGATCTTCGGCACCGCGGGCCTGCCGCACATCCTGATGCGCTTCTTCACCGTCGGCGACGTCAAGGCGGCACGCAAGAGCATCCTCTATGCGACCGGCATCGTCGGCATCGGCTATGTGCTGATCATCATCATCGGCTTCGGCACCATCGCGCTCGTCGCGTCGGATCCGCAATACCACGACGCGTCCGGCGCCGTGACGGGCGGCACGAACATGGTGGCGATCCACCTCGCGCACGCGGTCGGCGGCAACGTGTTCCTCGGCTTCATCTGCGCGGTCGCGTTCTCGACCATTCTGGCCGTGGTCGCCGGACTCACGCTAGCGGGTTCGTCGGCGATCTCGCACGACCTCTATGCGAACGTGGTGCGTCGCGGCCACGCGTCCGACCGGGAGGAAATGCGCGTGGCGCGCGGGACGACCCTGCTACTCGGCGTGCTCGCGATCCTGCTCGGCATCGCGTTCGAAAAGCAGAACATCGCGTTCATCGTCAGCCTCACGTTCTCGATCGCGGCAAGTTCGAACTTTCCCGTGCTGCTGCTCTCGATCTACTGGCGCGGCCTGACGACGCGCGGCGCGGTACTGGGCGGCCTGACCGGGCTCGCGACCGCCGTGACGCTCACCGTGCTGAGCCCGACCGTCTGGGTGCAGGTGCTCGGCCATGCGCACGCGGTCTATCCGTACGAATATCCGGCGCTCTTCTCGATGGCGGCGGCGTTCCTCGGCGTCATCCTGTTCTCCGTCACCGATCGCTCGGCCCGTGCGCAACAAGAGCGCGCGCAATTCGACACGCAGCTCGTCGCATGCGAGATGGGCATGACGCAACGCGGCTGAGCCGCGCGATCCGAACAATCGATAACCCATGAGAAACAACACGATGAATTGCATCTG
>NZ_CAJNKE010000254.1 GCF_905232215.1 Burkholderia sp. LMG 13014
CGGCCGACGGCTCGAAGCCGGCAGCCTTGAACGCGTCGAACCCGCGCCGGTAACCGTCGCCCATCGCCGTGTGTGCGCGGATGAACTGCTCGACGAGCGAGCGGCTCTCGCCGGGCGGCAACTGGTGAACGAGTTGCGCGGCAAGCGTGTCGACCGTCCGCTCGCGCGTCTGGAACGCCTGCCAGTACTGGTCGAGCTTGTCGGGCTGCTTGCCGCGCAGCAGCGTGTCCTTCCATTCCTGCACTTGCAGCTTGAACTGCACGAGCGTGGCCGACACGAGTCGTTCATCGCCGACGTTCGTCTGCACGTCTTCGGCAAACGTATCGATCGACCGATTGAGAATGTGGATACCGTACAGCGCGCCACCGAACATCAGCAGCAGCGCGATGGCGAATGCGAGGGGAATCTTGTAGCTCAGCTTCATGGAACCTTGAATCGACGGGGAACGATGCGGTCCGGCACGGGCGCCGGCCGCCGCCTCGTGTTAACGGCGCCGAAAGCGCGGGCTTAAAGCTGAAGAAAGCGGCGAAAAGCGAATGCGAGCGGTCGAGCCGGTCAGCACCATCCAGGGGCGGTCGCAACGCATAACGCATGCAGCCACTTCCAGATGGCTACTTCACCAACCGGCGCGTGGCGCCGCCAAGCTTGAACCACTCGGCGCCGGGCAGTCGGTGACGCACGAGGATGCCAACGTCACGTTCGATGCCGAGCAACCGCCAGGCACGACGTGATCGACACGGATATGTCGGCCGGAATTCGAGACTTCCGAAAAAAGCAGTGTGAGCGCGAATAATTCCGTGACAAAGGAGATGCGGAAATCGGAAGCCGGCATGACGATCCACGACGGTGAAGTAGTGGCAATGGTCGGGTCGGCCAGCGCAACGATTCGAACGCATCCAGTCGCATAGGCCGCTGCTGTCGTCCATCGACGAGCGCAGTATGTCGAGTTCGAGGCCGGACATCGTGCCCGTCCTGCGGATCACGAAAATCCGGTTTCCTGTTTAATCGGCAAAGCATGCCTCTTCACAATCGACACCACCGATTATTCAATCGAAATTATTACACCAAAAATGTAAATCATTACATCGCACCGAACTCCCCAGCCCCAATCAAAATCAACCCGAATAAATAATTGATAGATAAAAAGTAAATCAATCTTAATTTATTCAACATAAAATCCAACTGCCCAATCGATGCACCGAAAATCAACGGGCAATCCAATTATCATGAAATGCCAAACGCATCTTTTAATTGGAACTCAATCAATCCAAACAGACAAAAAGGTGAAACTATGGCTGCTGGCAAGATTATTATCGTAAACAGATCCCCCAATACGCTGTCCGTGGCAATCAACATCTGGAGCAGCAACGGCGGAGATCCGGGCACCTTCGCCGTTCTCCCCGGTGCAACGGGGGACTCCGCCACCTGGTCGCGCACCGATGAGCGCGGATACGTGATG
The DNA here is from genome assembly GCF_905232215.1 of Burkholderia sp. LMG 13014. GTDB lineage: Bacteria > Pseudomonadota > Gammaproteobacteria > Burkholderiales > Burkholderiaceae > Burkholderia. The sequence continues at coordinate 1,460 of NZ_CAJNKE010000254.1, forward strand.
TACCTGAAACAAGGCGGTAGCGAGGCACCGTTCTATGTCGTTCCGGGCAGCACCATTACCTTCGTCTCAATGGACAGTGTCGTTGACAATGGCCAGCGCATTCATCCCATCACGGCGCCGCTTCCGTCGCTGACCGAGGAGCGCCCGGAAGTCAATCCGGTCGAGAAATAATCCAGTGGAAACGCCGCGCCAATCATCGTATTCAGTGTGAAGGACCAAGCGATTAGCGTCAGGTGTGTCCGATTGCTCCCGGAGCAACTTGGAACGACGGCTTTGATATAAAGTCGTGACGCTTGTCGCGCGGTTCAGCGCGGCTTGCTGGCAGCGCGAATCTCCGGGGACGGGGAGTGCAGGCTGTGTGGCCTGCCCCCTCCCCCTCTGCAAATAGCCTTTACGCAGAGCGCACCGGTCAGGTGTGTTGATCGACGCGATAGCGCGTGGTGCTCGTCGGCGTATTCAGGGCTTCGTGGCCTGTATAAAGGACACTACGCGTCTTCAAAGACTGCATCGTCGCCCGCCGGCGGACCAGTGCCCGCTCGAACTCGGCGAACACGCGTGGCAACTTGATCATCACCCAGCCCAACCGGCAAGGTGGCGCGATGTGTGAGGGAGGTTCTCAAAGCGAGCCTGCGGGCGATTCGCGACCCTGCGCGGCCCCGCCATCCAGCGGCGCACGACGACGATCGGCAGCACGCTACGATCCTCCCGATCACGTCGGACAGGCAGTGGCCACCCGTGGTCGGTGTCGACATGATCATCACGGCATTCAGCACGACCGACGCGGGAAACACGTAGCGGACGTGTCGCATCGCATACGCGCGCAGCAGCGCCAGCATCACATGGAACGACGGCAGCGACACGAGCCCCTGCGATTCGGGCCGGCTGAACTGCCGAAGCTGCCCGTTGCACAGCAGGTCGTGGTGAGACACGATCGACGCGGAGTTTGCCATTCAGCGCGGCTGTATCGAGGACGCGGCAGGATCATGCACGCGGTGGGTGCCACTGCATCAGCACGATCCGTATAGTCGACGGTCGAGCTGCCGCCATGGCCACGGCTTGCGACACGACACACGCACCGCGAGCCCAAAACGAAAAACCCCTTGATCCTTCCGGATCAAGGGGCTTCGTATTTTGGCGGAGAGGGTGGGATTCGAACCCACGGTACGGGGAAACCGTACGCCTGATTTCGAGTCAGGTACATTCGACCACTCTGCCACCTCTCCTTCCTTGCTGCTTTACTGCATTTCGCGGTTGGTCGTTTCCGCGAAAGAAAAGATTATAGAACGATCTCTTCGAAACCCACAAGCCCTTTTTGCAAATATTTTTACGAGAACGCCAAGGGCTTGCAGGCGCGCGATCTTACGACGCCCGTGCCGGCGCGTCGATGCGCTCGATGCCGCCCATGTACGGACGCAGCACTTCCGGCACCGTGACCGAGCCGTCCGCGTTCTGGTAGTTCTCCAGCACCGCGACGAGCGTGCGGCCAACTGCAAGACCCGAACCGTTCAGCGTATGCACGAGTTCCGGCTTGCCCTGCGCGTTGCGGAAACGCGCCTGCATCCGGCGCGCCTGGAACGCCTCGGTGTTCGAGCAGCTCGAGATCTCGCGATAGGTGTTCTGCGCAGGCAGCCACACCTCGAGGTCGAACGTCTTCGCGGCCGAGAAGCCCATGTCGCCCGTGCACAGCGTGATCACGCGGTACGGCAGGCCGAGCTTCTGCAGGATCGCTTCCGCATGGCCGACCATCTCGTCGAGCGCCGCGTACGACGCTTCCGGTGCGACGACCTGCACCATCTCGACCTTGTCGAACTGGTGCTGGCGGATCATCCCGCGCGTGTCGCGGCCATACGAACCGGCTTCCGAGCGGAAGCACGGGGAATGCGCGGTCAGCTTGATCGGCAGTGCGGACGCGTCGACGATCGACTCGCGCACGGTGTTCGTCAGCGAGATTTCCGACGTGGAGATCAGGTATTGCGTAACCTTGTTCTCCTCGCCGCCCTTCTCGACGCGGAACATGTCGTCCGCGAACTTCGGCAACTGGCCGGTGCCGTACAGGATCTCGGGGTTCACGATGTACGGCGTATACGTCTCGGTATAGCCGTGCTGCTGCGTGTGCGTGTCGATCATGAACTGCGCAAGCGCACGGTGCAGGCGCGCGATCGAGCCGCGCAGCATCGTGAAGCGCGCGCCGGCGAGCTTCGCGCCGGTCTCGAAATCGAGGCCGAGCGGCGTGCCGACGTCGACGTGATCCTTCACTTCGAAATCGAACTGACGCGGCGTGCCCCAGCGGCGCACTTCGACGTTGTCGGCTTCGTCCTTGCCGACCGGCACGCTTTCATGCGCGACGTTCGGCATGCCCAGCATCAGGTCGGACAGGCGCGCCTGGATCTCGCCGAGCTTGGCTTCTCCCGCCTTCATTTCGTCGCCGATCCCGCCGACCTCGGCCATCACGGCCGACGTGTCCTCGCCCTTCCCCTTCATCGCGCCGATCTGCTTCGACAGGCTGTTGCGGCGCGCCTGGAGCTCTTCGGTGCGGGTCTGGATCGCGCGGCGTTCCGCTTCGAGGGCGGAGAACGCGGCGATGTCGAGGGTGTAGCCGCGATCGGCGAGGCGCTGGGCGACGCCGTCGAGGTCTTTGCGCAGCAACTGGATGTCGAGCATGGGAGGACTTGGAGAATCGTTGTGTAAGACGGGAATTCTAACGCACCGCGGGGCCGCCACGGCACTGGCCGGACGGACAATGCTGCAAACGGGCGATGACCGGGGTGCGACGGCCGTGGCAGTATCGCATTGCCGGCCCGCCCGTCGGCACCCGCGAAATCGCGCGGCATCGACGCGCCGCGGATCGCGAAACACCCGAGCATGCCCGCCGCAGCGCATCGAACGAGGCACCCGCCACCCGTCACAGCTACCCAAGGAACCTGATGGCCATCGAACTGGACAAGGACGTACGCGACCGCGCGATCGCGTCGCTGCAACGCTATTTCACGGAAAACATGGACGAGCCGATCGGCAATATCCAGGCCGGCGCACTGCTGCACTTCTTCGTCGAGGAAATCGCGCCCGCGATCTACAACCTCGCGATCGCCGATGCGCAGCAGAGCCTGCACGCCCGCGTCACCGAACTCGACATCGAGTGCCATCAGGAGCCGTTCGGCTACTGGAAGAAGCAGCCGGCCCGCAAGCGCTGACGCGTTCGCGGCGGCGCCGGCCTCAGCGGGCCGCGCCGGGCCGTCAGTCCTTCTTGCCCGCCTCGCGGTCGAGTTCGCGCAGCCACGCGAGCTTGTCGGCGATCTTCGATTCGAGCCCGCGCGGCACCGGCTTGTACCAGCGCGGTTCGCGCATCCCGTCCGGCAGGTACGTCTCGCCGGCCGCATACGCATTCGGCTCGTCGTGCGCGTAACGGTAGGCGTGACCGTAGCCGAGTTCCTTCATCAGCTTGGTCGGCGCGTTGCGCAGATGCACGGGCACCTCGCGCGACTTGTCCTGCTTCACGAACGCCATCGCCTGGTTGAACGCGTTATAGCCCGCGTTGCTCTTCGCCGCGCACGCGAGATAGATCACCGCCTGGCCGAGCGCGAGTTCGCCTTCCGGCGAGCCGAGCCGCTCGTAGGTTTCGGCCGCGTCGTTCGCCATCTGCAGCGCGCGCGGATCGGCGAGGCCGATGTCTTCCCACGCCATCCGCACGATCCGCCGCGCGAGATACTTCGGATCCGCGCCGCCGTCGATCATCCGGCAGAACCAGTACAGTGCGCCGTCCGGGCTCGAACCGCGCACCGACTTGTGCAGCGCCGAGATCTGGTCGTAGAAGTTGTCGCCGCCCTTGTCGAAGCGCCGCGCGTTCAGCGTCATCGCGCTGCTGACGAATTCGGCATCGATCGTCGCGGTGCCGGCCGACGTGGCGGCCGTCTGCGCCTGCTCGAGCAGGTTCAGGAAGCGCCGCGCATCACCGTCCGCATAGCCGACCAGCGTATCGATCGCCTTATCGTCGAACGACAGGCCGTCGAGCGCGATTTCCTGTGCGCGCTTCAGCAGCTGGCGCATCTCGTCGTCGTCCAGCGACTTCAGCACGTACACCTGCGCACGCGACAGCAACGCCGAGTTGACCTCGAAGCTCGGGTTTTCGGTCGTCGCGCCGATGAAGGTCACGAGCCCCGACTCGACGAACGGCAGCAGCGCGTCCTGCTGCCCCTTGTTGAAGCGGTGGATCTCGTCGACGAACAGGATCGTGTGGCGGCCGGTGCGGTTCAGCGTGTCTTTCGCCTGCTCCATCGACTCGCGGATGTCCTTCACGCCGCCAAGCACCGCCGACAACGCAATGAACTCGCAGTCGAACGCGAGCGCGGTGAGCCGCGCGAGCGTCGTCTTGCCGACGCCGGGCGGCCCCCACAGGATCATCGAATGCGGCTTGCCCGATTCGAACGCGAGCCGCAGCGGCTTGCCTTCACCCAGCAAATGCGTCTGGCCGATCACCTCGGCGAGCGTCTTCGGCCGCAGCGCCTCGGCGAGCGGCCGGCGCGGCTCGACTTGAAACAGGTCGGACATGAACCCTCGCTCCACATCAAACGGTAGCGGCCGAACCGGCCGCCGGACCCGACATTATGACAGCCGCGCGAAAGCCCCGCCGCGCCTGGTGCTCATGCCCGGTGCCCGCGCCTGGTGCCCGCGCCCAGAAACAACACGGGCCTGCCGTCTCCGGCAGGCCCGTATGGGACACAACAGCGCGCGGCGCCGGTCAGCCGGTAATCACGTCCGCGCCCTTCGGCACGACGAACTTGAACGTATCGCCCTTCAGCGGCGGATTGGTCTGGATGTTCGTAAACGTCAGCAGCGTGACGTTGCCGAACACGTCGTGCAGCTCCATCGCCGCAAGCGTGCCGTTCTTGAAGCCGATGCCGATCCGCTGGAACTGCGTGTCCTGCGCCTTCGGCAGCATCTCGAGCCACTCGATGCCGCCCTTCTCGCCGGCATCGCGCAGCGTGTAGTTCTTGTCGAGATCGTTGCTGCCGAACAGGATCGCGGCCGGGCTCGCGCCCAGCGCGCCGTTCAGCTTGCGCTCGGTGACCTGGTTCAGGTCGCGGTCGTACACGTAGAGCTTCTCGCCGTCGGCCTGCAGCACCTGCTGGTACGGCTTCTGGTACGTCCAGATGAACTTGCCCGGGCGCGCGAACACGAACGTGCCGCTCGAATTGTCGGTGGGCTTCGGCACGGCCTGCACGGCGCTCGCGCCCTTCGCCGGTGCCTTGACGATCTGCTGCGTGAAGTCGCCCTTCGCCGAACGCACCTGCGACACGAACGCCTTCAATTGCTCGGTGCCGCCCGCGAACGCGTGCGTCGCCGCGAGCATCAGCGATGCGCCGGCGAGCGCCGCGCCGAGCCAGCGCCGCGTCGAACGAAGGGACATTGCGAACGAATGTTGCTGCATATTGCGGTTTTCTCCCTGGGTGGCCAGCGCTGCGAGCGCCGCGGACTCATTCCGCGTCGCGCGCCGGCACAAGAATTTCGCGGTTGCCGCTCGACGACATCGCCGACACGAGCCCCGACTGCTCCATCTGCTCGAGCAGCCGCGCCGCGCGGTTGTAGCCGATCCGCAGGTGGCGCTGCACAAGCGAGATCGATGCGCGGCGATTCTTGATGACGATCTCGACCGCCTGGTCGTACAGCGGATCAGACTCGTCGCCGCCTTCGCCGGTTCCCGCGCCGGCCGAGCCCTCGTCGCCGTCGGCCGTGCCGCCTTCGAGCAGACCCTCGATGTAGTTCGGCTCGCCCTGCTCCTTGAGCTTCTCGACGACGCGGTGCACTTCATCATCGGCGACGAACGCGCCGTGCACGCGCACCGGCAGCCCGGTGCCCGGCGCCAGATACAGCATGTCGCCCATCCCGAGCAGCGATTCGGCGCCCATCTGATCGAGAATCGTGCGCGAGTCGATCTTCGACGACACCTGGAACGCGATCCGCGTCGGCACGTTGGCCTTGATGAGGCCGGTGATCACGTCGACCGACGGACGCTGCGTGGCAAGGATCAGGTGGATGCCGGCCGCACGCGCCTTCTGTGCGATCCGCGCGATCAGTTCCTCGACCTTCTTGCCGACGACCATCATCAGGTCGGCCAGCTCGTCGATCACGACGACGATGTTCGGCAGGCGGCCGAGCGGCTCCGGATCTTCCGGCGTCAGGCTGAACGGATTCGGCAGCTTCTCCTCGCGCTTCGCGGCCTCGTCGATCTTGTTGTTGTAGCCCGCGAGATTGCGCACGCCGAGCTTGCTCATCAGCTTGTAGCGGCGCTCCATCTCCGCGACCGTCCAGTTCAGCGCGTTGCCGGCCTGGCGCATGTCGGTGACGACCGGGCACAGCAGGTGCGGAATGCCTTCGTAGACGCTCATTTCGAGCATCTTCGGATCGATCAGGATCAGGCGTACCTGCTCGGCGGTCGCCTTGTACAGCAGCGACAGGATCATCGCGTTGATCCCGACCGACTTGCCCGAGCCGGTCGTGCCGGCCACCAGCAGGTGGGGCATCTTCGCGAGATCGGCGCACACCGGCTTGCCGCCGATGTCCTTGCCGAGGCTCAGCGTCAGCGCCGACGACGCGGCCGCGTACACCTCGGAACCGATGATCTCGGACAGGTGCACCGTCTGGCGGCGCTGGTTCGGCAGCTCGAGCGCCATGTAGTTCTTGCCGGGAATCGTCTCGACGACGCGGATCGACACGAGCGACAGCGAACGCGCGAGATCCTTCGCGAGGTTGACGATCTGGCTGCCCTTCACGCCGGTGGCCGGCTCGATCTCGTAGCGCGTGACGACCGGGCCCGGATACGCGGCGACGACGCTCGCCTCGACGCCGAAGTCCTTCAGCTTCTTCTCGATCAGGCGCGACGTGAATTCGAG
>NZ_CAJNKE010000255.1 GCF_905232215.1 Burkholderia sp. LMG 13014
AGCGGCCAAACCAGCGGCCAAACCAGTGGCCAAACCAGTGGCCAAACCAGTGGCCAAACCAGTGGCCAAACCAGTGGCCAAACCAGTGGCGAAACCGGCAGCAAAACCAGCGGCAAAGTCGCCAGCGAAACCAATAGCAAAGCCGGCACCGAAACCACCGGTGAAACGCAAGCAAACTTGATACCGATCGAGCGAAGCGACAGCTTCGCGCATTTCGTTTTCCTTTCTTTCGATCTCGAACGCCGGCCGATTCGCATCGCGCACGGCGCGTGATACCCGGCGGCGCGCCCGCACCGGTGCGCAAAACCCGCCTGCTTGCCGCACCGCACATCCCCCGTGCTTCACAACGGCGGCCTCGGCGTTTATGATCGGCGCGGGTTGCACCCGTGCCTGGCGCGACCCGTGCCGGCCTCGCAGCCGGCCCCGCGAACGGCGCATCGTACGCCGTGCGGAACGCTTCCCCACTCATCATTCCAGACGGAGACAGCCGATGCTCGTCCTGATTCTCGGTTTAGCGATCTTCCTCGGTGTGCACTCGATCCGGATCGTCGCGGACGGCTGGCGGTCGGCGACGATCGCGCGGATCGGCGAGAAACGCTGGAAGGGCCCCTATGCGATCGCGTCGATCATCGGTTTCGTGCTGATCATCTGGGGGTATGGGATGGCGCGCCAGGGCGCGACGCTGCTGTGGGTGTCGCCCGTCGGCGTGCGCCACCTCACCGGCATGCTGACCGCGATCGCCTTCGTGCTGATCGCGGCCTCCTACGTGCCCGGCAACCGCATCAAGACGCTGGTCGGCCATCCGATGGTGGCCGGCGTGGCGGTGTGGGCGATCGCGCACCTGCTCGCGAACGGCACGCTGCACGCCGTCGTGCTGTTCGGTGCCTTCTTCGTGTGGTCGCTCGTCGATTTCGTCGTGTGGCGCGCGCGTGACCGCCGCGATGGCGTCCGCTATCCGGCGGGCAAGCTGTCGGGCGACGCCGTGGCGATCGTGGCCGGGCTCGTCGTGTGGGCCGTCTTCGCGCTGTTCCTGCACGGCTGGCTGATCGGCGTGCGGCCGTTCGGCTGAGCGGCCGAGAGGTTGAGCGATTGAGCGATTGAGCGGCGGCCGGCCGGCGCGCCGCTCGCTCGCCGAGGGCAACGGTCAGCGCAGCTTCGCGCCGGCCGTGTCCCCGAGTTGTGCCGGTTTGCGGCGCAGGAAATACGCCGCGACGATCGCCAGCGCCGTCAATACCGTGAACCAGAACTGGAAGCGCGAATCCGGGTTGAACGCCTGCGAGCCGAGCACGGCGACCAGCGCCAGCAGTGCGATCCAGTTCGACACCGGATAAAACCACGCGCGGAACGCCTGCGGATCGCGTGGTGCGTGCTTCTCCTGCCGGCGCATCGCGAAGTGCGCGACGATGATGAAGATCCACACGATCATCACGAACGCGCCGCTGCTCTTCGCGAGCATCAGGAACAGGTCGCCGCCGCTCACGAAGTGAATGCCGAGGATCGACACGCAGATCGCCAGGCACAGCACGAGCGCGTTCATCGGCACGCCTTTCGCGTTGGTCCGGCCGAACATCGCGGGTGCGTGGCCGCGCTGGCTGAGCGAGAACAGCATGCGCGAGTTCGAGAACAGGAACGAATTCATCACCGACATGAACGACACGAACAGCACGAGCTTCATCGCGATGGCCGCGCTCGTGAAGCCTGCCATGTTGAACAGCGACACGTACGGCGATTTCAGGTTGGCCTTGTCCGTCCACGGCATGCACAGGATCAGGATCGACACCGAGCCGACGTAGAACACCATCACGCGCACGATCACGCTCTTGATCGCGCGGATCACGTTCTTGCTCGGGTTTTCGGATTCACCCGCCGCAACGGCCGCGATTTCGCTGCCGCCGAGCGAGAAGATCACGACCATCACGCCGGCGAGCACGGGAGAAATGCCGTTCGGCATGAAGCCGCCGTGATCCGTAAGGTTCACGAGCCCCGGTGCGGGAATGCGCGGCTGGAAGCCGAGCAGGATCGATGCGCCGAGTGCCATGAAGATGATGATCGTCGTGACCTTCGCAAACGACAGCCAGTATTCGGCTTCGCCGAACGATCGCACCGAGTATGCGTTGCTAGCGATCAGCGTGACGAGCATGAACAGCGCGCCGCCCCACACGGGCAGCCACGGCAGGAAATCGTGGAGGATCGCACCGAGCAGGATCGCCTCGACGGTGATCGTCATCATGGACTTGAACCAGTACAGCCAGCCGACCGCGAAGCCGGCCCATTCGCCGAGATAGCTGCTCGCGTAGGTGGAGAACGACCCGCTGTCGGGATTGCGGGAGGCCATTTCGCCGAGCATGAACATGACCAGCGTGACGATCACGCCGCCGATCAGGTACGACAGGATCGCCGCGGGGCCGGCGGTCGCGATGATGGCGCCGGAGCCGACAAACAGGCCCGCGCCGATCACGCCGCCAAGCGCGATCATCGTGATGTGCCGTTGCTTGAGGCTTTGCCTCAACGAGTTGTTCTGCATCTCCTACCTCTAGTTATTGTTGGCCTGTCGGCCGGGAACGCATCGGGCGGCGTGTCGGCAGGCGTGCTGCCGCCGCAAAGGGCGTCGATGGCGAGGGAGCGTGTGTGACGCGATGTGCCGGGCCGCCGGCGGTGAATCGGAATGGCGGCCGCGAGGTGCCGGTCGGTGCCCGCGAGAGGGCGATGACGACGGCAACTCCGGATTGTGGGCGGACACCGCCGTCACGGCAAACGAGATATGCGAAAGACGTCTTGCGGTTTGCTCATCAATTGCCGCAGCGGTAGCGGCAAGGGGCGTGCATCAGATCGGCTTGACGAACAACCCGACGGTCAGCACTGCGCCGATGCAGACGATCCCGATCCGCAGGATGCGTTCGTTCACGCGTTGCAGCGCCCACGTGCCGAGCAGCCCGCCGACGATCGCGCCGCCGCCGAGTGCCAGTGCCGAGCCCCAGTGCAGGTGCGGCGACGTCAGGAACAGCACGACGGCCGATGCGTTCATCACGCCCGCGAGCGCGTTCTTCGTCGACATCGCGTGGCGCGGCGACAGGCCGGCCATCGTCAGCACGGCCATCATCAGGAAGCCGAGCCCGCCGCCGAAGTAGCCGCCGTAGATCGCGATCATGAACTGCGAGATCGCAGCGGGGACGGTGCCGAGGTGGCCCGTGCCTTCGCTTGGCTTGCGGAAAAAGCTGCCCCACGCGAACACGACCGTCGCGAACAGCACGAGCCACGGTACGAGGCGCGAGAAGATCGACGACGGGGTTTTCAGCAACAGCAGCCCGCCGAGCGCACCGCCGACCACGCTGATGAAGAACAGCGTGCGAAACGACAGCTTGCCCACGCCGCGCACCATGTTGCGGCTCGCCCAGCCGGTCGTGACCTGCGCGGGAAACAGCGCGACCGTCGACGTGATGTTCGCCGCGAGCGGCGACATGCCCGACACGATCAGGGCGGGCAGTGTGACGAACGAGCCGCCGCCCGCGAGGGCGTTCTGCAGTCCGGCCCACAGGCCGGCAACGATGACGAGAGTGAGCATGGGGTGCAACGGGCGAGGTGGCGGGGCCCGCTTGCCGGAAGCGGGCAGGCGCGGTGGAGGCCCGATGATAATGCAGATCGCGATGGTCGGAAGCCGGCGCGGGTGCACGGCCGCGCGAGCGACGTCACGGGTGCAACGTCACGCGTGCGGTGGCGTGCCGGCTTCCGGCGTGGCGGTGCCGCTTTCGACGTCCGGATAGACGATCGAGCCGTCGGGCCGGACGACCGCGCCCGCCGTGAGGCGTGCGGGTTCCACGCGATTGCGGCCCATGATGTGCAGCACCGTTTCGCCGCGTGCGATCAGGTAGTCGGACACGATGCGCCGGTGGCAGCGCCACCATACCGCTTCCGAACACATGATCGCGCAGCGCTGCCGATGCCCGTCTGCGATCAGCCGGTCGAGGCCGTCGCGAAACCCGGGTGACAGCGCGTAATCGGCGTAGCGGTGAAAGCTCTGGTTGGTCCAGAAGTCGTTGACGTCGTCGGGCACGTCGTGCGACTTGCCGCGCAGGCCGCCGAGCTCGGCGATGTGCTCGTAGGCGATGCCGGTTGCAGCCAGCGCGTCCGGCAGCGTCGCTTCGTTGAATTGCGGATGGGTGCGCGAGCGTGTCATCTTGCGGATATCCGCGAGCAGCGCGATATCGACCGCGTCGAGCATTCCGACGAATTCGTCGAGCGTGCGGTTCGAGTGGCCGATCGTGTAGAACGGGAGCGTCATGCGTCGTCCTTGTCCGCGATGCGCTCGAGCACGCGGCTGCGGTGCGCGGCGATGTGGTCGGTGCGGTCGCTCTTGATCTCGTACTGTGGATCGTCGGGCGACGCGCGATGGCGGTGGCCCTTGTAGTCGAAATCCGCGGTGTGGATCGCGATGATCGTGCCGGTCACGTAGCCGGCCTCCGAATTCCAGCGGACGTGGTCGCCCAGCCTGAATGGTGTGGTCATGCAGGAGGCCCTCCTTGCGCGGTTGCGGTGTGCGTTGATCCTCGCGGCGCGTGTTGTCGTGCTGCAGGAATGACGTGTCCATTATCGTCCGCGACCGTCCGCGGAAACAGATACAGACGGCCGCGCGGCGCTGTGCTGCCTGCGCAATGAATCCGGCGAGCTCGAGTTGCGCGATTGGGGGAAATGCCCCGGTCGGTGAAGTCGCGGACGGAGATCGACGGAATCGACGACGCAATCGGCTGCCGGGCCGGGCCGTGCTGGGGCGGCGACGGATGACGCGGTGGCTGGATCAAGCACCCTTCAGGACGACATTGCTGCGCGGGATGCCCATGATCCGGTCGCCGATGTTCATTCCCCATTCGGTCATGCCGATGCCTTGATGCAATTGTCCGGCCTGCCACTGCGACAGCGCCTCATCGATACCGGCATCCGCGGAATGCAGCGCCTGGGCCAACGCCAATGCGTTGGCGGCTGCCTTGGCGGTGCTGCCCGCGGTATGAGGGCGCGGCACAAAGGCGGCGTCGCCCAGCAGGATCGCGCGACCGTACACCATCTGCTTCACCTGCAGATCCAGGATGGCCTGGACGAACGGTTCCCGGGTCGCTTCAACCAACGTCTGGAAAGTCGGCGCGAGAAGCTCCTTCGACGCCTGTGTCAGGCGAGCGAGGTCTTCGTCCTTCGGTGCGCCCGGAGGCAGCGAGAACGAATGGCGAATCCCCGAGCGGTCGGTCAACAGAGCCGTGAGCGCTTCGCCATGGGCAACCTTCCGGTACCACACCCAGTTCCAGCGTCGCTGACCCTCCTGAGTCGACAGGTCTTCGCCCGGGACGAGATATTCGAGCATCAGGTGACCGGGGCCTTGCTGGAAGGCAAAGGTTCCATTGAGAACATCCGCGGCGCTTGCCGGGAGCGCCGTTTCAGGCACGAGACCACGCCACGCGACATATCCGGCGTAATTGGGTGAAAGGCCGGCAGAGACCTGCTCGCGGACTGCGGAGCGTGCGCCGTCTGCGCCGACGAGCAGATCGCCCGTTTCAACGCGGCCGCTGGCGAAGTAGGCGGTAATCCGGTCGCCGTTCTGTTCGAAGCGGATGAAGTGCTCGCCCGGATGAAAGACCTGCGCGGGCAGGTGCGCCTTCATCGTGCCGTAGAGCATGTTCCAGGACGTTTGGGTCTGCGGCATGAAGCTGCGCTGAATGACACGATCGGCGCGGTCCAGATAGATGCGGTCGCCCGACTGCACGCCGAGCGCGGTACCCGTCTGAATGCCGGCGAAATGAAACGCCGACAGGACGTCGGCCTGCAACACGATTCCGCCGCCTCGGCTGTCCAGTTCATTCGGGGAGCGCTCGAAGATGTCGATGTCCCAACCCGCGGCTTGCAGCGTCGTTGCAGTAAAGAGCCCGCCGAGCGAGCCGCCGATGATCAGTGCGCGAGGCCTGTTTTTTATGGGGGCGACCATGAATCTCTCCAAACCAGTAGCTTGCGTTCAACTGCAGGTGTCGATTCAGACTGCGTCTTTGGCCGTGTTGTCGCCGGTGGCAGTCCGAAGCACCTGGGCGAGTACCGAAACCGGTTGTGCACCGCTCACCGGAACGCCGCCGACATGAATGGTCGGCACCGACCGGATGCCGGTGGCCCCGGCCCGCAGTTCGTCGGCAACGACTTCGCGCTCGCCGTCGTTCGTCGCCAGGAAACTGCGCACTTCGTCCGCGTCGAAACCCGTACTTTCCGCGAGGCTTGCCAGAACCTCGGCCGTGCCGATGTTCCGCCCTTCGGAAAAATAGGCAGAGAAAACCGCCTCGAACAGTGCTTCGGTCCTGGCTGCGTTTCCCTTGGACTGAGCAAGGAACATCAGGCGATGGGCAAGCCGCGTGTTGGGCGTAACCGCTACGCGGTCGTAGTTGAATTCGACACCGGCACGTTTGCCCGCCAGCGTGACGTCGGCATCCATTGCCTGCGAACGTGCCCAGCTTCCGAATTTGGCGCTGCGATAGGCTTTTCGATCGATTCCGTCCTTGGGCATGGTCGGATTGAGTTCATACGGAAGGTACTTGACGGTCGGTGCGACGGCCAGGTCGGCCTCCCGGAGCGCTGCCTTGAGATGTTCATGGCCGATCCAGCACCACGGGCAGATGAAGTCGTACGTGACCTGGATTTCGAGCGGATTCATTTGAAGGCTCCTTGCGTTGACGGTGTAAGCACTTTAGGCTTTGCGTCAGACTTAGTGAATATGAAGCAATCGCAATCCAGCGTTGCGGTATGCGCAAAGACAAAGGACATGGCGTGGACAAGCTTCTTGCGTTGCGGGCATTCATCGACGTCGCGGAAACGGGGGGCTTTTCGAAGGCCGCGCGCCGCATGGGGGTGGCCACTTCATCGGTGACGCGCCTGATGGACGCGTTGGAGAAGTCGCTTGGAAGCGCGTTGCTGACGCGCACGACGCGTCAAGTGACTTTGACGGATGCCGGTTCCGCGTATCTGGAGCAGATCACGCGGGTGCTGTCGGACCTCGACGAAGCCGACGGGAGTGTGTCCGACACGGGTGTCGACGCAGTCGGGCCGCTGCGTGTTTCGATGCCGGTGACTTTCGGGCGCCTGTGCCTGGGGCCGCACATAGCAAGCTTCCTGCAGCAGCATCCCCGCGTTTCCCTGGACCTGGTGCTTTCGGATTCGACCCTCGATCTGGCCGCCGAGCGAATTGACGTTGCGGTACGCATCGGCACACCTGCAAACCAGCCGAATCTGATCGTCAATCGCCTGGCGGAACATCATCGCTATGTTGTCGCGAGTCATGGCTATCTGGAAAGCAACGGGGTGCCCGCTTCACCGGAAGATCTGCGAAACCATCAATGCCTGCGTTTTGCGTACCAGGCAGCTTTGCAGCGTTGGTCGTTCACTCGCGCAGGCAGCACCGAGCATGTCGAGATCAACGGCAGACTTTCGGTGAACAACTCGGACGTGCTGCGCGAGGCTGTGATCAGCGGGTTTGGTATTGCACTGCTTCCCCAATGGCTCGTCGAAGAGGATGTGGTGGCGGGGCGGCTACCGCGTCTTTTCGAAGACTACTCGGTCAACCCGCTCGAACAGACCGTCTGCGTTTATGCCGCTTATCTTCCGAATCGCCGCCACTCACGCAAAGTGCATGCGTTGCTTGATTTTCTTCGATATCGCATCACGAACTCCGGCGCGTTCTCGGAAGCTTCGAGCTAGGCCGCGATCCTGCGCGCCGGCGCAAGCGGGTTGCGGATCGCTGGGAAATGGATCCGCGCATGGCCGCACACAGGCTGCCGGGCCGGAAGTCGAGGTTGAAGCCCTGCCGCGCGGGCAGTTCGCGATGCTCGAGCAGGCTCGCGACGAGGCGGGGCCGAACGCCGGGGCTACGATCGGCTGCGCGTGATCGGCCATGGCGAGATGCCGGAATGGCTGGACGGCACGCGCTATCTCGCGCGGTTTCACGATCCGGAAGCCGGCCACCTGAATCCGCCAAAACGCGCGCTCCGGCCAGAACAATGCCCGATTTAACGCTTCATTACGATGGGCCTTCCGGAAAGGTGCTAGATTCGCCCATCGATATCTCGCAATGCGGAGAGGGCAGACAGATGCTGAAGAAATTGGCAGGAATGGCGGTGGTGGTCGGTGCGGCGGCGGTGGTGTCGCTGCCCGCCGTGGCAGGCGACACGAGCAACGCACTGGGCGGCGCGCTGGGTGGCGTCGCCGGCGCGGCGGTCGGCAACGCGATTGGCGGCAGCACGGGCACCGTGATCGGCGGGGCAGTGGGTGGTGGTGCGGGCGGTGCGGTGACGTCGAACAAACGCGAACGCACGGGCGC
>NZ_CAJNKE010000256.1 GCF_905232215.1 Burkholderia sp. LMG 13014
CGTATGCGCCATCGACACCGCGAGCGGCCGGCGCCTGGTGCATCGTGCCGACGAGCGCTTCCCGTTCTGCAGCACGTTCAAGGCGATGCTGAGTGCGGCGGTGCTGGCGCAGAGCATCAAGCGCCCGGCGTTGCTGCAACAGCGCGTGACGTATACCAAGGCCGACCTCGTCAAGTATTCGCCGGTGTCGGAGAAGCATGTCGACGACGGCATGACGGTCGCCGCGCTGTGCGAGGCCGCGATCCAGTACAGCGACAACTCGGCGGCGAACCTGCTGATGAAGCTGCTCGGCGGCCCGTCGGCGGTAACGGCCTACGCGCGCTCGATCGGCGACCGCGCATTCCGCCTCGATCGATGGGAGACCGAACTGAATACCGCGCTGCCGGGCGACCAGCGCGACACGACGACGCCGGCCGCGATGGCCGCGAGCATGCGCGCGCTGATGGTCGGCGACGCGCTGCCGGCCGCGCAGCGTGCGCAGCTCGTCACGTGGATGCGCGGCAACAAGGTGGGCGGCAAGCGGATCCGTGCCGGCGTGCCGGCGGGATGGACGGTCGCCGACAAGACGGGCACCGGCGACTACGGGACGACCAACGACGCGGGTGTCGTGTGGTCGCCGTCGCGTGCGCCGATCGTGCTGGTCGTGTACTACACGCAGGCGAGCGCCGACGCGAGCGCGAAGGACGACGTGATCGCGGGCGTCGCGAGCGTCGTGGCCACGGCGTTCGGTTGAGCAGGGCGGTACGGCGTGGCGTGCGTGACGCGATCCGCATGCACGCCGTGCCGCAGCCGTGACCCGCGTGAGCAAACGTTGTGCGATCAACGACTTAGGTCACGCATGCTCAGGATATCCACATGCTTGCCAACAAAAATTGTGGACAAGCCCGCGCGCGGCCGCGTCCGGCGTGGCGCGGGCCGCCGTGCCGCATTTGAAGCGGCGCGGACAAAGTCTTTCGGATCAAGCGCTTGCCCGGGGTATGCGCAGGCTATCCACACGCTTGCCAACAAAATCTGTGGACAAGCCGGTGCGCAGGCGCGGAAGGCGCCCCGTCACCTGGAGAACGGGTGGGTGCGCGGCATTTTCCCGGCCGCGTGCCGCATTTGAAGCGGCGCGGACAAAGTCTTTCGGATCAAGCGCTTGCCCGGGGTATGCGCAGGCTATCCACATGCTTGCCAACAAAATCTGTGGACAAACCATGCGGCCGCGATGGCGACGGTCAGGGCTGCCGATCGTCGACGGTGGGCCAGCGCGCGAACGCGAACACCCACAACATGATGAAGTTCAGGACCGGGACGAACATCGTCAGGATCCACCAGCCCGAATGACCGGTACGCCGCACGATGCGGACATACGGATAGATGACGACGGCGACGAGCACGAGTGAGACGACCCACTGCAACGCGGTGAAGTGTTCCATGGTCTTCCTCGGAGTGATGTGTCGTGGTGCGGCACCGGCGGAACGGCCGGGCCGTTGAGCCGTCGCGCGCAGCCGGCGATGCGCGGCCGCGTGCGGCTCGCGTGATCTTGACGTGTGACGGGCGCGAGCGTCAAGGCGACAGCAGCGTGCTGCTGTTGCGCGGGATCGTCCGCCTGCGCGCCTGCCCGGAGCGCAGGGTGCCGCAACCGTGACGCCGCGCATGAACCGTAGGCCGATCAACGGGTTAGCGCAGGCTTGCGCAGGATATCCACAAGCTTGCCAACAAAATCTGTGGGTAAGTGGCGTCGCGCCTGGCGGGCACGTGTGCGCCGACGTCGACGTGCATCGGCGTGGCGTCGTGACGCGAAGTGCGGCGACGCGGCGTACGTGATGGCCCTCGACGGGGCTTCGTCTGCATCACGCGTGCCAAAGTCCATCGGATCAAGGGCTTAGCGGTGCGGTGCGCAGGATATCCACAAGCTTGCCAACATTTTCTGTGGAGAACTCCGGGTGTGCGAGCGACACGCAGCACACCCGCGAATGCCACGCGTTGCCCCGCTTCGCGCGTGCACTCATGCAGTGCAGATACCGGCCACGCCGACTTTCTGGAACAGGTGCGGGCTCGCGACGGCGGACGACGGATAGGCTGACAGCTTGGCGACGAACTCCGGATGGGTGAAGGCCGCGCGAAACGCTTCGGTCGATTCCCAGATCGCGTAGTTCAGGTAAGTCGGACTGTCACCGAGCGCACGATGAAGCTGGGTCGAGATGAATCCCGGCTGCCGCTTCATGAATTCGGCATCGTCCTTCCACACGGCGAGAAAGTCCGCTTCGTCGGCGGCGGCCAGCGTGAACACGTTGACGAGGACGACCGGCTCCGCGTCGATTGCGATCTGTTGCTGGATCGGAAAGGCCGGATCCATCGGCTTGAAATGAGGCATGTGAACTCCTTCGGGTGAGGGGGAGGGGGCGCTTGAGCGCTCACGTCGGCGCATCGGCGCCATGCGCGCTGGACATCGCCGACAGGACGCGGATCGCCGCGTCCAGGTCAGCCGAACTGAAGCCGCCGGCGATGTCGCGGACATGCTGTTGCCACTGCGTGACCACGGCCTGATAGGCCGCCTCGCCGCGAGGCGTCAGCGCATACAAAGGGGAGCGCTTGTGCGCCGGATTGGGCAGCGATTGCACCAGCCCTTCGTCGGTCAGCACGTTGATCTGTTTCAGCACCGCCTGCCGCGTGATGCCCATCGCGTCGGCGATCTGCGGGATGTTCGGGGATTCCGGCGCCAGCGAGATGGCGCCCAGCACCTGCCAGCGCGCACTGGTCAGGCCGTGCGGCCCGGCAAAGGTGTTGCCCCATTCGATCAGCAGGCCGTTCAACCGGAATACGGACAGCGCGACGGTGGTCAACTTCGCAGATTTCGTCATGTTCGGGGTGCGGGATGAATTGACAACTACTTTACGTAATAGACAACTGGTTGTCAATTAGACGAATGAACGATCGCTGATCGTGGCCGGGTGGGTAAACTGGCAACCCAATCCGGCACCGGTAACATTTGCCGTGCCGGATTGCGGGCCAACAATAAGGAACCTGGAGAGAAATCAGTGAGCACGATCTGGAAAAAGATCGCCGTGCCGTTGGTGGCGCTGGCATGTGGCACGCTCGCGCATGCGTGCATCCCGGCCAGGTACGAGACCGCGTACTTCGGCAAGACCGAACGCATGAAAGACGAACTGCGCGACAAGGTGATCGACGACATCCGCGCCAATCACTACACGATCATCGAATCGAAAATCGGCTTGCTGTTCTACCCGATCGTCAGGAAAGGCGACGGGATCTACCTGGGCGCCGACCGGATCGCGACGGGGAGCGATTCGTTCTGGTACCTCGGGAATGGCTACTACCAGCTGAACGGTCAGCTCTATTTCATGGGTGAACACGTTGGTGCGCATCCGCTCAACGGTACCGTGATCGTTCACACCGAGGATCGGACCCGGCAAAGGCCGGACGACTATCCTGCAGGCCGCCCGTTTTGCGTCGTGAGGGAGCACGCCAGCATCCTCGAAACCTCGACCGGCCTGCGGGTCGAGCGGAACGTCGTCGACAACTGATCCGGGCGCGGCGCTGCCCCGGGCTGGCGCATTTGCCGCGCACGACCGACAAACCCTTTCCGATCAATGGCTTGATGCCGTTAATGGACGGTTGTCCACAAGCTTGCCAACACAATCTGTGGAAAAGCTGCCAGTCGCCCGCCGCCCGCGCGTCAGGCCGGCGGCGGAAACCGCACCGTGACGGTCAGCCCGCGTCCGCCGCGCGTGGTGCCGAGCGCGACCGTCGCGCGATGCTGTTCGGCGATCCGCTTGACGATCGACAGCCCGAGCCCGCTGCCCGACGACGTGACGGCCTGCGCGCCCTCGCCGCGATAGAAGCGTTCCCACACGTCGGTGCGTTCGGCTTCCGGGATCCCGGGGCCGTCGTCGGCGACTTCGAGCACGGGCGTCGTGCCGTCGAGCCGCGCGGACACGTCGACACGCGCGCCGTCGCCCGCATAGCGGATCGCGTTGTCGACGAGGTTGTTCAGCAGCACGCGCAGCGTGTCGGCATTGCCCGACGTCATCACGGGCGTCGACACGATCGCGCCGAGATCGATCCGGTGCGCGTCGGCGACGCGCGTGCGATCCGAAACCACCGACCGGCACAGCGCGGCGAGATCGACGGGCGTCGACGCGGAAGCCGCCGCCTGCGCATCGGGTTCGAGGCGCGCGAGCGTCAGCAGCTGCTCGGCGAGGTGGCCGAGGCGCGTCGTGCCCGCCTGGATCTGCGCGAGGATGTGCTCGCGTTCCTCGGCGGTCGACGCGCGCCGCAGCAACTGCGACTGGATCGACAACCCCATGATCGGCGTGCGCAATTCGTGCGCGGCATCGGCGATGAAGTGCCGTTGCAGCGTGAACGAGCGGTCGAGGCGCGCGAGCAGATCGTTGATCGCTTCGGCGAGCGGACGGACTTCGTTCGGCATCGAGCCGACGTCGACCGGTTCCAGATTGTTCGCATTCCTGCGTTTGAGGCCGGATGCAATCGAACGCAGCGGCCGCAGCCCGGCGCCGATGCCGAACCACAGGCCGATCGCGAGCAGCGGCAGCATCGAGAACACCGGCCACAGCAGGTGCACGGCGATGCCCGCGATCGCTTCCCAGCGTGCATGGCGTGCCTGCGCGAGCCGGATCGTCGTGCCGCCGCGCTCGGTCACATAGGTGCGCCACGGCTGGCCGCCGACGTCGACGCTCGCGATGCCTTTCTGCTCGGGCGGCGGCAGTTTCGAATCGCGGTCGGTCGAATACACGAGCGTGCCGTTGCGCCAGACCTGCAGCAGCACGGCGTCGGGGTCGCTCGCTTCGAAGCCGTGCTTGCCGTTGGCGTGGTCGCTGAACGACAGCTCGCCGTTCGGGCCGACGACGATCTGCTTCGACATGCTGCGCATCTGGTCGTCGAGCAGGTCGTCGAGCTCGCGCAGTGCGCCCCAGTAGGTGCCGGCACTCGCGACGAGGCCGATCACGCACGCGGCCGGCATCAGCCACATCAGCAGGCGCCGCCGCAGCGACGCGCTGCGCCAGCGTGCGACCGCGCGTTGCATGTGCGTCATGCGCCGTCACCGATCCGGTAGCCGACGCCGCGTACCGTGCGGATCATGTCGTGGCCGAGTTTCTTGCGCAGGTTGTGGATATGCACCTGCACGGCGTTGCTCTCGATTTCCTCGCCCCAGCTGTACAGCCGCTCCTCGAACTGCTCGCGCGAAATCACCGCGCCCGGGTCGCGCATCAGCTCGTGCAGCAACACGAACTCCTTCGGCGACAGCGGCACTTCATCGTCATTGAGCCAGACGACGTGCTTGACGGGGTCGAGCCGCAGCGGGCCGATCACGAGCGTCGTCTGCGCGCGGCCCGCGTGGCGGCGGTTGACCGCGCGGATGCGGGCGAGCAGCTCGTCGAGCTCGAACGGCTTGACGAGATAGTCGTCCGCGCCGCTGTCGAGGCCCGCGATGCGGTCGGGCACGCCGTCGCGCGCGGTGATGATGATCGCGGGCAGGTTTTCGTCGCGGCGGCGCAGCGCGGCGAGCACCGACAGACCGTCGCGGTTCGGCAGCCCGAGATCGAGCAGCAGCAGGCCGTAGCCGGTCGCGCGCAACGCGAGCGACGCGGCGTCGCCCTCCTTCACCCAGTCGACCGCGAAGCCTTCCTGTTTGAGGCCCTGTTCGAGCCCGCTGCCGATCAGCGGATCGTCCTCGACGAGCAATACGCGCATGAATTGGTGTCTCTTCAACGGGGTGCCGCGGCACCCGGGGTTCCCATGATAAGCGCCCGTGTCTTAGGTGGACCTTAAATGCGGGCGGCACGCGGCGCGCCTTCGTACTCGTCCAATGCGGCACCGTGTCGCCTCGGCGCGACCTTCAGGTTTGCTTAATCTTACGGTCCGTAATCTGGCGCCGTCGCGTTCAACGGGGCGCGGCGTCACATCGAAAAAGAGGAACGAGATCATGAAATACCTGGCCAGAATCCTGACAGTCGCGCTCGCCACGCTGCCCGCCGCCGTCTACGCGCAATACACGGGGCCGTCCACGCTGACCACGACGACAGTGAAGGAACTGCTCGCGAACGGCAAGGACGACCAGCACGTGCAGTTGCAGGGCCGCATCGTCAAGCATGTTGGCGGCGAGGATTACGAATTCGCCGACGCGACCGGCACGATCCGCGTCGAGATCGACCACAAGCTGTGGGCGGCCGGCCAGCCCGTCACCGACAAGAACGACGTGAAGGTGACCGGTGAATTCGAGCGCAAATGGTCGGGCAGCGTGAAGGTGGACGCCGATCACGTCGAAGTGCTGCGCTGACCGGTGCGCGCGGGGCCGGTGATACCATGGACGACCGGTTCCCGTTCCCACCAAGATGGCCGCCAATTTCGACGAACTCGCGTCCCGGATCCGGACGCAATTTTCCGAGCTGAGCCCGCAATTCCAGGCGGGCGCTGCCTTCCTGCTCGATCATCCCGACGAAGTCGCCACCTCGTCGATGCGCAAGGTCGCGCAGCGCGCGCAGGTGCAGCCCGCGTCGCTCGTGCGGCTCGCGCAGCAATTCGGCTTCCCCGGCTGGAACGAGCTGCGCGACCTGTGCGTCGCGCGCGTGCGCACGCGCCCCGAGCCGCTCACGCAGCGGGCGCGCTCGCTCGTGCGGCCCGACGCGAAGGCGTCGCTCGCGCACGACCTGCTCGCCGCACAACAACACAACCTGTCGGCCACTGCCGCGCAGAACGAGCACGCGCTCGCCGACGCCGCGAAACTGATCCGCAAGGCATCGCACGTGCACGTCGCGGGGTTTCGCTCGTGCTATCCGGTCGCATTCGGTTTCGTGTACGGCTACCGGCTGTTCCGTCCGACCGTGTCGCTGCTCAACGGCGTCGCCGGTTCGCTCGAGATGGAACTGCGGACGATCGCGAAGCAGAGCGTGACCGTCGTCATCAGCTTCGCGCCGTATTCGCAGGAAGCGACGCGCGTCGCGCAGGCCGCGAAGGCGCAGGGCAGCCGGATCGTCGCGATCACCGACAGCGCGGTGTCGCCGATCGCGCTGCACGCGGATGCGCAGCTGATCTTCACGCACGACAGCCCGTCGTTCTTCCCGTCGCTGGTGGCCGCGCACGCGATGGCCGAAGCGCTGGTCGCGCAATTGCTGGCGCTCGAAGGCAGCGATGCGATCGCCGCGCTCGAACGCACGGAAGCGGAGCTGCACGCGAAGGGCGCTTACGTCGTCTGACGCGGTACGTGCGGCTTCAACACTTCCTTGTTATTTTCGATTCAAGCGGATTCAACCGATGACGTTCACATACGAGGTGACGGACGCGGGCGACGCGAACGTTCGCAAGCAGATCGTCGCGCCGCTCGTCCGGTTCAACGAAAGCCAGGCGGGCCCGAACGACTTCCGTGCGCTGGCCGTGGTCGTGACCGATGGCGAAGGCGCGGTGGTCGGTGGCCTGTGGGGCAGCACGGCTTACGGCTGGCTGCATGTCGACCTGCTCGTGGTGCCCGAGGCCGCGCGCGGCCAGGGCGCAGGCACGCGCATCATGGATCTGGCCGAGGCGGAAGCCGTCGCGCGCGGATGCCACGGCGCGTGGCTCGACACGTTCGACTTCCAGGCGCGGCCGTTCTACGAGAAACGCGGCTATGTCCGCTTCGGCGAACTGCCGGATTATCCAGCCGGACACTCGCGCATTTTCCTGACCAAGCAGTTGGCCGTGGGCTGAGCGCCGCCGCCGCATGGCGCGCCGCGGTTGACGAGGTCGCCGGCCGTCGCCTAGGATACCGGTCAGCGATGCAGGTCGCTTCCGGGTCCGCGGAAAGGGTTGAACCCACCTGTCGCAGCAAATTCAGCTTTCCACCTGTCCTTTGTGCTGGCGGTATTGCGGACCTTCGGCCATGACTGCACGAGGATTCGCATGAAAAAGCTGCCTCCCAGGGCCAATCCCGATCATCTGAAAAAGCAGGCCAAGGCATTGTTGCGCCTGTACCGGCAAGGTGACGCCGATGCCGTCGCGCGCTTTGTCCGGTTTCTCCCTGCTGCCGCGAACCGCACGCACGACGAAGCGCTCGCGCTCGGACTCCGGCTGCACGACGCGCAATCCTGCATTGCGCGCGAGTACGGCTTTGCTTCATGGGCCGATCTCGGCGCGTTCGTCGAAACGCATGCGCTGGCGGGGCAACAACGGTCGCAACTGATCCGGCGCTGGCTCGACCTGGCGTACGGCGGCGACGTGACCGGCGGCTACGACGCGCCCCGGCCGCGCGTCGCCGCGCAACTGCTGCTCGACCATCCCGATCTCGTTGCCGGCGATCCGACCGTCGCATGCGCGGCCGGCGATCTC
>NZ_CAJNKE010000257.1 GCF_905232215.1 Burkholderia sp. LMG 13014
CACACGCGAAACGAACCTCGGCACGGTGACGGTGACCGCGCGCCGGCGCAAGGAGAGCATCCAGGACGTGCCGGTCGCGGTGAGCGCGCTGAGCGGCGACGCGATCAAGAACAACGAGCTGCGCGTGATCAACGACGTGACGAAGTACGTGCCGAACTTTACCGGGCAATCGACCGAGGGCCGCGAGCGGCCGCGCTGGTTCCTGCGCGGCGTCGGCAGTAACGACCCGTCGGACCTGTCGTTGAGCCCGGTCGGCGTGTACTTCGACGACGTCTACATCAACAGCGTGTTCGGGCAGGGCTTCCCGCTGTTCGACCTCGATCGCATCGAAGTGCTGCGCGGCCCGCAGGGCACGCTGTGGGGTAAGAATACGGTCGGCGGCGCGCTCAGCATCACGTCGCAGAAGCCGACCTTCGACGTGAGCGGCTATGGCAAGATCGGGCTCGGCCAGTACAACAGCCGGCTCGCGGAAGCCGCGATCGGCGGGCCGATCGGCAAGAACGACGTGCTGGCCGCGCGCGTGTCGGTGTATCACGAGAACGCCGACAGCTTCTACACGAACACCGTGCAGCAAGGGCGCTTCGGCGGCTTCCACGACAACGCGGTGCGCTTCCAGGTGCTGGCCCTGCCGACGTCGGATACCGACTTCCTGTTCAACATCCACGGCCGCAACTACACGGGCGGCGGCAATGCGTGGCACGCGCAGGGCGCGGGGCCGGGCGGCGCGAACCAGTTCGGCTTCGTCGGGTCGAGCGATCCGTACACGGTGTCGCTCAACGCACCGTCGAGCGATCACATCTCGACCTGGGGCACGTCGCTCACCGCGCACTGGCGCATCAACCCGGCGGTGACGCTGACCTCGATCACCGCGTTCGAAGGGCTGCACCGCTGGTACCAGGACGACGAGGACTATTCCGCGTTCGACGCCGCACGCTCGCACGATCGTTTGTCGAGCCGCCAGTTCTCGCAGGAATTCCGGCTCGAATCGCCGCAGAGCGACCGGCTGAGCTGGATCGTCGGCACGCACCTGTTCACCGAGCAACTGGCCGAGCAGGGCGCCGGCGGCGGCCTGCCGGGATCGCCGTCGCCCGCGTTCTACCACCTGACCGACCTCACGCAGCACACGCAGAGCGCGGCGATCTTCGGCAGCGTGAAGTACCGGTTCACCGACCGCTTCAACGTGACGGGCGGGCTGCGTTACACGATCGAGCGCAAGAACATCAACCTGACCGGGCTGCAGGACACCGGCAACGTGACGTTCAGCAATCCGGGCAGCTGGTGGGAACCGTCGTCGGTGTCGTCGCCGCTGGCGGTCAGCGCGCGGCAGAACCAGACGAACACGTGGCGCGCGCCGACCTGGGATCTCACGCCCGAATACGCGCTCAGCAGCAACGTGCGCGCGTATTTCCGCTATGCGCGCGGCTTCCGCTCGGGCGGCTACAACGGCAACGCGTATACGCAGAGCACGGTGTCGACCGTGTCGCCGGAGTACCTGACCGATTACGAGGTCGGGATCAAGAGCGAATGGTTCGACAAGCGGCTGATCGTCAACGCGAGCGTATTCCACTACGACTATCGCGACATCCAGGTGTTCGCGCTCGCGCCGAACCCGTTCGGCGGCCCGCCGGTGTCGACGCTGTCGAATGCCGGGCAGGGGCGCGCGGACGGCTTCGAGCTGGAACTGAAGGCGCAGCCGGTCAACAGCCTCTACCTGTTCGCGAACCTCGGGATGCTGAACACGCGCTACACGGAGTTCCGCAACGTGCCGACCGCCGTCGGCAACTCGTTCGCGCGTTCGCCGCATACGACGATCAACGCGGGCTTCGACTATCGCGTGCCGGTGTCGTTCGGCACGCTGACGGCCGGCGGCGACGTGAATTACCGCAGCCGCGAATACTTCAGCGCGACGCGGCAGACGATGCCGCAGCTCTGGCAGGGCGGCTACACGGTGCTGAACGCGCACGTGTCCTACACGACGCCTAACCAGAAGTACATCGTGACGGGCTACGTGACGAACCTGACCAACAAGGTCTACAAGAAGCTCGAGCTGCTGCCGTCGTATGGCGCGTATCCGGTGCTGTACGGCGATCCGCGCACGGTCGGGATCACGCTGACGGCGAAGATCTGACGGGCGGCAGGCGACGCGGCGGCGAGCCGCGTCTGCCGCGCGTCAGATCAGCAGCGATAGCGTCCTGAACAGTGCGAGATCCGCCTTGCGTGCCGAGCGCGCATGGCGGCGGATCACGTGCAGCAGGCAGTCGATGAAGCAGCGCGCCGCGTCGCTCAGCGTGCTGCTGCGCCGCGTGACGATCCCGAGATCGCGCGGCTCGAAGGTTTCCTTCAGCTGCAACGCGCGCATCCGTTCGCCGAACGGCGGCACGGCCGCGAGAATCGTCGGGCACCACGTGCACATGTCGGCCTGTTCGAGCATCGTCTGCAGCATCGCCACCGACTGCGCGCGCACGATGCGCCGTTCGTCGATTTCGGCACCGTGGCGCGTGAACAGGTAATCGACCAGCGCGGCCTGCCCGTCGGCCGCGAAATTCAGCACCCAGTCGTGGTCGACCAGATCGTGGATCGACCGCGCGTGCTCGCGCGGATGGCCGGCGCGTACCATCACCGCGGTCTCGTAGCGCAGCATCGGCTCGAACGCGAATTCCTGCGTGCCGCCGGGTTGCACGTGCCCGAGCGCGAAGTCCATGCTGCCGTCGCGCAACAGCGGCTGCGCGACGGCCATCAGCGCTTCGTAGAGTTCGAGACGCACGTCGGGCATCTGCTCGCGAAAGCGCAGCACCGTTTCCGCGAGGAACGTCATCGTCAGCCACGGCGTCACGCCGACGCTCAGCCGCCCTTCGACGCGGCCGCGCATGCGTTCGAGATCGCTCTGCGCGTGTTCGAGCTGCTTCAGCACGAGCTTCGCGTGCGTGAGCAGCGTCTTGCCGTACTCGGTGAAGCCGATCCCCTCCGGCGCGCGGACCAGCAGCGGCAGCCGCTCGCTGGCCTCCAGCTCGCGCAGCGCGCGCGTGACGGCCGCCTGCGACAGCCCGAGCGTGCGCGCCGCGCCGCGGATGCTCCCGGCCTCTGCGCTCGCGACGAGCGCCTGCAGCTGATGCAGCTTGATCGTGCTCATGGTGCGATACCCGACAACGAAAGGTTGTCATCATAACGAAACCGCGGCTGTTCGCCGGGATTTTCGCTGCCTACGATGCGGGCACGATCGGTCATTCGGGCGATCGGCAACCGGAAGGCATCGAGGAGAATCGGGGTTGGACCACAAACCTATCCCGCCGGAAATGGCGGCCATCGAGACGGAGATGATTGCACTGCGCCGCCGGCTGCACGCGCAGCCGGAGCTCGGCTTCGAGGAGCATGCGACGAGCGACCTCGTGGCAGACTGCCTGACAACATGGGGTTATCGGGTGACGCGCGGGCTCGGCGGCACGGGCGTGGTCGGCACACTGACGCGCGGTCCCGGGAAACGGCTCGGGCTGCGCGCGGACATGGATGCCCTGCCGATCCGCGAGGCGACCGGGCTGCCGCATGCGAGCCAGTGCGACGGCGTGATGCACGCGTGCGGCCACGACGGTCATACGGCGATGCTGCTCGCGGCGGCGCGCTGCCTGGCCGAGCGCGAACGCTTCACGGGCACGCTGAACCTGATTTTCCAGCCGGCCGAGGAAGGGCTCGGCGGCGCGAAGCGGATGATCGACGACGGGCTGTTCGAGCAGTTTCCGTGCGACGCGGTGTTCGCGATGCACAACGTGCCGGGCCTGCCGGCCGGCGTGCTCGGTTTCTGCGACGGCCCGGCGATGGCATCGGCCGACGAGGTGCGCGTGCGTGTGATCGGGCGCGGCGGGCATGGCGCGGTGCCGCATACGACGATCGATCCGGTGGTCGTGTGCGCGTCGATCGTGATGGCGCTGCAGACCGTCGTGTCGCGCAATGTGAATCCGCAGGAGCTGGCGATCGTGACGGCCGGCTCGATCCACGCGGGCACCGCATCGAACGTGATCCCGCCGCACGCGGAACTCGCACTCAGCGTGCGCGCGCTGTCGCCGGACGTCCGCGCGCTGCTCGAACGGCGCATTCGCGAGATCGTGCACGGGCAGGCGGCGAGCTACGGCGCGACGGCCGAGATCGACTATCGGCACGAGTACCCGGTGCTCGTCAATCACGCGGCGGAAACCGCGTTTGCGCGCGACGTCGCGCGCGAATGGGGCGGCGATGGCGCGCTGATCCCGCATCTGCGGCCGATCGCGGCCAGCGAGGATTTCGCGTTCATGCTGAACGCCTGCCCCGGCAGCTACCTGTCGATCGGCAATGGCGACGGCGCTGCCGGATGCGGTCTGCACCACCCCGGCTACGACTTCAACGACGCGTGCCTCGCTACGGGCGCGAGCTACTGGATTGCGCTGGCGGAACGCTACCTCGCGTGACGGTCCCGCACGATTTCGACTGACGATTCACACAAGGAAGGAGACTGGCAATGAAGCAATGGAAACGGATGGTGGCGCTCGCGGTGGCGCTGGCGGCAAGCGCGGCGCACGCGGGCGACTGGTCCGGAAAGGAGATCCGCCTCGCGGTCGATCCGACTTACCCGCCGCTCGAATACAAGCTGCCCGACGGCACGCTGACGGGCTTCGGAATCGACATCACGAACGCGTTGTGCGCGGAGCTGCATGCGCGCTGCGTGTGGGTCGAGTCGAGTTTCGA
The DNA here is from genome assembly GCF_905232215.1 of Burkholderia sp. LMG 13014. Classification (GTDB taxonomy): domain Bacteria; phylum Pseudomonadota; class Gammaproteobacteria; order Burkholderiales; family Burkholderiaceae; genus Burkholderia. Next base: position 4,714 of record NZ_CAJNKE010000257.1, read on the forward strand.
CGGGATGATTCCGGGGCTGCTCGCGCGCAAGTTCGACGTGATTGCATCGTCGATGACGATCACGCCGAAGCGGCAGCAGCAGATCGCGTTCACGAACCGGATCTCGAATGCGCCGGCACGCCTCGTCGCCCGCAAGGGCTCGCCGCTGCTGCCGACGGCCGACGCGCTGAAGGGCAAGCGCGTGGGGGTCGAGCAGGGCTCCGCACAGGCCGACTATGCGATCGCGAACTGGCAGGCGGCCGGCGTGCAGATCGTGTCGTACCAGAATCAGGACCAGGTCTATGCCGATCTCGTGACGGGCCGGCTCGACGCGGCGTTCCAGGCCTCGATCGCGGCGAACGACGGCTTCCTGAAGAAACCGCAGGGCAAGGATTTCGCGTTCGTCGGCGCGGCGATCGACGACGTGAAGTACTTCGGGCAGGGCGACGGGCTCGGGCTGCGCAAGCAGGACAACGACCTGCGCGATGCCTTCAACCGCGCGCTCGCGACGATTCTCGCGAACGGTACTTACCAGCGGATCAACAAGAAGTACTTCGACTTCGACATCTACGGCGCGAAGTAAGCGGCGATGCCCGTCAAACGGGCAGCCATGAAATTATAAATAAGGAAAACGAATGAACTGGAGATCGTTATTCGTCGCGATTCCGGCGCTGTGTGCAGCGCCCGCGTTCGCGCAAGGCAGTGTCACGCTGTACGGCCTCGTCGACGCCGGCATCGACTACACGAACAACGTCGGCGGCCACAGCGCGTGGCAGATGGCGAGCGGTTTCGCTCAAGGCAGCCGCTGGGGGCTGAAAGGCACCGAGGATTTGGGCGGTGGTTACAGCGCGCTGTTCCAGATCGAGAACGGCTTCAACGTGAACAGCGGCACGCTTGCCCAGGGCGGCCGCATGTTCGGGCGGCAGGCCTACGTCGGCCTCGGCAGCGCACGTTTCGGCACGCTGACGCTCGGCCGGCAATACGATGCGGTGGTCGACTATCTCGCGCCGACGACCGCGAACGGCAGCTGGGGCGTCTATCCGTTCTCGCATCCGCTCGACAACGACAACACCGGCAACACGTTCCGCGTGAACAACACGGTCAAGTACGCGAGCCCGGATTTCGCCGGCTTCTCGTTCGGCGGCACGTACAGCTTCAGCAACGACACGGGCTTCGCGAACAACCGGCAGTGGAGCGTCGGCGCGCAATACGAGCAGGGCGGGTTGCTCGTCGGCGCGGCCTTCCTGAATGCGGACAACCCGGGGGCGACGTCGGGCGGCGCGATCGCGGGGGCGGGATCGGTCGGCGCCGATGCGAACTTTGCGTCGGCGCGGCTGCGGATCTTCGGTGCGGGCATCAACTACACGGCGGGCCCCGCGACGCTCGGGTTCGCGTACACGAACAGCAACGTCACGCGGCCGACCGCGAACGTCGGCTACCTGTTCGGCGACGAAACGATCCAGCCGGTGACGGGCCCGCTCGCGGGCGGCACGGTGTCGTCGATCAAGTACCAGAACTTCGAGGTGAACGGCAAATACCAGTTCACGCCCGCGTTGTTCGTCGGTGCGCAGTACGTGTACACGACGGTGCGCTATGACGCGACGACGGGCAGCGCGAAGCCGAAGATTCATTCGCTCGGGCTGATGGCCGACTACAACCTGTCGAAGCGCACGGACGTGTACCTGATGGGGGCGTACCAGCGGGTTGCGGGCGATGCGACGGGCTCGTCGCTCGACCAGGCCTATATTCCCGGCGCGGCGGACTTGTCGTCGACCTCGAAGCAGCTGATGGTTCACGCAGGGATCCGTCACAAGTTCTGACGGCGCGCTGCGGAAAGCGGTGTTGAGGCGATGGGGCGAACGGCCCATCGCCTCTTGGCGCTTACTGCGCGACGCGAATCACCACCTTGCCGAAGTGCTGCCCCGACTGCAGGTACGCATACGCCTGCGGTGCTTCGTCGAAGCCGAACACGCGATCGACCACCGGCTTGATCTGCTTTGCGTCGACGAGGCGCACGACGTCGTCGAGCATCGCGCGGCTGCCGACCATGATCCCGTGCAGCTGCCGGATCCCGCCGATCAGCGACAGCAGCCCGAGTTCGGGGCCGGCGAAGCTGCTGAGGCCGCCGATCACCGACACGATGCCGCCCATCTTCGTCGCGGCGACCGAGCGCGGCAGCGTATCCTTGCCGCCGACTTCGACCACCAGATCCGCCCCTGCGCCGCCGGTCAGCCGCAGCACTTCATGCTGCCATTCGGGCGTCGTCCGATAGTTGATCGTTGCGTCCGCACCGAGCGCGCGGGCGCGTTCGAGCTTCGCATCGCTCGACGACGTTACGATGGTGCGCAGCCCGGCCGCATGCGCGAGCTGCAGCGCGACGATCGACACGCCGCCCGTGCCGAGCAGCACGACGGTCGCGCCGGGCCCCGCGCCGCCATCGGCGAACAGCGCGTTCCATGCGGTGATGCCCGCGCACGACAGCGTCGCCGCCTCGTCGTAGTTCAGATGCGCGGGAATCGCGACCAGCGCGGCTTCGTCGGACACGAAGTGTTCGGCCAGCACACCGTCGAATTGCGCGCCGGGCGACGCGGAGACTTTCTGCGGCGTCGGCGGCCCGTCGAGCCAGTGCGGGAAGTACGTGTTGATCACACGATCGCCCGGCTTGAAGCGCGTGACGTCGCGGCCGGTTTCGATGACTTCCCCGGCGCCGTCGGCAACCGGAATCAGCGCGTCCGTGCCGATGCCGAGATAGTCGCCGCGCGCGAACATCAGGTCGCGATAGTTCAGTCCGGCCGAGTGGATCTTCACGACGACGTCGGTCGGCCCGACCGCGCGGCGCGGCGCGTCGATGCGCCGAAGCCCGGCCACGCCGTCGCCCGGTTTCACTTGCCATGCGTTCATGTCGACTCCTTTTCGAGATAGAGCGGACTATCATAGTGTTGCGCTCGGGGACGCATTGGCGAGAAATCGGCCAATGACTGTCGCCTGTGTGGACACAAACCTGTTACCCAATGGAGCGCAAGCGCATGGACGAGCGGCTGAGAGGCGTGGCCGAATTTGTCGACGTGGTGGAGTCGGGCAGCTTTGCGGCGGCGGCGCTGCGGCTCGGCGTGACGCGCTCGGCCGTCGCGAAGGTCGTCGCGCGGCTCGAACGCCGTCTCGGCACCCGGCTCCTGCAGCGCACGACGCGCCAGCTCGGCCTGACCGACGAAGGGCTCGTCTATTACGAGCAGTGCCGGCGGCTGCTGGCCGAACTCGGCGAGACGGAGGCCGCGCTCGACGCGGGGCAGCGCGAGCCGGCGGGGCGGTTGCGCGTCAGCGTGCCGGTGCTGTTCGGGCGGCAATGCGTGGCGCCCGTCATGCGGCGCCTCGTGGAGCGCCATCCGCGCCTCGAAATCGACGTGTCGTTCAGCGATCGCGTGGCCGATCTGGTCAACGACGGCTTCGACATCGCGGTGCGCATCGGCGAGCTGGCCGATACGAGCGCGCTGGTCGGCCGGAAGCTCGGCGTGCAGCGCATGGGCATCTGCGCGTCGCCCGCGTATCTCGAGCGTCATGGCCGGCCGGCGGGGCCCGACGCACTCGCGTCGCACGTCGGCATCGCG
>NZ_CAJNKE010000258.1 GCF_905232215.1 Burkholderia sp. LMG 13014
CGGTTCGTTTCGCTTTGTTCTGTTTGTTGTGCTGCTTCATCGCTCGATTGCCCTCGGAGGGAAGCTTTCTGTTTGATTGCACGGGATTCTAACCGACCGACATGCGCGCGCATCGCGCTGCACAGTGTGTCGTCGGTGTACGACAACGATGTGCTTGCCGCAGATTTGTCGCGCCGACGACACAAAAATGCAGCGAAATGTCGATTGTCTCGGATGACGGAACATTTAATGGACTATAAAAAGATTGTTCGATCCGATTTGTGCGCGTACATTTCAGGTCCGCGCCAATGTTTGAGAAATATCAAGCGTGGTTTTCCCGAATCCGGTGTTCGAGAGAAGGAAACATGCACAACGACAACACCCCCCACTCGCGTCGCTCTGGCGACGCAGCCGTAACTGGCATCACACGGCGTCAATGGCTGCAGGGCGCACTGGCGCTGACGGCGGCGGGCCTCACAGGCTCGCTGGCGTTGCGGGCCCTGGCTGACGATCCCGGCACCGCGCCGCTCGATACGTTCATGACGCTCTCCGAAGCATTGACCGGCAAGAAAGGGTTGAGCCGCGTGCTCGGCCAGCGCTTCCTGCAGGCCTTGCAGAAGGGCTCGTTCAAGACAGCCGACAGCCTGCCGCAACTCGCCGGCGCACTCGCGTCCGGTTCGCTGAATCCCGATCAGGAAGCACTCGCGCTCAAGATTCTTGAAGCGTGGTATCTCGGTATCGTCGACAACGTCGTGATTGCCTATGAAGAAGCATTAATGTTCAGCGTCGTATCCGATACGCTCGTGATCCCGTCGTATTGCCCCAACAAACCCGGCTTCTGGGCCGACAAACCGATCGAGAGGCAAGCCTGATGGCCGATACCGATACGCAAAAGGCCGACGTCGTCGTCGTCGGGTCGGGTGTCGCAGGCGCGATCGTTGCACACCAGCTCGCGATGGCGGGCAAGTCCGTGATCCTGCTGGAAGCCGGCCCGCGCATGCCGCGCTGGGAAATCGTCGAGCGCTTCCGCAACCAGGTCGACAAGACCGATTTCATGGCGCCGTACCCGTCGAGCGCGTGGGCGCCGCATCCGGAATACGGTCCGCCGAACGACTACCTGGTCCTGAAGGGCGAGCACAAGTTCAACTCGCAGTACATCCGCGCGGTGGGCGGCACGACGTGGCACTGGGCCGCGTCGGCGTGGCGCTTCATCCCGAACGACTTCAAGATGAAGACCGTGTACGGCGTCGGCCGCGACTGGCCGATCCAGTACGACGACATCGAGCATTACTACCAGCGCGCCGAAGAGGAACTCGGCGTGTGGGGCCCGGGCCCCGAGGAAGACCTGTACTCGCCGCGCAAGGAGCCGTACCCGATGCCGCCGCTGCCGTTGTCGTTCAACGAGCAGACGATCAAGAGCGCGCTCAACGGCTATGACCCGAAGTTCCACGTGGTGACCGAGCCGGTCGCGCGCAACAGCCGCCCGTACGACGGCCGGCCGACTTGTTGCGGGAACAACAATTGCATGCCGATCTGCCCGATCGGCGCGATGTACAACGGCATCGTGCACGTCGAGAAGGCCGAGCAGGCCGGCGCGAAGCTGATCGACAGCGCGGTCGTCTACAAGCTCGAGACCGGGCCGGACAAGCGCATCACCGCCGCGGTCTACAAGGACAAGACGGGCGCCGACCACCGCGTCGAAGGCAAGTACTTCGTGATTGCCGCGAACGGCATCGAGACGCCGAAGATCCTGCTGATGTCCGCGAACCGCGATTTCCCGAACGGCGTCGCGAACAGCTCGGACATGGTCGGGCGCAACCTGATGGATCACCCGGGTACCGGCGTGTCGTTCTACGCGAACGAGAAGCTGTGGCCGGGCCGCGGCCCGCAGGAGATGACGTCGCTGATCGGTTTCCGCGACGGTCCGTTCCGCGCGACCGAAGCCGCGAAGAAGATCCACCTGTCGAACATGTCGCGCATCAACCAGGAAACGCAGAAGATCTTCAAGGGCGGCAAGCTGATGAAGCCCGCGGAGCTCGACGCGCAGATCCGCGACCGTTCCGCGCGCTTCGTGCAGTTCGACTGCTTCCACGAAATCCTGCCGCAACCCGAGAACCGCATCGTGCCGAGCAAGACGGCCACCGACGCGATCGGCATCCCGCGCCCCGAGATCACGTATGCGATCGACGACTACGTGAAGCGCGGCGCCGTGCACACGCGCGAGGTCTACGCGACGGCCGCGAAGGTGCTGGGCGGCACCGAAGTCGTCTTCAACGACGAGTTCGCGCCGAACAACCACATCACGGGCGCGACGATCATGGGCGCGGATGCACGCGACTCGGTCGTCGACAAGGATTGCCGCACGTTCGACCATCCGAACCTGTTCATCTCGAGCAGCTCGACGATGCCGACCGTCGGTACGGTGAACGTGACGCTGACGATCGCGGCGCTCGCGCTGCGGATGTCGGACACGCTGAAGAAGGAAGTCTGACCGTGCGGAAATCTACTCTCACCTTCCTCCTCGCCGGCTGCCTCGCGCTACCGGGTCTCGTACGCGCGGCCGATTCGGCCGATCCGGCGCTGGTCAAGCGCGGCGAATATCTCGCGGTCGCGGGCGACTGCATGGCCTGCCACACCGCGAAGGGCGGCAAGCCGTTCGCGGGCGGTCTCGGCATGCCGATCCCGATGCTCGGCAAGATCTACACGAGCAACATCACGCCCGATCCCGACACGGGCATCGGCAACTGGTCGGCCGAGGACTTCGAGCGCGCGGTGCGCCACGGGGTGTCGAAGAACGGCGACAACCTGTATCCGGCGATGCCGTACGTGTCGTACGCGAAGATCAACGACGACGACGTGCAGGCGCTGTACGCGTACTTCATGCACGGCGTCGAGCCGGTCAAGCAGGCGCCGCCGAAGAACGAGATCCCCGCGCTGCTGAGCATGCGCTGGCCGCTGAAGATCTGGAACTGGCTGTTCCTGAAGGACGGCGCGTACGAGCCCAAGCCGGCGCAGAGCGCCGAGTGGAACCGCGGCGCGTATCTCGTCCAGGGCCTGGCGCACTGCAGTACGTGCCACACGCCGCGCGGCATCGCGATGCAGGAGAAGTCGCTCGACGAGACGGGCGGCAGCTTCCTGTCGGGCTCGGTGCTCGCGGGCTGGGACGGCTACAACATCACGTCCGACGCCAATGCAGGGATCGGCGGCTGGACGCAGCAGCAGCTCGTCCAGTACCTGCGCACCGGCAGCGTGCCGGGTCTCGCGCAGGCGGCCGGCCCGATGGCCGAGGCGATCGAGCACAGCTTCTCGAAGATGACGGAAGCCGACATCGGCGCGATCTCGACGTACATCCGCACGGTGCCGGCCGTCGCCAATGGCGACGCGAAGCAGTCGCGCGCGTCGTGGGGCAAGCCGTCCGACGACGGCGAGAAGCTGCGCGGCGTGCCGCTGGCAACGTCGGGCATCGATCCGGCGCGGCTGTATCTCGGCAACTGTGCGACCTGCCACCAGATGCAGGGCAAGGGCACGCCGGACGGCTATTACCCGCCGCTGTTCCACAACTCGACGGTTGGTGCGTCGAATCCGACCAACCTCGTGCAGGTGATCCTGAACGGCGTGCAGCGCAAGGCCGGCAGCGAGGACGTCGGGATGCCGGCGTTCCGTCACGAGCTGTCGGATGCGCAGATCGCCGCGCTGACGAACTACCTGACCGGGCAGTTCGGCAATCCGGCCGCGAAGGTGACCGAGCAGGACGTCGCGAAGCTGCGTTGATGCGGTACGTGACGAAGCAGGGCGATAACTGACAAGAGGAGGAGCACAGCACATCGGGTTGTTGCCCGATGCCGGTTGTTGCAGAGCGGGGCGGGCGGCGCAGGCGGCCGCCCGTCCTGGTTCATTCGCAATCCGGTGCGCCGGGGCTGTTTCAGCGACGCGCATCGTTTTCGTTGATCGACACCATGACACCGAATCAACCGTTTCTCGCGTCCCAGCGCGATGTGCTGCTGCTGCTTGCCCGGATCCTGCTCGTGATCCTGTTCGTGATGTTCGGCTGGAAGAAGATCGTCGACTTCCCCGGGACTATCGCGTTCATGGGTTCGGAAGGCGCGCCCGCGCCGATCATCTCCGCTGCAATCTCCGTCGTGATGGAGCTGTTAGTGGGGATCGCGATCCTGGTCGGCTTCCAGACGCGGGCGCTCGCGCTGCTGCTGGCGCTCTACACGATCGGCACCGGCATCATCGGCCACCATTACTGGACGATGACGGGCGGCGAGCAGATCAACAACATGATTCATTTCTACAAGAACATCGCGATCTCCGGCGGCCTGCTTGCGCTTTGCGCGGCGGGCCCCGGGCGTTTTTCGATCGATCGCGGATAAGCGGACCCGGGGCGCGCGCATGGGGCGCGCGCCGGACGGTCGAGACTTCGAGGGGGCATCATTTTGCGACTCAAACATTTCGCATGGCTGATCGCGGCCGCCACACCGGCGGCCGCTTTTGCACAGACGAGCGTGACGCTGTACGGCCGCGTCGACGGCGGCATCGAATACCTGAACCACATCGCGAAGCCGAACGGCGGCAGCGGGACCCGCTGGAGCGCCGAAAGCGGCGATTGGGGCACCAGCATGTTCGGGCTGAAGGGCATCGAGGATCTCGGCGGCGGGCTGTCGACGGTCTTCAACCTGGAAACCGCGTTCCAGGTGATGAACGGCCAGACGGGCGGCGGCCGCATGTGGTCGCGGCGTGCGTACGTCGGGCTGAAGAGCAACACGTGGGGCCAGCTGCAGGCCGGCCGCAACCTGTTCATCGACAGCGACGGCGTGTGGGAATTCGACCCGTTCGTGCAGCAGGCGTTTTCGTCGGCATCGCTCGTGCGCGGTCGTAACTGGCAGCAAACCAGCAACAACATCGAGTATCACAGCCCGGTGATCGGCGGCTTCGACGTGCAGGCGCAATACGCGTTCGGCAACCAGTCACGCGGCTTCAACTACGGCGCGGCCGACGATTTCGGCCGCTCGGACGGGATCATGATCTCGTACCACTCGCCGTTGCTCGACGTGCGCGGCATCTACGACGAACTGCGCGACAACAACGGCAAGTTCAGCAACATCTTCACCGCGTCGCGCGAGTATTTCGTCGGGGCGAACGTGAAGGTGTCGAAGTTCAAGATCCAGGGCGCGTATACGCACTACCAGGCACCGGACAGCCCGGCCGGCGTGGCCGATCGTGCCGATCACTACTGGCTCGGCGCGACCTATTCGGCGACCCCGCAATGGGCCGTGACGGGCGGCGGTTACTACGTGAAGGTGGGCGACGGCGGTGGCGATGCGTCGCACGATCCGTCGGGGCACGCGATGATGTACGTGCTCGGCACCACGTACAACCTGTCGAAGCGCACGTTCCTGTACGGCACGGTCGCGTATGTGCGCAACGGCGGCAACTCGAACTTCTCGCTGCTCGCGACGCCGCGCGACGCGACGTCGGGGACGAGCCCGTTGACGGGCGAGTCGCAGACGGGTGCGTATGTCGGGATGATGCATACGTTCTGAGCGGGGCGGTTACGCGACGGGTACGCAACGCACGGGCGGTGGCCGCTCGTGCGTTGTTGCGTTTACGGTGTGTGACTGCTGCCGGTCAGAACACGCAAGCGTCGGTCGTGGTCAGCGTCGCGAACGGCCCGCCAAGCGTCGCGTTGTGATGCGCGACGATCCGCTCGGCCGGCAGTTCCGGCGTGTCCATGCAGGTGTGCGCATCGGTCACGAGCACCGCGCGAAAGCCTTGATCGGCGGCCGCACGGCACGCCGTGTCGACACAGTACTGGGTCTTCATTCCCGCGATGACGATCTCGCTGATGCCGGCCTCGCGCAGCCATTCGGCGAGCCGCGTACCGGCGAAGCTGCTCGACTGCGCCTTGTCGAACACGATGTCGCGCGTCGTATCGATCGTGAGCTCCGGCACCAGCGCGGTCAGCGGAGAACCGGGCGCAATCGGCGAGCCGGCGGGCCCGGTATGCCGGACGGCGAACACCGGCGCACCGGCTTCATGCGCGCGACCGATCAACCGGTTGATGTTCGCGAGCACGCGTTCGCCGTCGTATGGACGCTCGGGGCCGTGAAACAGGCCGACCTGCATGTCGACGACGAGCAGTGCGCGTTTCGGGGAAGAGACTTCGGGCATTGCGTTTCTCCTGAGTGACCGATACGGACGGAGAAACGACAAGACCCCGTCCGGAACCGGCGGGGCCTGTGAGGGATCGCGCTACGACCTTGCGCGCACTCGCCGCACGAGCCCGCCGAAGGCGGTCGTGCGCGTCGTCGTCGAGGAGGAGGTCGTGATGTGGCGCATGGAGCGATCATGCCCGATGCGCGCGCACCACGTCAATCGCGCATCGGGCATCCGCCGCCGGTCAATCGAGCGCCTTCCCGGCCTTTTCATCCATGCAGCGCACGGCGAGCAGCGTCATCGCGCCACACCCGATCGCGTACCACGCAGGCGCATTCGGATTGCCGGTCGCGGCGATCAGCCACGTGACGAAGAACTGCGCGAAGCCGCCGAAGATTGCGACGCCGATGCTGTACACGAGCGCGCCGCCGGTGGCGCGTACCGCACGCGGGAACAGTTCGCCGAGCATCGCACCCGTCGCGCCGATGTTGATCGCGTGCACGATCGACAGCGCGGCGATGATCGACAGCAGCGAGGTGGCGCCCGGCCAGCGGTTCAGCGCGATGAACGCCGGGTAGATCGCGGCCATCAGCACGATGCGCGTCCACCAGACGATCCGGTTGCGCCCGTAGACGTCGGACAGGTGGCCGCCGATCGGCGTCACGAGCATCAGGATCGCACCGGCGACGCAGCCGGCCGTCATCGACAGCCAGGTCGGCAGGTGCAGCACCTGCACGCCGTAGATCGCCATGTAGAACACGATGATGTAGTGGATCGACGTGCCGCCGATCGTCACGCCGAGGCCCGCGAACACGGCCTTGCCGTGATGGCGCAGCACGTCGGCGAGCGGCAGCGATGCAACCGGCTCGTGTGTAGCGGCGGGCGCGGCGGGCGCGGCGGCCGGCACTTCCTCGACCGTGCGGCGCAGCCAGTAGCCGATCGGCACGAACAGCGTGCCGATGATGAACGGTATGCGCCAGCCCCAGCTTTCGAGCTGCGCGGCAGTCAGCGTCGATGTCAGCGCGACGCCGGTCAGCGCTCCGGCGAGTGCGGCGAGCCCCTGGCTCGAGAACTGGAACGACGCGTAGAAGCCGCGACGATGCTGCGGTGCCTGTTCGAGCAGCAGCGTCGTCGATGCGCCGACTTCGCCGCCCGACGCGAACCCTTGCAGCAGGCGCGCGAGCACGAGCAGCAGCGGCGCGGCGAGGCCGATCTGCGCGAAGGTCGGCGCGACCGCGATCGTCGCGGTGCCGAGCGCCATCAGCAGCAGCGTGAGGATCATCGCCTTCTTGCGGCCGGCGCGGTCGGCATACATGCCGATCACGAGCCCGCCGAGCGGGCGCGTGACGAAGCCGACGCCGAAGCTCGCAACCGCGAGCATCAATTGCCCGAACGACGAATGCACGGGAAAGAACAGCTTGCCGATCAGGATCGCGAAGAAGCTGTAGACCGTGAAGTCGTAGAACTCGAGCGCGTTGCCGACGGCGGCGGCCGCGATCAGCCGGCGTTTCTTCGCGGCGGCGCGTGCATCGGCCGGCGTGCCGGCGAACGAAAGGGCGGACGTTTCCATGTGGGGCTTCCCCGGTTGGCGCGGAACGATGGGATGAAGGGCTGTCAGGCCGCGAGCCAGGCTTCGGCGATGCGAACCCAGTAGCTCGCGCCGATCGCGAGGATGTCGTCGTTGAAGTCGTAGCCGGGGTTGTGCACCATGCAGCCGCCCTTGCTGCCGATCCCGTTGCCGATGAATGCGTAGCAGCCGGGGCGCGCTTCGAGCATGAACGCGAAATCCTCGCTGCCCATCAACGGCGCGGCATCGGTTTCGACGCGCTCGGCGCCGAGCATCTGGCGCGCGATGTCGGCCGCGAACGCGGTCGGCTCCGCGTGATTGACGAGCACCGGGTAGCCGTAGTCGTAGTCGACTTCCGCCGTGACGCCGAAGCTTTCCGCCTGGCCTTTCGCGAGCGCCTCGATGCGGCGCGCGAGCAGTGCACGCACGTCGGCGTTCAGCGCACGCACCGACAGCTTCATCACGACGGTTTCGGGAATGATGTTGAACGTCTCGCCGGCCTGCACGCTGCCGACGGTGATCACGGCCGCATGCTGCGCATCGACTTCGCGC
>NZ_CAJNKE010000259.1 GCF_905232215.1 Burkholderia sp. LMG 13014
TTTATACCCCCCCGGGCCCACCCCCGCGCGCGGCGGCCCGACGACCTGTCGCCCGTCGAGGCGCAGCGCGCGCCGCCCGAGATCGAGCCGCTCGTCACGTCGTTCAACGACCTGCTCGCGCGTCTCGAACAGAACATGGCGCTGCAAAAGCGCTTCATCGCCGACGCCGCACACCAGATGAAGACCCCGCTCGCGGGCCTGCGCACGCAGGCCGAGTTCGCGCTGCGCCACCCCGCCCCGCCCGACGTGCAGCGCTCGCTCGAGCAGATCGCGACGAGCTCCGAGCAGGCCGCGCGGCTCGTCACGCAGTTGCTCGCGCTGGCGCGCGCCGAGAACCGCGCGAGCGGGCTGACGTTCGAGCCGGTCGAGATCGCCACGCTCGCGCGGCGCGCTGTGCGCGACTGGGTGCAGGCCGCGCTCGCGAAACGGATGGATCTCGGCTACGAGGGTCCGCCGGACCCGCCGGACGACAGGCCGCTCGACGTCGACGGCAATCCGGTGATGCTGCGCGAGATGCTCGGCAACCTGATCGACAACGCGATCCGCTACACGCCGGAAGGCGGCCGCATCACGGTGCGCGTGCGCGCCGAGCCCGCGGCGCGGCTCGTGCATCTCGAAGTCGAGGACACGGGGCCCGGCATCCCGGCCGCCGAACGCGAGCGCGTCGTCGAACGCTTCTACCGGATCCTCGGCCGCGAAGGCGACGGCAGCGGCCTCGGGCTCGCAATCGTGCGCGAGATCGCCACGCAGCACGGCGGCACGCTGACGCTCGACGATCACGTGTACCAGCACGCACCGCGCCTCGCCGGCACGCTCGTGCGCATCAGCCTGCCACTGACCGACACCGCCCCGGATTAACCCTGACGCGCGCCGCCGCAGCACGTCGCGATTGCGCCGAAACCGGCAATTTGCCGGACGTTCGAAGCACGATAGACACACAAAGCGACCGATTCGACGCGGGTTAACGCGCAGACTTTTTGCACGCGCGAGTCAGTCGGCCGTAAGTTTCCGTACCAATAATCCTCGACAGGCCCGCTCACCCAAGGCGGCCGCATATCTATATCAAGGGACTTGGAGACGACTCATGGCAACGTTAGGCGGGCAAATTTCGCACGCGCCGATGACGGGCGAAGAGAAGAAGGTGATCTTCGCGTCGTCGCTCGGCACCGTGTTCGAGTGGTACGACTTTTACCTGGCCGGCTCGCTCGCGGCCTACATCAGCAAGAGTTTCTTCTCCGGCGTCAATCCGACCGCCGCCTTCATCTTCACGCTGCTCGGCTTCGCTGCAGGCTTCGCGGTGCGGCCGTTCGGCGCGATCGTGTTCGGCCGGCTCGGCGACATGGTCGGCCGCAAGCACACGTTCCTCGTGACGATCGTGATCATGGGCATCTCGACGTTCGTGGTCGGCTTCCTGCCCGGCTACGCGTCGATCGGCATCGCCGCGCCCGTGATCTTCATCGCGATGCGGCTGCTGCAGGGTCTCGCGCTCGGCGGCGAATACGGCGGCGCGGCGACCTACGTCGCCGAGCATGCGCCGGCCAACCGTCGCGGCTTCTACACCGCATGGATCCAGACGACCGCCACGCTCGGCCTGTTCCTGTCGCTGCTCGTGATCCTCGGCGTGCGCACCTTCATCGGCGAGGAAGCGTTCGGCAGCTGGGGCTGGCGCGTGCCGTTCGTCGCGTCGATCCTGCTGCTCGCGGTGTCGGTATGGATCCGGATGCAGCTGAACGAATCGCCGGTGTTCATGCGCATCAAGGCGGAAGGCAAGACGTCGAAGGCGCCGCTGACCGAGGCGTTCGGCCAGTGGAAGAACCTGAAGATCGTGATCCTCGCGCTCGTCGGCCTGACCGCCGGCCAGGCCGTCGTGTGGTACACGGGCCAGTTCTACGCGCTGTTCTTCCTCACGCAGACGCTGAAGGTGGACGGTGCGAGCGCGAACATCCTGATCGCGATCGCGCTCCTGATCGGCACGCCGTTCTTCCTGTTCTTCGGTTCGCTGTCGGACAAGATCGGCCGCAAGCCGATCATCCTCGCGGGCTGCCTGATCGCGGCACTGACCTACTTCCCGCTGTTCAAGGCGCTCACGCACTACGCGAACCCGCAGCTCGAGATCGCGACGCAGAAGGCACCGATCTCGGTGATCGCCGATCCGGCCACCTGCGCGTTCCAGTTCAACCCGGTCGGCACGTCGAAGTTCACCGACTCGTGCGACATCGCGAAAGGCGCGCTCGCGAAGGCCGGCCTGAACTACGAGAACGTCGCGGCACCGGCCGGCACGACCGCGCAGATCAAGGTCGGCGACACGGTGGTCGCGGCCTATGACGGCAAGGCGGCCGACGCGAAGGCGCAGGGCGCGGCATTCGACAAGACGCTCGCGTCGACGCTGAAGGCGGCCGGCTACCCGGCGAAGGCCGACCCGGCGCAACTCAACTGGCCGATGACAATTGTGGTCCTGACGATCCTCGTGATCTACGTGACGATGGTCTACGGCCCGATCGCCGCGATGCTGGTCGAGATGTTCCCGACGCGGATCCGCTACACGTCGATGTCGCTGCCCTATCACATCGGCAACGGCTGGTTCGGCGGCTTCCTGCCGGCGACCGCGTTCGCGATCGTCGCGGCGAAGGGCAACATCTACTCGGGCCTCTGGTATCCGATCGTGATCGCGCTGGGCACGTTCGTGATCGGCCTGCTGTTCGTCAAGGAGACGAAGGACTCGAACATCTACGCGCAGGATTGAGGTCGGGTGGCAGGCGGGTTCCGGTGGACGGCAACCCGCCCCGCAACGAGGCCGGCACGGGCCTCCGGCAGCTTTTTTCACGGTTGATGAAAAAAGGTGTTGACAGCCAGGCCGGCATTCTCCATAATTCATTTCTTCGGCGAATTAGCTCAGTCGGTTAGAGCGACGGAATCATAATCCGCAGGTCCGGGGTTCGAATCCCTGATTCGCCACCATGTTCAAAAAAGGCTTTGTAATCAAACGGTTACAGAGCCTTTTTCCTTTTCGGTGGGTCACTTGGTGGGTCATTCCCATGAACAAGTTACCCCGTCTGTACCAGTCACGTCACGGCGTGTACTACCTGAGAATCATTCGCAATAAGAAAAAGTACCGCTGGTCGCTTGGAACGAAAGACTTTCATCGGGCTAGAATTCATGCTCTAGACCTGAACATGAAACTGGCGATGAATGACTTCGACCTGAGCAAAATTAAAAAACTGGACGTTGAGGTAGCACCTAACGGTGCCGTCAGTTTCAGGGACGTGAAACCTGCTGACGTGGATATCGTGTCCCAGATTATTGAAAAACTGGGGCTGACACCTACCCAGTTTAGCCAACTCAGCCCTGCTGAATTGGCGTCCAAGTTAGCTGGCAACCCCCAACCCCCAAACTTGGGGGCTTCTCTTGGGAATGTGCCTAACGGCTTGCCACAAGGGCCACGGGCTACGCAAAAAAGCGAATTGTTTAGCACCGTGGTCACGCTCTATCTCACCGAGAAGAAAATTGACAACGTAGCGAAAACGCTCTACGACAAAGAGCGGGTTTACGACGAGTTCAAATCGTTCTTTGGTGATCTCGATGTTAATCAATATAGTCCAGATCAGGCAGTTGCCTACAAGAACCGCCTATTGGCTTTAGGTGGGTCTGCCAGTGCCATCAACGCCAAGACTTCATTCTTGCGGTCGTTGTTTGAATACGCTATCAATAATAATCTGTTTTTTACAGCCAACCCGTTTGAACGGGTCAAGATTTCCACAAAAGCAAAACTCAAAAAACAGGTCCGCTCTTACAAACCCTTTGAAGATGACGACCTCAAAATAATTTTTGAAGAACTGAAGTACCGAGCTTTTCTCAAAAAACCTGACTATCATTGGTTGCCATTTTTGAGCCTCTACACGGGCGCACGCGTAGAGGAGCTGGCAAGCCTGAGGCTTGACCAGATTACAAAAGTCGATGGTGTTCTGGTGTTTGATATTCAGCATGACGCTGCCAAGAATTCGAATTCCGTGCGTAAAATCCCATTACCTGACGTTATCCTGAAATCAAAATTTCTGGACTATGTAGAGCAAGTCAAAGCAACAAAAGCAACCCATCTTTTTCCACACCTTAAAGATGGGAAAAATGGATTTTCAAAAAATATGTCCCGACGTTTTGGCGAATATCTTGACAAATTGGAAATCAAAGATGATCGGAAAGTGTTCCATTCTTTCCGAACTACTTTTATCAACTCGATGACCAACCTGAACGTACACCCTGCTATCTTGATGGCAATTGTTGGACATTACGAGCAAGGAAAAGTAGATTTTTCATCACCCCACTTCACGAACTACCAACAAGACAAACCGATGAAAATCCTAAAAGAGGCAATGGACAAATTGACCTACCCTATCAAAATTTTCCATTGAAACAACGCAGAAATATAAGCGCCGATTGTCAAAAAAAATCCTGCCAACGAGCAGGATTTTTTTTGGCAACCGGAACGGGATAGTAAGGGTTCGGCCCTTACGGTTTTGACTTTGATTTTTGCTTTTAGGGTCAAGGGATACTCCCTTGCGAACGCCAACCCCGAAGTGGGTTGGTATAGTGAGTGATGCCAACCCTCGGGCTGGCATCATTGACATATGCGAATACTCTGCTAAATTGAAATGTGCGACATAACAAAAACAAGAGGAGCATCGCATATGAATTATAATATATTAAGAACAGAAAAAGTCAAATCAAGATCACAAATAACGGAAGCGGCGGAACACAATTTTCGATTGCGTCACCAGCGAAACATCGACAAAAACAGAACACACCTAAATCGCACACTTGTCAATACGCTGAACATTGACACGAATAACGCAAGCTCCCTGCAGGAGGGGGTGACTGCCTACTATAAAAATTTGGGCGTTAAAGAAAAAGAGGGAAACGTACTTATGATGGAGTTCGTTATTTCCGCCTCGCCTGATTTTTTCAAAAACAAATCAAAAAAACAGATTGACGAATGGGCAAGCCATCAGGTCGGGTTCATGAGAAAGGAATTTGGGGAGCAATTAAAGATTGCCATATTACATATGGACGAAAAAACGCCTCATTTTCATTTCATGGTCAGCACGGAAGTGAAATCGTTCAAGAAATACAAAAATCAGAAAGGTGAGTTCCACAAGGAAACCTGGTCACTGAATGCCAAACGTTATGATCCAAATTTTTTGAGGGGATTACATGACCGCCATGCGGAATGGAATAAAAATTTTGGGTTGGTACGTGGCGTCAGAGGATCGCTGAGAAAGCACCACGACCCTAAAGAATTCTACAAGATGATTGATGAGGCTTTGAGCACCAAATTTGACAAAACCATTGAAAAAACAATCAGTGACATGGAAACTGGTTGGTTTTCTGGCAAGGTTTCCATCGCTGAAATCAGGGAAAAGTTCAAACCCATGATGAATACTTTGCTCAAATCAAATGAGGTGCTTCGCAAGAAATTCCTGTTTGATATTAAGCAGTGGGCTGAAAACCTGTACAAACAGAAAAAGGAACAGGAGGCAAAAAAATTGGAGCTTGAAAAGCAAGAAAAAGATTTGACCGCTCGTCGTGAGTTATACGCAGAGGCGTTAAATTCGAAGAATAACGACGTTTCGCTGTTGAGTAGCCTGATGGACAGGAATGAGGTCTTACAGCAGGAAATCGAGCGATTAAAGGCAAAAAATGAGGTCTTAGATGCGCAGGCAACCCCAATGCCGACATCAGGTAGCACAAACAGCCTAAAATCGCCAAAAACGCTTAAAAAGTGATTTTTTCGGCCGCCGTCCTTTTTTAATTCACTAACGTGAATTTCAACCCTGCGGGTTAATGTGCTTCGCTAGACATTAAATGTGCTTCGCTAGATTTCTAGTACACCTCTGTACTAGACTTGTACTTCTAGCTTTGCCTCTATGTAGTAGTTCCTACGGTACTACTAATATCGGCAAAGCCTATCCCTACCCGCTGAAAAGCTGGTGGATGGCTTGCCGATATTAGTAGTGACTACATAACCGGACGGAATTAGTTAAGTATTCCTGTTTTGCGGATTCAGTGTCTTAACACACCTTTGAGCCAGGTTCCGCAATTGCGCCTATCTGTGTGGCTTTGCTCAAACTCCCATTTTAGCCACTTTCACCATAGTAATGGTGTCGCTATCGCCTTTTCCAGTTATCAGGGGTATTCAGTCTTTTCAGTCCCCACTGATTATTTTTACCTGTGCGAGTTTGCGTTAGCAATTTTCCAAATCGTGAGAATTAACCGACGCATAAAAAAATTGCCCTGCTTACTTCGCATGGCAATTTAAATTTGGTATTGACAATTTTGTCGAACTTGTTATCTTTAAATTGCCCTGAGAAGCAAGTTCTATCAACTTACTCAATTTTTCGAAATTGTCAAATGATAGAAAAAACCACCTGAAAAGGTGGTTTTTTGTTTTCTGCTCCCATTTTCAAGTTTTGAGATCGCAGCATCTCTCACTATTTTTATGCTTCGCCCATCAATCCCTTATCGCACAAGGCTTAGAGGGATTTTTTCAGGCAAAAATCGAGGGGGTACAGTTTACTGCGTTAGGTTCTTATGTATCTATTAACCTCACGAAGTGTAGATACATCTCCATATAATCACCACGTTTTTGCCCCACCTCGCCGTTGTATTTCTATTATCCCTCCCTCAATTACCCTATCTCTCTCCGTAGTCTATGTGTCGCCTCTCTTATGTCTTCGATCTCTCACACAATAACACCACATCACACCAATCTTATTCAACATTACTTCAATCTCACTCGACATCACTTCATTCTTATTCCGACTTTTCTCGATCTTCACGGTCAAGGTCATCAAAAACATCATCGGCGTTACGAAACTTACCGTCATTAATCTGTTTTTGACCATGAGCAAGAATTCCCTGCAGTGCCTGCGTCTGTTCTTCCTGTGTGCTCATCGCTACCTCATTACGTACTAAATATAGGTTCAAGACGACGTTTTGACCGTTCTACCTGTAAATTTTTACAGGTATCTTGCGAATTGGTGGGTCATGTGGGACCATAGGTGTGTCCGTTTTTTCCTAAACCGACCCGCCTTTTTGAGCTAAGTTGTTGACGGAAAAGGATGTTTTGTCAAACCGCAAAAACATCCCTGATTCACCACCAAATGCGAAAGTCGCTGTTTCGAAAGGAACAGCGACTTTTTTTTATTTGCTCCACGGAATTCACCCGAAACTCGCGGACGTGCCAGAGGCAAGACGGTAGGGAGTGCGGATGCTGCGCGCCACTGCTGCCATCTCCGGCGGCACCCTCGCGCCTCTCTCTCCATCGCCCGCACCAATCGCACGAAGGGCAGAAGCCCCTCGGCCCCGTCTTCATTGCGACCGTACCCGTTATCCGGCACGAGCCTCCACGACGCTTCGATCACCGCGCCATCGAGGCCGGGGCGTTTGCCGCGAAACTCGCCCCGGGATCGGCTCAAAATTCCTGAAGCCGGCCAACCGACCGTCGCTCCGAATATTCGGATGATCTCGAAAAACGGCACGGCAATACGGCGAATTATTTTTTCAAGATCACACCAACCATATACTCGTTCAGATCGCGAAAATCCTTAGCCGTCCAGGCGAAAGCGGGCAGCTTTACGCCATTTTCTCGCAATGTCCTTGGAATGAGATCCCCGTTCGGACGGAGTATCACGGACGATACGATGACGCCCGGATAATCGAGCAGGCGCTTCCTGAATGCAGGTGTTGTGAGATCAGGCGTCGGAGGCATGCTTTTTTTAGCCAATGGTCCTGTGCCTTTAATATCAGCTCCGTGACACATGGCGCATCTCTTCAAAAAAATCCGCTCTCCATTGATACTATCCGCAAAAGATACAGACGACGTCAGAAGTAGCACCGCCAATGCTGCGATGAGTTTTTCTTTATTTCTCATACACTCCGTGCTCTCAATGGGGTCAGCCCAGATCGGAATTTCGCACCGTGACAATGATCACGCCAACCCCGAAATCCTCGACCTCAATCTCTTCAAACAGATTGTCAACCGGGGGAACACGAGACGCCATACGTGTCCGTTTTTTAATAAACTGCCTCCCTTTTTTGGGCGCCAAATTCTTGACGGAAAAGGACGCCTTGTCAAACCGGAAAAACATCCCGGATTCGCCACCCAATGCAAAAGCCGCTGTCTCGCACGAAACAGCGGCTTTTGCATTTTCCCCGCGAAAAGCATCACCGACCGGGCACCCCGCGCCAGACTCATGCGC
>NZ_CAJNKE010000260.1 GCF_905232215.1 Burkholderia sp. LMG 13014
CCGGCAGTTGCGCCCCAGATGAAGTAATGCCCGCCGGGTTCGCCATTTGGATAGGGCATCGCAAAAAAACGACGCTCGCCGCCTTCCCAGCGGAACACACGGACCTGATGGTTCGCGGGATTCATCAGGAACGCGAGCGGCACCTCGAAAATCTCGGCCACTTCGAACGTGTCGGCCTGCACGGTGAACGGTGGATGCACGAGGCCGACCACCGGCGCCACGCAGAAGCCCGTGCCGGTCAGGTAGTCGGGCAGCGCGCCGAGGATCTCGACACGCTCGGCGGCCAGCCCGATCTCTTCCTTCGCCTCGCGCAACGCGGTTGCCGTGGCATCGCGATCGAACGGTTCGCGACGGCCACCGGGGAAGCTGATCTGTCCGGCGTGGTCGTTCAGGTGGTCGGCGCGCTGGGTCAGCAGCATGGTGAGGCCAGACTCGCGGGCGACGAGCGGCACGAGGACGGCCGCGCTGCGTGGATCAACGCCCTCCTGCAGCCTCGCCTCGCCGGGCTCGACGCTCCATGCGAGCGTGCGCGCGAAACGGTCGCGCAGGCCGGACGGTGTCATCAGACGGGAATCAATGGCCGGCAGGCCGGCACCGGTGCCTTCGACCGGCAGGACTTCGGGATCAATGATGGGGCGGCGATTCAATGGGGCTCTCGGGTTCGTGTCGTATCGAGCATATTGTCGCGCCAGAATGAAAAAAGCACCCGGGTGGGTGCTTTTTCCTTACAGCTCTTACTCTTGGGAAGCTGCTGCGGCGCGATCCTTCGACACCAGCTTTTCCTTGATACGAGCCGACTTGCCCGAACGCTCGCGCAGGTAGTACAGCTTCGCACGACGCACGTCGCCGCGGCGCTTCACGACGATGCTTGCCAGCAGCGGCGAGTACGTCTGGAACGTACGCTCGACGCCTTCGCCCGACGAGATCTTGCGGACGATGAAGTTCGAGTTCAGACCACGGCTGCGAATCGCGATCACGACGCCTTCGTAAGCCTGAACGCGCTTGCGGGTACCTTCAACCACGTTCACGTTCACGATCACCGTATCGCCCGGGGCGAAGTCGGGGATCGTCTTGCCGGCGAGCGCGCGCTCGATTTCTTCCTGCTCAAGTTTTTCGATCAGATTCATTACTGACTCCTTATGCCATCGTGTCGGCGTTGGCACCCGCCTGCTTCCAGGCCTGGCCCCGATAGAGGATGGATTCACATCAGGCACCGCGCACGCATGCATGGCACCGCCAATTCCCGCCCGCGACGCCGCCTCAGGAGGCGTTCTTCGCTTCGCGTGCGAGGTTCGCAAGCCATGCCTCGTCGGCACGGCTCAACAACTTCTCGCGGCGCGCCCGAACGATCAGGTCCGGCCGCTTCCGCAACGTATTCCGCAATGCTTCCTGCCGCCGCCACCGCTCGATCTCGGCATGATGCCCGCCGAGCAGCACGTCCGGCACGCGCACGCCGTCGTATTCCTCGGGGCGCGTGTAGTGCGGACAATCGAGCAGGCCATCGGCGAAGCTGTCCTGCACGGCCGACAGCGAATCGTTCAGCACGCCGGGCAACAACCGCACGACGGCATCCATCATCGCCATCGCCGGCAGTTCGCCGCCAGACAGTACGAAATCGCCGAGGCTGATTTCGTCGTCGACGCAACGATCGAGCAGGCGCTGGTCGATCGCTTCATAGCGGCCACACAGCACGACGACACCCGGTTCCTGCGCCATCCGCACTGCACGATCGTGCGTGAGCGGTGCACCTTGCGGCGACATCATCACGACACGCGTGCTGGCGATGCCCTGTTCCGCCTGTGCCGCTTTCGCGGCATCGATCGCGGCTTCGAGCGGCCTGGCCAGCATCACCATGCCCGGACCGCCGCCGTACGGACGATCGTCGACCGTGCGGTAGTTGTCCGTCGTGAAATCACGCGGGTTCCAGGTGCGCAGCCCGAAGCGCCCTTGCTTGACGGCCCGGCTGGTGATTCCCCAGTCGGTCAGTGCACGGAACATCTCGGGGAAGAGCGTGACGACGTCGAACTGCACCGCGCTCTCGGTAACCTGGTTCATTTCAGTAATCGGCTTCCCAGTCGACGACGATGCGACGCGCCGCCTGATCCACCGTTTTGACGTATACGCCGACGAACGGTATCAACCGCTCGTCGGTGGTCGGCTGACCATCTTTGCCGGTCGCCGGATACTCGACACGCATGATCGAATGCACGCCATTGTCGATCATCCCGCTCACCTTCCCGAGTGCCACCGATTGCTCGTTGACGACGTCGAGACCGATCAGGTCGACCCAATAGAATTCGTCCGCGGCCAATGCCGGGAAATCTTCCCGGCGCACGAACACGCGAAAGCCGCGCATAGCCAGCGCGGCATCGCGGTCGCTGACGCCCGCGGGTTGCGCAACGACGGTGTCGCTGTGCGTCTTCGACTGCATGATGCGGACGGAAAGCCGCTCCGCACCGCGTTCCAGCCACCAGCGGCGCGCGTTGAGCAGCGCATCGCCGCCGCGACCGGCGTCGGCATGCGTCGCCACCTTGACCCAACCCTTCAGGCCATAGGCGTCGACCACCGCCCCGACCTCGACGGCATCGTCGGGCCAGGCTTGCGCCACTTCATCACTGCCCTGCTCGGCAGCCTGACCGGCGTTCGCGTCAGCGTCGCGCTCGACCGGCTTGCGGACGAATGCGCCAAACGACGCACGCCCGCGCCTTGCATTACCGGAATCGTGACCCGCCATCAATGCACCTCACAGCCGGCACGACCGGCACACCGTGCCATGTTAGGCAGCCGGTTGCGCCTTTTGCGCTTCCTTCACGAGACGCTGGACGGTCGGCGACAGTTGCGCGCCAACACCTTGCCAGTACGTCAGGCGATCCTGAGCGATACGCAGCGATTCGCCCTTCGTAGCGACCGGGTTGTAGAAGCCGACGCGCTCGATGAAGCGGCCGTCACGACGGTTACGCGAATCGGTAGCAACGATGTTGTAGAACGGGCGCTTCTTCGAGCCGCCACGAGCCAGACGGATGATAACCATATGATGTCCTTCGGAAAACCGGGTTCGAAACTACTGAAACACGCGATTATAGCCGGAAACCAGAGGTACAACAAACACTTACGCGTAAAAAATCCGTGGGCCGCCTGTCCGCCGGGCATACAATCGTCGTGTCCGGGACGTTCCACACCGTCATGCCGCCCCTTCGCGCCGCCTCGACGCGCCGCGCGCAGCACCGTTTCGCGGCGCTGCTTGCCGGCCTTGCCTGCCTCGCGTCCGCACTGGCGTTTGCCGCGCCGTTGCCGGTGGATCAACTCGTCGTGCCACCCGGGTTCCACGTAGAAGTACTGACCGACGCGGTACCGACCGCCCGCGAAATGGCATGGTCGCCGCGCGGCATCCTGTATGTCGGCACGCGGGAAGGCCGCGTACATGCGTTCGTGATGCACGAGGGCCGGATCAGCGCCCGCTACGTGATCGCGTCCGGGCTCGACATGCCCGTCGGCGTCGCCTACCGTGGCGGCGCACTCTATATATCCGCCGTATCGCGCATCCTGCGTCTCGATCATGTCGACGATCGGCTCGCCGCACCGCCCGTACCAGCCGTCGTCACCGACGCGCTGCCGACCGAGCACCATCACGGCTGGAAATTCATCGCGTTCGGCCCCGACGGCAAGCTGTACGTGCCGACCGGCGCACCGTGCAACGTCTGTCTCGCCGATCGCAGCCGCTACGCGATCATCGCACGCATGAAGACGGACGGCAGCGGGAGCGAGGTTGTCGCCCGCGGCGTACGCAATACGGTCGGCTTCGCGTGGCACCCCGATTCGGGCGAGCTGTGGTTTACCGACAACGGGCGCGACATGATGGGCGACGACGTACCCGACGACAAGCTGAACCGCGCGCCGCGCGCCGGCCTCGATTTCGGCTTCCCGTACTGCCATGGCGGCGACACGCCCGACCCCGAATTCGGCAGCGCCGACGTATGCCGCCGTTATGTGCCGCCCGTATTGAAACTCGGTGCGCATGTCGCGGCACTCGGCATGCGCTTCTATACAGGGCCGATGTTTCCGGCGTCGTATCGCAATAACGTGTTCATCGCCGAACACGGCTCGTGGAACCGCAGCACGAAAGTTGGCTACCGCGTGATGCGCGTCGTCGTCTCGGCAGACGGTAGCCAGGCGCGCCAGACTCCATTCATCACGGGCTGGTTGCGGGCCGACGGCACGGTATGGGGACGCCCGGCCGACGTCCTGCCACTGCCTGACGGCTCGCTGCTCGTCAGCGACGACTATGCGGGCGCGATCTACCGCGTGACCTATGCGGCACCTTGACGCAGGACAGGGGTGACCGGGCCCGACCGGGCGTCGTAGAATGCGTGCCGGGCCGCGCGCCCGCGCCGGCCCGCCGGCCGCCCATGCCAACGACAATACGCCGCCATCCATGTCCAGCAGCACCGCACCGTCCCGCCGCTTTCGCTCCAAGACGCTCACCGCCGCCCTTGCGTTCCTGTTCGGCTCGCTCGGCGCGCACCGCTTCTATCTATATGGCTTTCGCGACGTATACGGTTGGGCCCATCTGCTCGCGACGATCGTCGGCATTCCGGGCTTCCTCTTGCTCGCCGCGACCCAGCGCAGCGCCAGCCTCGGCTGGTGGCTCGCGGTACCCGGCGCAATCTCGCTGCTGGCAGCGTTCCTCGCCGCGCTCGTCTACGGGCTGCGCCCCGACGAAAAATGGGACGCGCAATTCAACGCGGAGACGGGCAAGCACAGCAAGTCGGGCTGGACCGTGATCTTCGTGGTGATCTTCTCGCTGCTGATCGGCGCGTTCCTGCTGATGACCGCACTCGCGCTGTCGTTCCAGACGTATTTCGAGTCGCAGGTCGAAGCGGCCAAGCAGATTTCGCAGTAAGCGCAACGAACGCGCACCACCGGCACCCTGCGCCGGTGAGGCGCGCCGGTCAGAACAGGTTCAATTGCATGTCGTCGCGCGACTGCGTCGACCGCGTGCCGGCCGAACGAGCCGCAACGCGCGGCACCGGCGCCGCTACGGCCGGCGCACCGCGGAACTGCGACAGATCGAGAATGCCGTTCGTGCGCTCGTTCAGCCCGAGCCGCTTGACGGCCTGACGGAAGCGCTGCCGCAGCAGGTCGGCCCAGATCCCCTCGCCCTTCATCCGTTTCGAGAAATCCGAGTCGTAGTCTTTCCCGCCGCGCATGTCGCGCACGCGGTTCATCACGCGCTCCGCACGGTCGGGAAAATGCGCGGCAAGCCAGTTCTTGAACAGCGGCGCGACTTCCCACGGCAGCCTCAGGATGATGTAGCTCGCATACGTCGCGCCGGCTTCCGCGCACGCCTCGAGCACGCGCTCCATATCGGGCTCGGTGACGAACGGAATCATCGGTGCAATGCTCACGCCGACCGGCACGCCCGCCTCGCTCAGCGCACGAATCGTGCGCAACCGTCGCGCCGGCGTCGCCGCGCGCGGCTCTAGCGTGCGTGCGAGATCGGCATCGAGCGTCGTGATCGTGACCGCCGCCATCACCTGCCCGCGTTCGGCCATCGGCGCGAGCAGGTCGAGATCGCGCTCGATCAGCGACGACTTCGTGATCGCGGCAAACGGCAGCCCGCTATCATGCATCACCTGGATCACGCTGCGCGTGATGCGCAGGTCGCGCTCGACCGGCTGGTAGGCGTCGGTGTTGACGCCGAGCGCGATCGGCTCGGGCACGTAGCGCTTGCGCGAAATCTCGCGCTCGAGCAGTTCGGCCGCATTGACCTTCGCATAGATGCGGCTTTCGAAATCGAGCCCCGGCGACAGGCCGAGATAACTGTGCGTCGGCCGCGCGAAGCAGTAGATGCAGCCGTGCTCGCAGCCGCGATACGGATTGAGCGATACGCTGAATGGAATGTCGGGCGACTGGTTGTGCGTCAGGATGCTCTTCGCACGCTCCTCGAATACCTGCGTGCGCAGCGGCGCGGGAAAATCGGTATCGTCCGACTCGTGCGTCCAGCCGTCGTCGACCGCTTCACGCTGCGCGATCTCGTATCGCCCCTGCAGGTTGTCGACCGCACCGCGCCCCTTGCGGGGCACGGGCGGCGCTACCGGAAATTCGTTGTCGGATCGATCGTCCATGTGCCCACCCATTCGCCTGCGCCCAATACTGTACATTTATACAGTATTGGGCGCAGCATGCCAAGGGCGGGATAAAGGGCCCGACGGCCTGCGGCAGGCGCGTCAGTCGCCCACCGCGATCGTCAGCGTCTCCTTGATTTCTTCCATCACGACATAGCTCTTCGACTGCACGGCGCCGGGCAACTGCAGCAGGATGTCGCCGAGCAACTTCCGGTAGTCGGCCATCTCGCCGATCCGCGCCTTGATCAGGTAGTCGAAATCGCCGGACACGAGATGGCATTCCAGCACCTCGTCGATCTTCATCACTTCCCGGCGGAATTGCTCGAACATGTTGCCGCCCTTGTGGCCGAGCGTGATCTCGACGAACACCAGCAGCGCGGCATCGAGCTGGTGGGGATCGACACGCGCGTGATAGCCGGTGATCACGCCATCCCGCTCCATGCGCCGCACACGCTCGATGCACGGCGTGACGGTCAGTCCGACCTGTTCCGCGAGGTCTTTCATCGCCATCCGGCCGTCGTCCTGGAGCAGTTTCAGGATGCGTCGGTCGAGCTTGTCGAGCGAGCGTACGGGCTGACGTTGCGTTCTCATTTGTTTATGCTGAAAACCTGAAAAATACGATAACAAAACCTACACATTCGACAATACCATAGCGCAAAAAACTAGATCAGCTAGAGGTTACACGGAGACGCAGGTGCGCCCGGCCTCGATCTGGTCCCTTCCATCTGGAGCAGCTATGCGAGTCGTCATTCTGGGCAGCGGTGTGGTGGGCGTGGCAAGCGCGTATTACCTCGCGCGCGCCGGTCATGAAGTCACGGTGATCGACCGGGAAGCCGGCCCGGCACTCGAGACGAGCTTCGCGAACGCAGGCCAGATCTCCCCCGGCTATGCCGCGCCGTGGGCCGCGCCCGGCGTGCCGCTGAAGGCCGTGAAGTGGATGTTCGAGAAGCACGCGCCGCTCGCGATCCGCCTCGACGGCACGCGCTTCCAGCTCCAGTGGATGTACCAGATGCTGCGCAACTGCACGGCCGAGCGCTATGCGGTCAACAAGGGCCGCATGGTCCGCCTCGCCGAATACAGCCGCGACTGCCTGCAGGCGCTGCGCGCCGATACCGGCATCCAGTACGAAGGCCGCACGGGCGGCACGCTGCAGCTGTTCCGCACGCAGCAGCAACTCGACGGCGCGGCGAAGGACATCGCCGTCCTGCAGGAAGCGAACGTGCCGTTCGAACTGCTGTCGCCGGCCGACCTGAAGCAAGCCGAACCGGCACTCGCCGCCGTCTCGCACAAGCTGACGGGCGGCCTGCGCCTGCCGGGCGATGAAACGGGCGACTGCCAGCTGTTCACGACGCGCCTCGCAGCGCTCGCGGAATCGCTCGGCGTGAAGTTCCGCTACAACACGCCGATCGATGCGCTCGCGATCGCGGGCGGCAAGATCGCCGGCGTGCAGTGCGGCAGCGAGACGGTGCGCGCGGACGCGTACGTCGTTGCGCTCGGCTCGTACTCGACCAGCTTCATCTCGAACCTGATGAAGATCCCCGTCTACCCGCTGAAGGGCTATTCGATCACCGCGCCGATCGTCAACGAAGCGGCCGCGCCTGTCTCGACCGTGCTCGACGAGACCTACAAGATCGCGATCACGCGTTTCGACCAGCGCATTCGCGTCGGCGGCATGGCGGAGATCGTCGGCTTCGACAAGAAGCTGCGCGCCGCGCGCCGCGAAACGCTCGAAATGTGCGTGAACGACCTGTTCCCGGGCGGCGGCGATACGTCGAAGGCAACGTTCTGGACGGGCCTGCGCCCGATGACGCCGGACGGCACGCCGATCGTCGGCCGCACGCCGGTGTCGAACCTGTTCCTGAACACCGGCCACGGCACGCTCGGCTGGACGATGTCGTGCGGCTCGGGCCAGCTGCTCGCAGACCTGATCTCGGGCAAGATGCCCGCGATCCAGGCCGACGACCTGTCAGTGCATCGCTACCTGAAGGACGTGGCCGGCCAGACGCGCCCGGCATACGCATAAGCCGACGCCGCCCGCAGCCATGCGGGCCCGGCTGGCATCGAAAAGAAAGGCGCCCCGAG
>NZ_CAJNKE010000261.1 GCF_905232215.1 Burkholderia sp. LMG 13014
TGCTGCCGAGCGGCGCACCGCCCGCCGTCACCACGTAGTCGAAGCTGTAGGTGCCGGCCGCGCTCAGGCCGAGATTGCTGTCGGTATAGGTCGTCGTGCCGGCCGGCAGCGTCGCGATCTGCTGGCCCGCGCGGTACACCGCGATCGCGCCGCTCGCGGGCGCCGCCCACGTCAGCACGACGCTGTGGCCGTCGGTGCTCGCCGCGCCGGCGAGCTGCGACACCGGTTGCGTGCCGATCAGTTCGCCGCCGTCCATCTCGTATGCGGACGGCGCGGGCAGCGCGCCGAACTGCGCGAGCACGGTCGGCGCGATGTCCGCGATGCTGGCGCGCGTGTGCAGGTCGGCCAGCGACGCCGGCTGCGCGGCGCTGCCCAGCCGCCCGTTGTCGGCCTGGTTCATCGCGATGAAGGTCGTCGATTCGGACAGCAGCGGCAGGCCGTCGCTGCCGCCGGCCGCGTTCAGGCCGTGGCCGCCGGTGACGACGACCAGCCAGTTCTCCTTGTTGCGCTTCGCCGTTTCGGCGACGAGCGCGCCGACGGCCGCGTCGAGCTGCTGCAGCGTGTTCGCGTACGCCGATGCGCCGAGACCGTAGTTCAGCGCCGCATCCTGCGCCGAATGGTACTGCGCGACGACGAGCGAGTAGCCCTGCTGGATCATCGTGGTGCCTTGCTGCGTGACGCAGCTGTCGACCGCCGCGCAATTCGCGAGCGTGTCGAGGCTGCCCGCGTTGCGCCCGGCGGTCAGCAGCGACGCGAGTGCCGACGACCCGACGGCCGCGCCGAGCAGACCGGCGTTGGCGGTCTTCAGCGTGTCGAAGGTAGTGGGCGCCTGCAGCGCCTGGTTCGGTGCGTCGGACAGCACCTGGTGGCGGTTGCCCCACGCGCCGGTGAGCAGCGTGGCCCAGCTCGGCGCGTCGAGGTTCGGCTGCTGCGACAGCAGGCCGTTGACGCCGCCGCTGTACGCGGGCGCGATGTGCAGCTTCGCGAGGTTCGGCAGCGTGCCGCCCGCGATGCCGGCCTGCAGTGCCGCATAGGTGACGCCGTCGAGCTCGATCACGAGCGCGCGGTTCGCGACCTGCTGGCCCGGCGGGTTGCCGCCGTTGCCCTTGCCGTTATCGGTGCCGCCGGACCCGCCGGCCGCGTTCGCCAACGCACCGGTCGCACCGCCGGTGCCATCCATGTTGCCGCCGCACGCGCCGAGCGCGCCGACCAAGGTCAGCCCGCACAGCAGCCGCGCGAGAGTGGTCTTCCTCATGTTTCCCCCTGACTGGACTATCCGGACACGCCCGGAGATCTGCCCGGATTCTGCTCAGGGGATGCGATGCACGTATTTCGTTTTGCAGAAGCGTGCCGATACAGGTATCAGTTTTTTTGGGGAGCGCCGGCCGCGTGGAACGGCCGACGCTCCGGCGGAAACGTTACCGCCGGCCGTCGAGCGCCCCGAGGATCCCGTACGCGGCCTTCACGCGGTCCTCGTTCGGATAGCTGCGGTTCGCGAGCATCACGATCGCGATCCGCTTCGACGGGACGAACGCGACATAGGTACTGAAGCCGTTGGTCGAGCCCGTCTTGTTGATCCATGTATCCGCGCTCGGCGCGAGCGGCGGCTTGATCGCGGCGGCCGGCAACCCGTCGCGCAGCATCTTCATCGAGTTGCCTTCGAGCAGCGTCGGCAGCGCGGCCGGATACGGATACTGTTCCCAGATCAGGTCCTGCGTCAGCGGCCCCGCGCGGAAATAGCCGGTGTGCGTGCGTTCGAGCGCGCGCTGCAGGCGCGGCGCGGTTTCGATCAGCCCCATGTTCGCCTGCACGAAGCGCAGCAGGTCGGCCGCCGTGGTGCGCACGCCGTAGGCCGGCTGCCACAGCATGCCGCCCGTCATCCGGATCGGCTTGCCGTCCTGCGTATAGCCCTGTGCATAGTCGGCCTGGCGCGCGTCGGGCACGTTGATATACGTGTGCGTCATCCCGAGCGCGGGGAGGAGCCGCTGCTCCATCAGCACCGCGAAATCCTTGTGCATCGCCTTCGCGGTAAGCCACCCGAGCATCCCGACCGACACGTTCGAATACGTGCGGTACGTACCCGGCGCATGCGCGGGCCGCCACGCGTCGAGATAGCGGATCAGGCCCGCATCGTCGCGGATGCTGTCCGGCACCTGCACCGGCATCCCGCCGGACGTGTGCGTGCCGAGATCGAGCAGCGTCACGACGCCGAACGGCTTGCCCTGCACCGCGGGCAGGTACTTGCCCGCCGGGTCGGCGAGCGACAGTTCGCCGCCCTCCTGCGCGTCGGCCGCGAGCGTCGCGGTCAGCGTCTTGCTGACGGAGCCGATCTCGAACAGCGTGTCGCCGGTGACGGGCTTGCCGGTTTGCGTCGACATCACGCCGTAGTCGAACACATAGGGCTTGCCATCGGCGACGATGCCGATCGCCATGCCGGGAATCGCGTACTGCTTCATCAGCGGTGCGATATGGCGGGTCACGGTGTCGTGGAGGTCGTCCTGGGTGGCGGCGGCCGCGCGGCCGGCCGTGGCGGTGGCGCACGCGGCGACGAGCAGGGTCGCGGCGAAGCGTGTCGCGTTGAATCGCATGGTTGCGGTTCCTTTGATTTCTGATGGTTGCGTGGACAACGGATCTGGCCGCGCCATGCGGAAATCGCAGTGGCCGGCCTGCCGAAGCAGGACTATCCACTGCCGGCCCGCCGCCAACAATCGACGATATGTTGCGCGAGCCGAAAGAAAAACTTATGCGATAGGCGAAGCGCCGGAACACACTGCCGCCAGCGCGGCGCGCTCGACGGTGTGCCGGGAACACCGGAACACCGATACACGCGCCGCCAAGCGTGCGGCCACGGGAGCGACACGCGCGGGACGTTGCCGGACGAGCGGTACGGCAGGCCGGTCACGGCGCGTGCGATCCCCGGCGCCGGCAACACGGTGAGGTGAGCGTGTCAGCGCGGCAGCCGGTCGAGGAACGCCAGCATCGCCGCGTTGAATCGCGCGGGTCGTTGCAGCGGTGCGAAATGGCTCACGCCGGGCAGGATCGTCAGCGTCGCGCCCGGAATCGTGCGCGCCAGATACGCCGCATGCTCGGGCCGGATGAATTCGTCGTGCTCGCCCAGCACGATCGTGACCGGCACGGCGATCGCCGCGAGATCCTGCGCGTGGTAATCCGGTTGCGTGCGCATCATTTCGCTGACGGCCGCGACGAATGCATCGAACTGGTCCGGCGTCGCGGACAGCGCTGCGTAGTCCTTGCGATGCCGCGCGAAGCAGCGCTCGAGCAGCGGGCTCGGCGCCATCTCCTTCGTCCCGCCCGGATCCATGTTGCACGCGAAGAAGAACACGCCGGCTGCGCGTTCCGGCGCGCGATCGGCCAGCACGAGCGCGATGCACGCGCCGTCGCTCCAGCCGACGAAGCGCGCGCGGTCGACGTGCAGCGCGTCGAGGACGGCGAGCACGTCCGACGCCATGCGTTCGTAGGAATAGGGTTGGTCGTCGCGCGTGCTGCGGCCGTGGCCGCGGCTGTCGATCACGATCGCGCGGTAGCCGGCCGCGAGCAGCGCCGGCACCTGGTTGCCCCAGTTGCCGCCGTGACCGAGGCCGCCGTGCAGCAGCACGACCGGCGGGCCGTGGCCGAACGACGCGTGCCAGATGCGCGCGCCGTCGTGTTCCAGCCATCCTTGCGCATCGGCCGCCGGCAGCGGCGTGCCGCCCTGCGCGTCGAAGCGGACGAGGTCGTCGTCGATTTCCGCATTCATCGTTCTGCCGTCCTGTCGAGGGAGACGCGCTTGCGATTGTAATGCGTGCGGCCGACGCGGCCGCAACCGGTCAGGCCTGCGTCGACACCAGCCCGCCCGTCGACGAGCCGCCCGACTTCTCGATCACCGCCGCGAGTTGCGAGATCGCGGTGGCCAGCGCCCCCGAGATCGCGCCGGCTTCCGCGCTCAGCGACTGCTGTTCGATCGCCGCGGCCGGGTCGTCCTTCGCGCGCTGGGCCGCGCTCGCCATCTGGCGCTCGATCGTGGCCAACTGCTTCTGCAGCCGCTCGATCAACGCTTTCAGTTGGGCCACCGCAGGGTCTTCCGACGACGCGCCCGATGCACCGAGCGTTTCGCCGGTGGCGCCGGTCGAACCCGGTGCGCCGGTGGTGCCCGTCGTACTCGTCGCGCCATCGGTGGAGGACGCGGCGGCGGGCGCGGCCGAGGTTGTCGCCGCGGCGGCCGACGAAGCGTTCGTGCTCGGGCTACCGTCCGCCAGCGGGGCGCGCGTGGTCGTGGAGAAATCGATCTGCATCGTGTCGGTCCGTGTGTAGGTAAGCGAATCGTGACTGGGGCGGAAGTGCCTTCCAACTTGTTTACGGCATTCGTCACACGAAACTTGAGTATCGGGACCGGACTGATTTGACGGAAGATCGCGTTCTTTTAGCTTCGAAAGGGCCAGATTAGCGACATCGCGGCGCTGGTAAAATTGCCGCTTCGCCAGCGGAATCCGCGTGCCGACCGCCTCCGGGCGCGAGCGCGCAACGCCGCCGGTCTCGACTCCCGCCCTGCCGGGCGCGGCACGCCACGCGTGTCGACGCCGCGGTCGCGGCTGCGCGGGTCGCCTTTTCCGTCCGCCTGCGTGCCCCGCTCGCCGATTCGAGCGGCGAACGCCGTGCGGCGCGCGCTCACTTCATCACGCATTCGAGGAACATACGATGGCCCGCATCGGCGCCTTCTGCATCACGACGTGGCTTGCCGCCGCGATTCTCTACTTCGGCCAGCACTCCGTCGCGATGATCGCGTTGAGCGGTGTCGTCGTATTCGGCGGGTTCGATCTGCTGCGTCCGTAAGCGCGCACGGTCGCGACGGCTGACGCGACTGTGATAGCCTCTCCCGCACCATCCGTCACGCGCACGCCTCGCTGGCGAACAGGAGAAGGGTGTTGAATCGGAACCTGAATCGCCACCCGTCGGCCATGGCCTGCAAGGTGTGTGCGGTCCACGCCCCCATCTGCGGCCTGGTCGATTTCTCGCGCAGCGGCGCCGACTTCATGACCGGGAAAAAAGTCGACCCGTATGCGGGAATCCCGATCTACTACCACGCTTGCGAGCAATGCGGCTTCACGTGGGCGCCCGCGTTCGACAGCTGGACACACGACGATTTCTCACGGCATGTGTACAACGCCGACTATGTGCGCCACGACCCCGAGTATCTCGAGATCCGTCCGCAACAGCAGGCCGACCTGATCTGCGCCAGTTTTCCGGACATGCGGGAAGGCCGGATTCTCGATTTCGGCTCGGGACTGGGCTTGCTGGAACGGAAACTGTCAGCGCGCGGCTTCACGGACGTGACATCGTACGATCCGTTCTCGCACCCGGCGCCCCCCGAAGGCACGTTCGATACGATCCTGTCGTTCGAAGTGTTCGAGCATCATCCGGCGCCGTTCGACCTCTTCGACCAGATCATGCGTTATCGGAAGCCCGATGGCGCGCTGCTGTTCCAGACATCGCTGATCACCCGGGACATCATCGATCGCGGCCTCGATCAGTGGTCGTATTGCATCCCGCGCAACGGGCACATCTCGTTTTACACCCCGCAGTCCCTGACGCTGCTTGCCCAACGCCACGGGCTCGAATATGGCGCGATCAGTCCCTGGCTGCACGTCATCTTCGATCGCACCGCGACACCGCGCTGGCTCGGCAAATTTCTCAATCCGTAACGGCTTGCCGGCCATCCTGCCTGCGACGAACGCCGCGCGCAGGGCGGAACCCTGCGCGTGCCCGGTTGCGTTTATCGCGCGCCGGCCCGGCGCATGCGCCGCGCGGTGGCGGAACCGCCGGCCGTCATCTGCGTGAACGGAACGAACGGGAAAGTCGTGCGCGTCAGCGCGGCAACGTCCGCAATGAAGACGGGCCGCCCGTCAGCGCGATCCGCTTGCCCGTATCGCGCAGCTTGCCGCCTTCCACCGCATAGAGCGCCAGTTGCCGTTCGACGTTGAACTGCACGATCACGTGCCGGCTGTCGGCGGTGAATACGATGCCTTGCGCGGCTTCGCCGCCGGGCAGCTCGCTCACCTTCACGGCCTGCCCGTCGCGGATCGCGAACAGCAGCACCTTGCCGATCTTGTGGCGGCCCGGATTGTCGGGCGTCAGGTTCGAGCCGTCCATCGCCTGCACGGCGATCCACTTGCCGTCCGGCGAGATCGCGACGCCTTCCGGCAGCGACGGCACCGTCAGGTACTGGACCGTGCGGAACGGCACGCGCGACACGTCGATCAGCGCGATCGAATCGGCGTCGCCGGCCAGGGTGCCCGTATAGCCCGGCAGCCCCGCGAGCCCGACATTGCTGACGACGGCCCAGCGGTTGTCGCTCGACACGTCGATCGTGTAAGGCGCGACGCCGGCGCTCAGGCGCGACCCGCTGTCGGTCACCTTGCCGTCGTCGACGTTCAGCACCGCGACGCCCTGCTCGTCGCGCAGCGACACGAGCGCATGCTTGCCGTCATGGGTGAAGCTGATCCCGGCCAGCCGCTTCTTGCCGATCTTCAGGTTGCCGTCGAGCGTCACATGCGTGCCGTCGATGCGCAGGATCGACACGCTGCCGTCCACGTTCGCGACGAGCGCGAGCTTGCCCGAGCGATCGATCGCAATGCCTTGCGGATGCGCGCCGAGCTCGATGCGCGTGACTGCGGGCGGCGCGGTGTCGAGATTCACGACCTGCAGGAACGTGTCGTACATGAGCTGCTTCGCGGCCGTGTCGTAGCGCGTCGGTGCGGCGACGAGCGCGAGCTTCGCGTCGGGCGTGATCGCGACGGCCTGCGGCGGCCCCTGGATGCCGTTCTCGACGTCGACCTGCAGCGCGACCTTCGGCGGGAACGTGCTGGCGTCGAGCAGCGTCAGCGTGTCGGCGGGCGGCGAGGCCAGATAGGTGTCGCGGCCCTCGACGCGCTGGTACTTGCCGTCGTTACCGGACACGATCCAGTCGGCGGCGTGCGCGGCAACGGCCGTCGTGGCGAGGGTCAGCGCGGCGAGCAGGCGCGCGCTGCGGGGGCGGAAAGGGTTCGAATGCATGGCGGTCGGTTCTCCGGGTCGGTTGCGGATGCAATGGATGGCTCGACCCTGCTGCTCGACGGGTCGATGCCATCGCATGATGCCCGAAAGCCGGCCAATCCGGCGTCTCGCACCCGGTTTGTTGCCGTCAATCCGTCCGTCGCGCGCCACGCGGCCACTCGCCGACGTCGTCGAGCGGATACACCGGCCGCGCAAGCCGCTCGTAGCGGAACAGCCCGTAGTCCGAGCCCGTCACGCCACGGCTGTCGCACTCGACCAGCGCGGCCGCGATCGGCACGAACACCGGCCGGCAATACATTCGCGATTTGAGCAGCAGGAAGCGCGCGCGGCGCGGATCGACGCCGACGCTCTCGAATACGCCGAGATCCCACGGTTCCTGTGTGCGTTCGGTCACGACGAGTGTGGCCGCGCCGATATCGAGCACGGCCGTGCGGCCCATGTACGCGCGCTGGCCCGTGTAGGTCGGCCCCGTGATCACGTATTCGCCGTCGGTGAGCGCGCGCACGACACCCGTCGCGCGAAACGGCTCGCGCCGCACGCCGCCGTGCGACGGCAGGCGATTGCCGACCGATACCGTGACGGTCGCGCCGACCCCCGCGTCGATCAGCGCCGCGACGGCTTGCGGGTCGCACAGCGGCCCGCTGACGATGCCGTCGAGCCCTTGCGCGAGCGCGGCCTCGAGCAGATCCATCGTGTCGCACGGGCCGCCCGACATGCAGTTGTCGCCGTGATCGAGCATCAGCACCGGGCGATCCGCACCGCGCGCGAGCGCCGCGGCCTGCGCAACCGATTCGGCGAGCGGCGCGCTCCGATAGACGAAGTCGTCGCGCTCGTCCCAGATCTGCCGCGCGATGCGCTCGGCGACGGCATCGGCCGCGGCCCGGTCGCCATCGGCCACCACGACGACGCTGATGCACGGCGCGGGAATGTCCGCGAGCGAGAAGCCGGGCAGCACCGATACCGCGAGCATCCCGTCGGCCTCGGCCGCGCGCGCGGCCTCCACCGCCGGGCTCGTATACACATCTCCGCGCCCACGAGACTAGGCATGATCTCGTATG
>NZ_CAJNKE010000262.1 GCF_905232215.1 Burkholderia sp. LMG 13014
CGGTGTAGTATGTCGTCGTATGACATGGTACGCCTGAGAGACAGCGAAGACGTCGCGGGTTTACCCGAAAATTGCCCAGATATTGGGGAATTTCACGAGATCGGCTAGGTATCTATTCATGTCTGATGACGTATGACATGAAATGAGTGTGCGCCAATCACCGGTTACCCGGTCGCGACCCGTGCACGTGGTGGTGCATCGACCGGGCAGCCTGTCCGGCGCCCGCCATCGCGGCCCTCGCGGCCGTTACGCCATCGACACGACGCTGTTGAGCAGCGTCTTCACGAGCACGGCCTGCCGCGTCGCGCCCGTTTTCGCGAAGATGCCGCGCAGGTGCGCGCGGGCGGTGTTCTTCGTGATGCCCGTCGCGGCGGCCGCTTCGTCGAGCGTCAGCCCGTCGACGAGCAGCAGCGCGATTTCGGTTTCCATCGGCGTGAGCCGGAACAGCCGGTGCAGCATGTCGCGCGACGTCTGCGGCGACGATGCCGGATCGCGGACGAACACCGCGACGGCCGGCCGGTGCTGGCGGTCCTCGGCGCCGCGGTAGGGCGCGAGCGGGCGCAGCAGCACGCTCAACGGCATTGCGCCGCCGGGGCGCGACAGCGTGGTGGCTTCGATGCGCGCAAGCGCGCCCGCGCGGAAATGCTCGAGCGCGGCCTGCAGCGCCTTCTGCAGCCGCCGCTCGTCGAGCGGGCACGATGCATGGAGCCGCTCCTGGCGCATGCACAGCCCGTCCTGCTGCTCGATCAGCCGCTCGGCGATGCGGTTGCGCTTGATCACGCGGCCGTCCTCGTCGACGATCGCGGTGCCGACATCGAGCCGGTCGACGGTGCCCGCGTACAGCGCGCGTTCGGCATCGAGCACGTCGAACGCCGCGTGCAGTTCGACCGCCCGCTGCAGGTGCGGCAGCAGCGTCGCGACCTGCGCGCGCTCGGCCGCGTCGAAATCGCGGCCGCCGTGCGCGCGGCTCACGAAGAACGCGCATTCGACGCCGCGTTCGCCGCGCAGGTTCGCGCCGAGGATGTAGCGCAGGTCGAGCGGCTGCAGGTACTGCCGGTAGAAATCGTGCGCGCGCCACGCGGTTTCGCCGAACAGCCGGTCGGCCGTGAAGACCTGGCCGGGCGGCTGGTCGAGAAACGGACACAGCGCATAGAACTGTTCGCTGTACGACGGCTCGCCGGGCAACAGCGGGCCGTGCGCCGACGCGTTGATGATGAGCCCGTGCCGTGCGCCGCCCGGATTGCGCAGCACCAGGGTCGTGAAGCTCGCGTCGAGCCGCGCGCGGACCGCTTCGAGGAAGCCGGCCCACGGGGTCGCTTCCGACGGGCCCTGATAGACGAGCCCGAGCCACGCGCTGAGTTCGCGCGCCGTCCACGCCGCGTCGTCGAAACCGTCGTGTGCGGCCGGATCGCCGGGCGCCAGCGCGATGGGCATGCTCGTGTACTCCTGATCGGGATGAAGGATTCCCGGACCAGCATACCGGCCGGCTGGCCGCCCGCGTCATCCGAACGGAGTAGGCGACGCGGGCAGGCGGGCAACCGCCGGGCTGCCCGCTTGCGGTGCTTACGCCGCGCGCTCGCGCAGCAGGTACGCGACGATGCGGTCGGCCGCTTCTTCCGGCGACTCGGCTACCGTATCGACGCGCAGTTCGGGCTGCGCGGGCGGTTCGTACGGCGAATCGATGCCCGTGAAGTGCTTCAGCTCGCCGCGCCGCGCCTTCCTGTACAGACCCTTCGGATCGCGCTCCTCGGCGACCGCGAGCGGCGTGTCGACGAACACCTCGACGAACTCGTCGGGGCCGACCATCGCACGCGCCATGTCGCGTTCCGCGCGGAACGGCGAGATGAACGACACGAGCGTGATGAGCCCCGCGTCGAGCATCAGCCGCGCGACTTCGGCGACGCGCCGGATGTTCTCCACGCGATCGGCCTCGGTGAAGCCGAGATCGCGATTAAGCCCGTGCCGCACGTTGTCGCCGTCGAGCAGGTACGTGTGCTTGCCCAGCGCGTGCAGCCGCTTCTCGACGAGGTTCGCGATGGTCGACTTGCCGGCGCCCGACAGCCCTGTCAGCCACACGATGCGCGGCGTCTGCGCCTTCTGCGCGGCGCGCGCGGCGCGGTCGACGTCGACGGCCTGCCAGTGCACGTTGTGCGCGCGGCGCAGCGCGAAGTGCAGCATCCCGGCGCCGACCGTATCGTTGGTGAAGCGGTCGATCACGATGAAGCCGCCCGTGTGGCGGTTGCGGTCGTACGGATCGAACGCGACGGGGCGGTCGAAGCTCAGGTTGCACACGCCGATCTCGTTGAGCGCGAGCGTGCGCGCCGCGAGATGCTCGCGCGTGTTCACGTCGATCTTGTACTTCGGCGTCGCGCAGGTCGCGCCGACCGTCTGCGTGCCGAGCTTCACGAGATACGGGCGGCCGGGCAGCAGCGGCTCGTCGTGCATCCACACGAGCGTCGCCTCGAACTGGTCGGCTACCTCGGGCGGCGCATCCGCGCGCGCGATCATGTCGCCGCGGCTGATGTCGATCTCGTCGGCGAGCGTGAGCGTCACCGCGTCGCCGGCGCGCGCGACGTCGCTTTCGCCACCTTGCGTGATCACCGACGCGACGCGGCTCTCCTTGCCGGACGGCAGCACGC
The DNA here is from genome assembly GCF_905232215.1 of Burkholderia sp. LMG 13014. Lineage (GTDB taxonomy): Bacteria > Pseudomonadota > Gammaproteobacteria > Burkholderiales > Burkholderiaceae > Burkholderia. The sequence goes on from NZ_CAJNKE010000262.1 coordinate 2,640, forward strand.
GCACGCGCTCGCCGACACGGATCTCGCCCGACGCGATGCTGCCCGCGTAGCCGCGGAAATTCAGGTGCGGGCGGTTGACCCACTGCACCGGCAGCCGGAACGGCTCGTCGCGCGTCACGCGCGCGGCGAGCGGCAGCGTGTCGAGATGCTGCATCAGCGTCGGGCCCGTGTACCACGGCATCCGCGCGCTCGACGCGATCACGTTGTCGCCGCGCAGCGCCGACATCGGGATGCTGACGATCTCCGCTAGCCCGAGCTCGGCCGCGAACGCGCGATAGTCGGCATCGATGCGCTCGAACACGGCGCGGTCGTAGTCGACCAGGTCCATCTTGTTGATCGCGAGCACCACGCGCTTGATGCCGATCAGCGCGACGAGATGGCTATGGCGGCGCGTCTGCGTGAGCACGCCCTTGCGCGCGTCGATCAGGATTACCGCGAGATCGGCGGTCGACGCGCCGGTGATCATGTTGCGCGTGTACTGCTCGTGGCCGGGCGTGTCGGCGACGATGAACTTGCGTCGCGCGGTCGCGAAGAAGCGGTACGCGACGTCGATCGTGATCCCTTGCTCGCGCTCGGCCGACAGGCCGTCGACGAGCAGCGCGAAATCGAGTTCGCCGCCCTGCGTGCCGACCTTCTTCGAATCGACTTCGAGCTGGGTCAACTGGTCGTCGAACAGCATGTTCGATTCGTAGAGCAGGCGACCGATCAGTGTGCTCTTGCCGTCGCCGACGCTGCCGCACGTGATGAAGCGCAGCAGGTCCTGGGTTTGCGCATCGTCGTCGGCGAGCGCGGCGGAATGGGGGCGCGCGAGCGTGTCGGGCGCGGTGAGAACGTGTGCCATCAGAAATATCCCTCCTGTTTCTTCTTTTCCATCGAACCGGCCGAATCGCTGTCGATCAGTCGTCCTTGCCGTTCGGACGTGCGCGTCTCGCGCATCTCCTGCAGGATGTCGTCGAGCGACGTCGCGTCGCTGTCGATCGCGCCTGTCAGCGGATAGCAGCCGAGCGTGCGGAACCGTACCTTGCGCATCCGTGGTACTTCGCCTTCGCGCAGCGGCAGGCGTTCGTCGTCGACCATGATCAGCGCGCCCTCACGTTCGACCACGGGCCGTTCCTTCGCGAAGTAGAGCGGCACGATCGGAATGTCGTGAAGCTGGATGTATTGCCAGATGTCGAGCTCGGTCCAGTTCGAGATCGGGAACACGCGCAGGCTTTCGCCCTTGCGCTTGCGCGCGTTGTACAGCGACCAGAGCTCGGGGCGCTGGCGCTTCGGGTCCCAGCGGTGCTGTTCCGAACGCAGCGACACGATGCGCTCCTTCGCGCGCGACTTTTCCTCGTCGCGGCGGGCGCCGCCGAACGCGGCGTCGAAGCCGTAGTGATCGAGCGCCTGCTTGAGCCCCTGCGTCTTCCACACGTCGGTGTGCACGGCCGAGCCGTGTGCGAACGGATTGATGTCGTTCGCGATGCCGTCGGGGTTGATGTGCACGCGCAGATCGAGGCCGAGGCGTGCGGCCGTCTCGTCGCGAAACGCGATCATCTCGCGGAATTTCCAGGTCGTATCGACGTGCAGCAGCGGAAAGGGCGGCTTCGCCGGGTAGAACGCCTTCATCGCGAGATGCAGCATGACCGAGCTGTCCTTGCCTATCGAATACAGCATCACCGGGTTCTCGCTCTCGGCGACCACCTCGCGCATGATGTGGATGCTTTCGGCCTCCAGCCGCTCCAAGTGGGTCAACATCGTTCGTCTCCTTGTTTCATGCCGGTGCCGCGCGACATGTGCGGCGTTTCGTGCATGACACCGACGGTATCGAGCGAGCGGCATGCCGCTCTTCGTCCGGGTGGACTAAACCGCGGCACGGCGGTGGAGCGGATCTTTCCTTAGTCCACCCGGACGAAGTGGCGCGCGGCGGCGGCGCTTAAGGTGAGCGCTCGACCATCGGCGGAGACGACACATGACGGACGACACACGTGCCACGCAATTGCTTTCGGGCCAGACCTGGGCCGATTTCTGCGACACCCTGAAACGCAGCGGACAACAGATCCTGCGCGCCGAAGCGCCGGACGATCCGCTGACACGCGCGGAAGGCTTCCGCTACCTGAGCCGGCTGATGCGCATCGCGCTCGAAATGCACGTCGAGTTTGCGGACGGTGCGTGGCCGGGTTTTTTCTCGCCGTCGCATGAGACCGCGAAGATCGGCGCCGACAATCCCGACAACCTGTACCAGTACGCGCGCCTCGACGGCCGCTGCGAATACCGCGTGACGGGGCGGCGCGGCACGGTGGCTTACCTGAGCTTCGGCACGCAGAAGGGCGGCTACGAGACCGACGGCAAGATGCTGCAGACGGGCTTTCTCGACGCGAAGCAGCTCGAGCTCGCGCCGGACGGCAGCTTCGAGATCGTATTGAGTGAGACGCCGCGCGCGGGCAACTGGGTGCGCATGGAGCCCGGCACCAACGCGTTACTGGTGCGCCAGACTTTCCTCGACCGTCGCGCGGAAACGCCGGCGCAGTTGAAGATCGAGCGTATCGGTGCCGACGATCGCCCGGCGCCGCTCGACCCGCTCGTGCTGCAGGGCGGCCTCACGCGCGCCGCGCAGTTCGTCGAGCAGACGTCGAAGCTGTTCGCGGACTGGGCCGCGAGCTACCGGTCGCACGTGAATGCGCTGCCACCCGCCGACCAGGCGCTGTGCCAGTCGGTCGGCGGCGATCCGAACATCTACTACTACCACTCGTGCTGGTCGCTGGCCGACGACGAAGCACTCGTGATCGACGTCGACACGGTGCCCGATTGCGATTTCTGGAACGTGCAGCTCAACAACTACTGGATGGAGTCGCTCGATTACCGGCACTTCGATATCTGCGTGAACAAGCACAGCGCACGGCTGAATGCAGACGGCGGCGTAACGGTGATCGTCGCGGCCGCGCGGCCGGGCGACGCGAACTGGCTCGATACGGCCGGGCATCGCACCGGCACGATCTGCTGGCGCTGGGTCGGTGCCGCGCGGCCGGTGCATCCGCGCACGCGTGTGGTGAAGCTCTCGACGCTGAAGGAGGCCGCATGAACGCACCGCTTGACCGGATCCGCACGCTGCTCGCAGCCGACGGGTTGATCGCTGAAGCCGTATCGCGCACGGCCGGGCTCACCGCGTTCGGTGACGGGCCGTATCGCGAAGCGCTCGACGTGATGTGCGCGTCGCTGATCGACGAAGCGAACCTGTCCGCACGCGGTGCGGAGATGATGCGCGAGAAGCTCGTCGGCCAGCTCGTGAACCGGCTCGTCGTCGAGGACTACTTCCAGCGTCATCCGGAGATCGCGGACATTGCGATCGACGATCCGCTCGTGATCGTCGGCCTGCCGCGCACCGGCACGACACTGCTGCAGCGCCTGCTGGCCGTCGACCCGCGGTTTCATTCGGCCGCGTGGTGGGAAACCCGCTACCCGGCACCGCTCGCGGGCGAGACGCTTGCCGAGCCGACGGTGCGCATCGCGCGCGCGCAGGCCGAGGTCGCGACGATGATCGACTGCATTCCGCAGATCCTGACGATCCATCCGCTCGATGCGATGCTCGCGGACGAAGAGTTCATGCTGATGGAGCACGCGTTCGTGTGCGCGATGGATTCATACGCGAACGTGCCGCGCTATACGGCCTGGCTCGCGCAACAGGATCTCACGCCGGTCTATACGTACCTGAAACGGATGCTGCAGTTCCTGCAGTGGCAGAAGGCACAGCGCGGCGTCGCGCCGGCCGCGCGCTGGCTGCTGAAGACGCCGCAGCACCTGCATGCGCTCGACGTGCTGTGCCGCGTGTTTCCGCGCGCGCAGGTCGTGCTGACGCACCGCGATCCGGCGCAGACGATTCCGTCGATGGCGAGCATGGCGCACACGCTGTGGCAGATGTATGCGGACGATCCCGATCCACTCGCCGTCGGCGCGCAGTGGAATGCGGGGATGGCACGCGCGATCGGCGCGGCGATGACGGCGCGCGACGCGCTGCCGGCCGACCGGTTCCTCGACGTGCGATTCGAGGACACGGTATCGAATCCGCTTGGTGTTGCCGAGGCCGTGTATGCCTTTGCCGGCATGTCGCTCGATGCCCGGCAGCATGCGGCGATGACGGACTGGATGGCGCGCAACGGCCGCGACAAGCGTGCCGCGCACGACTATTCGATCGCGCGCTTCGGCTTCACCGATGCGCAACTTGCGCGCGACTTCGCCGCGTATCGCGCGCGGCATTTGCGAGCGGCTGGCTGACGGCCGGACTCGCGAGACCAACGACAACCAGGAGACAAGCCATGTTGCTGAAGGACAAGATCGTCGTGATTTCCGGGATCGGCCCGGGGCTTGGCGTGAAGCTCGCCGTCGAGGCTGCGCGCGAGGGTGCGCGCGGTGTGGTCGTTGCGGCGCGCACGATGGAAAAGCTCGACGACGCCGAAGCGCGTATCGATGAACTCGGCGTCGACTGCGACGTGCTGAAGGTGAAGACCGACATCACCGACCGTGCGCAATGCCGGCAGCTCGCGACGCAAGCCGTCGAGCGCTTCGGCCGGATCGACGCGCTCGTGAACAGCGCATTCGTGCACGGCACGTTTCCGGAACCGGTGGAGGAAGCCGACCTCGACGGCTGGCGCACGGTGTTCGACACCAACGTCTTCGGCACGATGGCGCTCACGCAGGAAGTCGTGCCGCACATGAAGCGGCAGCAGCGCGGCGCGATCGTGATGATCAACACGCAGGCGACCCGCAAGCCTTTTGCAGGGGAAGGCGGCTACGCTGTATCGAAGGGGGCGCTCGCGGTTGCGGCAAAATATCTGGCGCGCGAACTCGGCGTGCACGGCATACGCGCGAACAGTATCCACATGGGGTGGATGTGGGGCGTGCCGACGCAGACGTATTTCCGGCAGGCGGCCGCCGAGTACGGGATGACGGAGGCGCAGATCATCGCGCCGATCGCGTCGAACATCGCGCTCGCGAAGCTGCCGACCGATGACGATTGCGCGCGCGCGGCGCTGTTCCTCGCGTCGGACTACGCGAACGCGGTGACGGGCGCGACGCTCGACGCGAACGGCGGCGATTTCATGCCCTGACGATGGAGCAAAGCATCATGCAGGACAACCACGAAGTACAACATTTCTTTGCGTTCAACGGCGATGCGGACGGGCTGTGCGCGCTTCAGCAACTGCGGCTCGCGGAGCGCGTGCGCGGCACGCTCGTGACCGGTGTGAAACGCGACATCAAGCTGCTCGAGCGGATCGACGCGCGTGCGGGCGATCTCGTCACCGTGCTCGACGTGTCGCACGACCAGAATCGCGATGCGTGCGCGCGGCTGCTGCGCGACGGCGCGACGGTCCGCTATTTCGACCATCACTTCGCGGGCGAACTGCCCGACGATCCGCGCTTCGCCGCGCATATCGACATGGCGGCCGACGTCTGCACGAGCGCGATCGTGAACCGTCATCTCGG
>NZ_CAJNKE010000263.1 GCF_905232215.1 Burkholderia sp. LMG 13014
CGCGGAGTAGCGGGTACGCCGGAAGCCGGTATCGCCCTGAACGAACGACGAAACCGCACCATGCACGTAGCGCACGGGCTGGCCGCTCTGCCAGATGGTCAGCAGGCCATTACGATCGAGTATCTGACCAAAGTCGATGGCCGGATTGATACTGGCCAACTCGACCTCCAGGCGAAAGGTCTCGGACAACCCCTCGCGCAGCGTGAACTCGACGACCTCAAACGAATCGTCTCCGGCAGAAAAAGTAAAACGCAGGTCGGATTGCGTGGGCATAGAAGATCCTTGCCGACCCAGGTCCGGGGCAGCGGTCATCAATGGCGAATAGCGGCAAACGACGCAATAGCAGTCGATAAAGTGCCTCGGCCCAGCCCCATCCGCTCTCACGGACAGGTTCGCGCTCATACTGGGCGGGGATCAAAAGTATCGAGCTATCGTTCCAGCGTCTATCGGACGAATCTGAAATTCACGGAAAGATTCACCCAAAGCACGATCCGCCAGCGTACAAGCCCATAGCGCCGTGCTCACATCGAGCCGACGAGCGTCGATGAAACGAAGCGCGCTGAAACGCGACTGCCGATGGCCAGTCGACTATCCGGGGATCATCGAAATGGAGAAAGAAGAATGGCGCGTGGGCTCGTCATATCGCGGAAGCAGTGAGACGCTCCGGCCGGCCTTCCCCATGAAAAACGCCGCCGACAGTGACTGTCGGCGGCGTTTTTCATGTCCACCTCAACCGTTGTTGACCTGCTGCCGCAAACGCTCGATATCGACGTTTTTCAAGTAGTTCGTGATGTTCTGCCAGATCGGATGGAACCCATACCCACCATGCTGCAGTTCATCGAGCGCCTGCTCGCGTGTCCAGCCCTGGTACACCACCCGGTACAACGCCGACACGAGGCCTGTACGATCGGCGCCGTGCTGGCAGTGGATCAGCACCGGGCCGTCTTGGTCGGCCGTCCGCAGCGCCCTCAGCGCGGTGACCATGTCTTCGTCGCGGATGTCCCACGTGTTGATCCGGATGCGTTGCATCTTGATCTGCGTGCCGGCCAGGATGCTGTCGTCCGCGTGAAACGAACGGAAGCTGATGACCTTGCGGATCCCGAGCTTCTGCAACTCCGGCACGTCGCTGCGCGACAGCTGCGCGCTGCGATACAGCGACGGCGTGATGCGATGCAGGTTGTTCACATGCGCATCGGTCACGCTCTGCGCCCATTTGATCGGCCGGGCGGACACCTCGGAGGCCGGGTCCGCGCAGGCCGGCTGAACGAGCCCGGCAAGCGTGACGGCGATCGCGGCAATGATGGCGAGTTTCATGTCGGCTCAATAAAATGCGCGCTTGCGCTCGCGTGAAAGAATGAACAGCACGATCGCGGCGGCGCTCATCGTCCAGTAGTCGGTCGGCGCCACGCCGAGCCAGTGGACATGCCAACGCACATTGGCCGGATTGAAACGGGCCAGGCCGTATGCCGGGTTCAGCACGAACCACAGGAAATCCTCGGTCAGCCAGAACACCATGATGCACGCGACGATGCGCGCCTCGATGCGCCACGACCACCGCCCGTTGAACACGGGCGGCAAGTGAAAGAACAGCGCGACGAACGGGAACACCCACGCGTGGTAGCCGGTCATCGGCCGCCCGCCCCAGAAGATGTCGAGCAGCCAGTGATGCTCGATGCGCCAGGTCGGCAGGTTGGCGGCCCAGCCCGCGCTGCCTTCGATCTGGATCTCGACGTTCGCGAAGAAGAACGCGAGCAGCACGACCCACGCGACGACGAACAGCGTATGACGCGTGGGCACGAAACGGGCCACGGTCATGCGGCGGGCTCCAGGCCCAGCACGCGATCGAGCACGAAGCGGCCGGCGAGCGGCCGCCCGAGCGGCGCGAGACGGCGACGCATGTCGGCGAGACGCTCCGGCGTCTGCAGCAACGCGCGGATCCGGTAGACGAGTGCATCGTCGTCGATCGCCTTCAGCGCGACACCCTGTTCGAGCAGGAAATCCGCATTGCGCTCTTCCTGGCCCGGAATCGGCGAATTGACGATCATCGGCAGCTGCATCGCGAGGCATTCGGACGTCGTCAGGCCGCCCGGCTTCGTGATCACGAGGTCGGCGCAAGCCATCAGGCGTTCGACCTGCTGCGTGAAGCCCTGCGGAAACAGCCGGCCGGGATGCTGCGCGGCCAGTTCCTGCAACGACGCCAGCATCGCCTGGTTCTTGCCCGCCAGCGCGATCAGCTGGAAGTCGGCGTCCATCTCCAGCAGGCGCGCGGCCAGCACGTCGAGCCCGCCGAGGCCCGCGCCGCCGGACATCATCAGGAAGGTCGGGCGCTCGGGATCGAGGCCGAATTCGGCTGCGCAGGCCGCGCGATCGAGCGGCTGGCCGAACGCCGGCATGATCGGGATGCCGCTGACGTGCACGGTGTCGGGCGCCATGCCACGCGCATGCATGCGCCATGCGATCTCGTCGTTGGCCGCGAAATAGCCGCGCATGTTCGGCACGACCCACATGCTGTGCAGGTCGAAATCGGTGACCTGCACCCACACCGGCGTATCGACGCGTCCCTTGCGAATCTCGCGCGACAGCAGTTCGGCCGGCAGGAAGTGCGTGCAGATGATCGCGTCCGGACGCTGACGTTCGATCTCCGCGAGCAGCGGCCGGCAATTGAGCCGCTCGATCGCGCGCCGGATCTTCTGCGACGGCGCGGCGGGATCGACTTCGTCGGTCTTCTGGTACAGGTAGCCCCACAGCGCCGGCTGGCTGCTGACGAGCTTGATGTAGAGATCGGTGTACAGCTTGCGGAAGCCGGTGGACACGAAATCCATCACGTCCAGGTGGGTGGCTTCGACGCCGGCGGGATGGTGGTCGGCGAACGCGCGGATCGCTTCGGCCGCGCGGGTATGGCCGGCGCCGGCGCTCACGCTCAGGAGGAGAATCTTCTTGTTTTGCTTTGACATCTGACTGACCGTTTCGATGAAGGTGGCCCGGATGCGGGTTCGCGGCGGCGCTCTCACGCGGCGGCGGTTCGTGTCCGGCTTACAACAAGCTTGGCAGATCTTCGGCGGTGCGGGCGGGCGGGTACAGCGGCGCGATCGCCGGCATCGTCTGCGGAATCATACTGCGTTCGGTCGATGGCGCCCGGATCGGGGTGATGCGCGGTCGGTCAGGCAGTCACGATGACGTGGCGTAGCGTGTGGCCAGTGTCGACACCGACGGCATGACGTCTTGACGTCTTGGCATGCCGTCGCCTGACGCCCGTTCGCGTGTGCGAACGGCGCCCGGCATTTCGGCGCGAACCAGGGTGCTCGCGCGCAGATCGTTTGGAATCCTTGCGTATCGGTTCGGCAAAGGCGGGACGTCCGCCCGCCTTGTCCCCGTGTTCGCCGAATCAGGGCGTCACAACGGCCCGCTTCCCCATCCGTTTCCCGCGGACGATCGGATTCCATCGCGACGTCAGGCTCATTGCGCCGCGCAGGCGCTCGAACGCGGCGTCCTCCTTCGGCCCGAAGCGGCTGACTGCCGGCCAGGCGAGCACGTGATCGAGCCATGTCTGCCACTCGTCGCCATGAAAGCGGCCACCGATTTCCCGCACGGCCTCCGGGGCGGCGATCACGATGCCCGCCAGCAGGTAGCAAGCCCAGAAACTGCCACCACCGACGAGTTGATCGAGCCTGCACACGGCGAGCGCCGCAAGCAGCCCGTCCACCGACGCGAGATCGGCGCGATGCGTGCGGATCGCCCGTGCAACGAGGTTGTGCTGACCGCCATACGCGGCAACGGAGGTCCCGTTGCCGGCGGCGAGCACGGCCGAGAACGTCGCGAGCGCAGCCATTTCGTCGATGCGCGATGCATCGTCGCGCGGCCCGCACGCGCGCAGCACGATCGCATCGATGACGGCGCCAGGCATGGCCGACGTTTCCCCACTCGCCGCCGCGACGACGGCCAGCCTGTCTCTCAGGTTCTTCGCAGGCGGTGTGTCGCCCTGCACGCCCATTTCAGGTGCGGTGCGTTCGCCGTCATCGTCCCCGTTACGTTCGACCCCGCCGGCAATCCGCTCGAGTGCGGCCCAGCCGACATCGGGGTCATCGAATGCGCATGCGTCGATCACGCCGTGCGCGGTGTCGAACACGGCGCGCGAACCGGGGCAGCTGCGTTCGGCTTCGTCGAGTTGCTGCATCGAAGGCACATGCGAGCACGCGCCGAACGGGTCGGTCAGGTCGCATGCGCAGGCACCGCCGTCCGATGCGATCCACGGCGCGAGCCGGTAAAGAACGGCCGCTGCGTCGCGAGACAGATTCGCGCCTGTCCGCATACGTATCGCCTGTGACTCGGCGACGGTCGTGTCGCCAGCGTCAGCCGTTATCGCTGCGCAAGCGGCAGCGTCGAGTCGTTCGATCAGGTACTGCAACCACGCGGCCGTGCGCAGCCGGTCAGGCGTCGCGCCGCGGGCATCTCCATACTTTGCTGGATCGGTAAGCATGGGTCTTCCGGGAGTGTTCTGGCCAATTGGAATTGTGTTGTTTCAATCGAATCGGACAGCGCGGCACGCCGCGCCATCCCTGCATGTCCACCCGGATCGGATCGCGACACGGGCGGTCAGCCGGCCGTCGCGCCGATACGCGCGACGACACGAATGCAACGAGAAATGGGGAGTCCGCCATACATATCGCACGGCCCTCGTGCGCAACGGGTCCCTGTGTCGATTCGCGAGGCTCTTACTGCACGTGGAGCTTCGGCGTCGCCATGAGCGTGCCGGTCAGCCTGCAGTCGGGTGTCCAGTCGGCATTGTTGAACGCGAGCGACGAATTCGAATCGTTCCATGCCGCCACGAGCTTGCTCGACTCGCAAACTCCGAGCACCATGAAGTCCACCTGCGCGTTGTTGATCGAAAGCTGTGTCGCGCTATCCAACTGCCCTGTCCATGGCGAAGCGCTGCTCGCGCTAGCGCTGACCAGCCGACACAAGCTGCCCCCGTTGAACTGCACCGACGCGATATTGACGATACCCGCCGGCGTAATCGTTCCGTTGAACGTCACCGAGCAATTCGCGACGATCGCCTTTTTGCTGAGGTTCGTGAGCCCCGTCGCCGAAAACGGCTCACCGTTCGGATTCATCGGCTGCCCATCCGCGCGCGACACGGTCACCGCAAAAGCAGGCGCGGCCGAAATCGCAGTGAACACCACTGCAGCAACAAGCGATGCGATTTGACGAATTTTCATCTGTACGGCCCTCTCTCTTGATATGTGGCGGCCTTACACGAGAAACGAGACCGCTCTGCAGAATGAACCGGCCGCCGCGCCGATACACGCGACGGCACGAACCCATCGAAACCGCGGAAACCCGCCGCGCATACCGCACGGCCCTCGCGCGCGGCGGGTACCCGCTTCGATCCGCGACGCTTACTGCACGTGGAACTTCGGCGACGTCAGCACCGTACCGCCGACCGTGCAATCCGGCGTCAGCACGGCGCTGTTGAACGTCAGCGACGAGTTCGTATCGCTCCACGCCGTTACTACCTTGCTCGGCCCACAGGCGCCGAGCAGCGTGACGTTCACCTTGACGTTATTGATCGTCAACTGCGTCGTGCTGTCGGCCTGCCCCGTCCACGGCGACGCGCTGCTCGCGCTGCCGTTGATCAGCCCGCACGTCGCGCCGCCCGAGAACGTCGTCGACGTGATGTTGACGATGCCGGTCGACGTGATCGTGCCGTTGAAGGTCGCGTTACAGGCCGCACTGATCGATCCCTTGCTGAGGTTCGTGAGCCCGGTCGCCGAGAACGGCTCGCCGTTCGGGTTCATCGCCTGGCCATCGGCCCGCGTCACGGTGACTGCGAAAGCAGGCGCGGCGGAAACCGCGGTGAAAGCCACTGCAGCAACAAGCGACACGATTTTGCGAATGCTCATTTGAACTGCCCCCTCTCTTCACAAATGGCGGCACGCCGCCAGGAACGCGATCGCCCGGCCGGAAGGGTCCGGCCAGCCGGTCGCAGGAAACCGCCAGCGCGCCTCGTGCGCGCCGGACGGCTCAAAACTTGTAGGAAATCCCGACGAACGTGATCAGCGGATCGGCCTTCAACCGCGTGCGCGTGGTAGCGAGCGTCGAGCCGTCGGCCGCCTTGATCACCAGCGACGAGTAGGTCTTCAGCGGCATGTAGGTCAGCGTCGCCGTTACGCCCCAGTGCTTGTCGATCGCATAGCTCGCGCCGACGTTGTAGACCGGCGTGAACGACGACGACGCCTTGCCCTCCACCGACGTCGCTCCGGGCTTGCCGGCGCCGGCCGCGAGCACGCTGCCGAGGTTCTCGTTGATGTCCTTCGCGAAGTTGCCGTTCAGTTCGATGTTGCTGAACCAGCTGTAGGCCACGCCGATCCCGACGAACGGGCGGAACCGCGCCGTCGGCGAGTTGAAGTAGTACTGCAGGATGACCGTCGGGCTCCACTGCCGCGCGTTCTTCACGGCCGGCTGGTTCGCCGTCTTGTCCATGTCGACGTTGCCGAGCGCGCCGGCCGGGCCCGGCGGCTTGATCACGCCGTGGCCGGTCAGCGTGAACTCGGGCGGCACGCCGAGCACCGACGTGACCGCGATGTGGTCGGTGAAGAAGTGCGTGAGCGTGAGGCCGACGGTATCGGCGTTGTTGACCGTCAGGCTCGTGCCCGGCGACGTGAACGAACCGGGCAGGCGCAGCGGCCCGTTGATCGGCATGCTCGCGAGATTCGTCGTCAGCCCGTTGGTCGAATCCTGCGGCATGATGTGCAGCCAGCCCAGCGTCGCGACGTTGTCGCCCGCCTGCTGGGCCGATGCGAGCGTCGACACGCCTGCGACGACACCCGCGACAATCAGCTTCTTCATGAAGTCTCCCCCTCATTCTGTCGGGGCGCCGCGCATCCGCGCGCGGCGCCGCCGTGTCTCCATCCACACGCGGTCACTGCACGAACGCGCCGACCGTGAAGTACGGGTTGCTCGTATCGACCATGTCGAGGAACCCGAACACGCCGCCCGTGAACACGAACTTGCCGGTTGCCGGCCCCGACGCCGCGTCCGCATGCACGGTCGTCACGACGCCCGGCACCTTCTGCGTGTAGTCGAGGTTCAGCGCGCGCGTCAGCGCGGCCTGCGACGCGTTGAACGGGTCGAGCAGCGTGGCCTGCGCGCCGATGAGCGCGGTCGCGCGGTAGTTGAACGCGCTGTCGACGCCCGTGTACTCGCCGTCCTGCGAGCCTTGCGCGATCGCTGTCTGCGGGCTCAGGAACGAGATGCCCGATTCGTCGTCCGCGCTCGGCGGGCCTTGCGTGAGGTCCGCGTTGGCCGCACCCGTGCGGATGAAGATCGGCACGAGCTGGTTGCGCAGCTTGCCGACGATCAGGATCCCCTTGCCGGCCTTCGCCGGATCGACCGCCGCGAGCGTCGGCGGAATCTGCGGCAGGTAGTTGAGCGACTGGAACGCCGGCGCATCGGGCCGCAACGTGAACGGCTGGTTCACGGTCGCGCTCGACGCGAGTAGCTGCCCGCCGTTCTTCTTGCCGAAGTTGTCGGTTTCCGTATAGCTGCCGTCCGCGTTGATCGTCACCTGCTGGTCGAGCGCCACCGGCTGGAAGTTCTGCGACGGCACCTGGTGATAGCCGAGCTGGTTGTACTTGCCGGCAATCTTCGTCAGGTCGGTTTCCAGCGACGAAAAGCTGATGAACGGGTAGTACGGGAACGTCGTCTTCGGGATCTTGCCGACGCCGATCACGCCGTCGAACTGGATCGTCGCACCGGGGATCGCGCCGCCCAGCACGCCTTCGCCGAGGAACAGCCGCGCCGGCCGGCTCGGGTCGAGGCTCGCGTTCTGCATCCGGAACGTGCACTGGTTCAGTTTCACCGTCGGCAGCCCCGTTTCGTCGGCCAGCGTGCCGTCGACCACATTGGCGGGCGCCGTGTCGCGCGTCGGCTGCACGGTGCCCGCGGCGGTCGGCACCGGCGATGCGAGGTAGGTCATCCGGTACGTCATCTTCGTCGTGTCGAGCTGCACCTTCACGAGCTCGCCCGACCCCGACCCACCGATGAACACCGTGTTGTAGTCGATCGTCT
>NZ_CAJNKE010000264.1 GCF_905232215.1 Burkholderia sp. LMG 13014
GACGACGAACTGATTGCACTGCTGCTCGGCACGGGCAAGCCCGGGCACGATGTATTCGTCACCGCCCGCGCACTGGTCGCGCAGTTCAAGACGTTGCGCGGGCTGCTCGAGGCAACCGCCGATGATTTCGAGGCGCACCCCGGCATCGGCCCTGCGCGCTCCGCTCGGCTGGTTGCGGTCATCGAGATTGCGCGGCGCGTGCTGAAGGAGAAAGCGCACGAGAAGAAGCAGATCGATTCGCCCGGCGCCGTCGAGGACTATCTGCGGCTGAAGATCGGCGCGCTCCCGTACGAAGTGTTCGCCGCGGTCTACCTCGACGCGCGCCACGGCCTGATCGAAACGGAGGAAATCACGCGCGGCTCGCTGACGCGCATGGCCGTCTACCCGCGCGAAATCGTGCGCGGCGCGATGGCGCACAACGCCGCGGCGCTGATCGTCGCGCACAACCATCCGTCGGGCGCGGTGCAGCCGAGCGCGGAAGACCGCCGCCTGACCCGGATGCTGAAAGCCGCACTCGAACTTGTCGATGTGCGGCTGCTCGATCACGTCGTCATCGGCATCAGTGACACTTTCTCGTTCGCGCGGGCCGGTTGGCTGTAGACTGTGGCCCGGCAGCCCACCCCCGGGCGCCGCGACGGCGATGCGAAATTAGGTTTGATTTTCCTGCGCTTTTTCTGCTAGAATCGCCGTCTGTATTTTTTCCAACCACAGTTCTAGCCATCGAAGGGCCTTGTCTGTAAGGGCTTCGGCGTTCTGAGTGCAGCCATGGATCACGTGGCGGTGCGATGGAACCTTCACCGGCGATCGAACCCCGAATTTAGCGTATTAGGAGTGCTCTCATGGCACGCGTATGCCAAGTAACTGGGAAAGCGCCGATGAGCGGCAACAACGTTTCCCACGCCAACAACAAGACGAAGCGTCGCTTCCTGCCGAACCTGCAAAACCGCCGGTTCTGGGTGGAGAGCGAAAACCGCTGGGTGCGTCTGCGCGTCTCGAACGCCGGCCTGCGCCTGATCGACAAGAACGGCATCGATTCCGTGCTCGCTGACCTGCGCGCACGCGGCGAAGCCTAAGCCCAAGGAGCAGAATCATGGCAAAAGGCGCACGCGACAAGATCAAGCTTGAGTCGACCGCTGGTACGGGTCACTTCTACACGACCACGAAGAACAAGCGCAACATGCCGGAAAAGATGGCGATCAAGAAGTTCGATCCCGTCGTCCGCAAGCATGTGGAATACAAAGAAACCAAGATCAAGTAATCTCCGGTTTCTGCTAGCCTGACGGCGACCGAAAAGCCCCGCACATGCGGGGCTTTTTGTTTTGCGCGCACGCTCCGGCGCGACGCGGTATGCTCTCCCCTTTCCGCGGCTACGGCCGCCGGAACGCACAAGATCAAAAGCGTAACGATGGAGATGCAGCATGAAATTCGACGTGGCGATCGTCGGCAGCGGCCTGGCAGGGCTGTCGGTCGCACTCAATCTGGCCAGCACGCGACGTGTCGCGCTGATCGCAAAGCGGTCGATGATGGAGGGCGCGAGCGATAACGCGCAAGGCGGCATCGCGGCTGTCCTCGATTCGGCGGACAGCATCGAGAACCACGTCGACGACACGCTGGTCGCCGGCGGCGGCTTATGCGACGAAGGCGCGACGCGCTACATCGTCGAGCACGGCCGCGAAGCGATCGAATGGCTGATCTCGCAGGGCGTGCCGTTCACGAAGGACGACGCGGCCGAGCTCGGCTTCCACCTCACGCGCGAAGGCGGCCACAGCCACCGACGGATCATCCACGCGGCCGACGCGACCGGCCATGCGGTGCTCGCGACGCTGTCGGCGCGTGCGCGCCAGCATCCGAACATCACGTTCTTCGAAAACCACCACGCGATCGACCTGATCACGTCGGACCGGCTCGGCCTGCCCGGCCGCCGCTGTCACGGCCTGTATGCACTCGACGTCGACAACGACCGCACGATCACGATCGAAGCGCCGCATACGGTGCTCGCAACGGGCGGCGCCGGCAAGGTCTACCTGTACACGACGAACCCCGACACCGCAACCGGCGACGGCATCGCGATGGCGTGGCGCGCGGGCTGCCGCGTGTCGAACATGGAATTCATCCAGTTCCACCCGACCTGCCTGTTCCATCCGTATGCAAAGTCGTTCCTGATCTCGGAAGCCGTGCGCGGCGAAGGCGGGCTGTTGAAACTGCCCGACGGCACGCGCTTCATGCCCGCGCACGATCCGCGCGCCGAGCTTGCGCCGCGCGACATCGTCGCGCGCGCGATCGACTTCGAGATCAAGAAGCGCGGGATCGATTGCGTGTATCTCGACATCAGCCACCAGCCGGAAGCGTTCCTGCGCGAACACTTCCCGACGATCCACGCGCGCTGCCTCGAATTCGGCATCGACATCGCCAAAGAGCCGATTCCCGTCGTGCCGGCCGCGCACTACACGTGCGGCGGCGTCGTCACCGACCTCGCCGGGCGCACCGATCTCGCGGGCCTGTATGCGGTCGGCGAAACGTCGTACACGGGGCTTCACGGCGCGAACCGGCTCGCGAGCAACTCGCTGCTCGAATGTCTCGTGATCGGCCGCGCGGCGGCCGAGGCAATCGAGGCGGCCGGCTTCGATGCCGAAACGCCGGCCACGCTGCCTGCGTGGGACGAAAGCCGCGTATCGGATGCGGACGAGGAAGTCGTCGTTGCGCACAACTGGGACGAATTGCGCCGCCTGATGTGGAACTACGTCGGCATCGTGCGCACCGACAAGCGCCTCGAGCGCGCGAAGCACCGGCTGTCGCTGCTGCGCGACGAGATCCAGGAGTACTACGCGAACTTCCGCGTGACGCGCGACCTACTCGAATTGCGCAACCTCGTCGACGTGGCAACCCTGATCGTGAAGAGCGCGCACTCGCGCCGTGAAAGCCGCGGGCTGCACTACAGCCGCGACTGGCCGAACTCGCTGCCGAAGGCGCTGCCGAGCGTGCTCACGCCGCGCGCGCGTCGCTGAGCGTACGCCCTTCCCGGCTGCGGCCGGGGACGCACAAGAAAAAAGCCGTTGGCGTTTGCGCGCCAACGGCTTTTTTGTCTGACCGGACGAGGTTCGATCAGTCGACGATCCGCATCGAATAGTCGGTCGCGCGTACGTCCTTCGTCAGTGCGCCGATCGAGATGCGATCGACGCCCGTTTCCGCGAACGCGCGCACCGAATCGAAATTGACGCCGCCGGACACTTCGAGCACGGCCTTGCCGTTCGCCACGCGCACCGCTTCACGCATCATGTCGAGCGTGAAGTTGTCGAGCAGCACCGACTGCGCGCGATGCGCGAGCGCCGTGTCGAGCTGCGCGAGCGTCTCGACTTCGACCTGCACGGGCACGCCCGACTCCAGCGCGAATGCCGCGTCGAGCGCCTCGCCGACACCGCCTGCGGCCGCGATGTGGTTCTCCTTGATCAGGATGCCGTCGTACAGTGCGAGACGCTGGTTCTCGCCGCCGCCGACGCGCACCGCATACTTCTGCGCGAGCCGCAGGCCCGGCAGCGTCTTGCGCGTATCGAGGATCTTCGTGCGCGTGCCTTCGACGCGATCGACATAGCGGCGCGTCGCGGTCGCGACGCCCGACAGCAGCTGCAGGAAGTTCAGCCCGTTGCGCTCGGCCGTCAGCAGCGCACGCGCCGGCCCGTCGAGTTCGCAGACGGTCGAATCGGGCGTCATGCGGTCGCCTTCGCGATAGCGCCATTGCACGGTAATCGACGGATCGATCCGGGCGATCACGGCCTCGAACCACGGCACGCCGCACAGCACGGCTTCCTCGCGCACGATGATGCGTGCACGGCGATGCCCGCCGGCCGGTACGAGCCGCCCGGTCTGGTCGCCGGCACCGACGTCTTCCGCGATCGCATCGGCCACGTTGCGCGCGATCGCCTCGTCGAATGCCGCGCCGTATTGCCCGCGGACGACGTTGAACAGCGGGGATACAGCCTGACTCATGCAGCCCCCACGTTCGCAAACAGTTGCTGGTCGCGCTGCAGATCGCCGCTCGCCTGCACGCGCTTCTTGTGCGCCGCTGCGAAATCGAGCATCCGGTCGATCGGCAGGCGAGCGCGCTCACCGATCGCGGGATCGACGAAGATCTCGTTGTGACCGCGCTCGAGCACGTCGGCGAGGTTCGCGAGGCCGTTCATCGCCATCCACGGGCAGTGCGCACAGCTCTTGCAAGTCGCGCTATTGCCGGCCGTCGGTGCCGCGATGAAGGTCTTGCCGGGCGCGGCAAGCTGCATCTTGTGCAGGATGCCGAGATCGGTGGCGACGATGAAGCGTGTCGCGTCGAGCTTGACGGCCGCGTCGATCAGCTGCGTGGTCGAGCCGACCACATCGGCCTGCGCGACGACGTTCTCCGGCGATTCGGGGTGGACCAGCACCTTCGCGTCCGGATACTCGGCGCGCAGCAGGTCGAGTTCGATGCCCTTGAACTCGTCGTGAACGAGGCACGAGCCTTGCCACAGCAGCATGTCCGCGCCGGTTTTCTTCTGGATGTAGCTGCCGAGATGGCGATCCGGCGCCCAGATGATCTTCTCGCCGCGCGCGTGCAGGTCGGCCACGATCTCGAGGCCGATCGACGACGTGACCATCCAGTCCGCGCGCGCCTTCACAGCCGCGCTGGTATTCGCGTAGACGACGACGGTGCGGTCGGGATGCGCGTCGCAGAACGCGGAGAATTCGTCGACCGGGCAGCCGAGATCGAGCGAGCAGGTCGCGTCGAGGTCGGGCATCAGGATCCGCTTGTTCGGGCTCAGGATCTTCGCGGTTTCGCCCATGAAGCGCACGCCGGCGACGACCAGCGTCTGCGCATCGTGATCGCGACCGAAGCGGGCCATTTCGAGCGAATCGGCGACGCAACCGCCGGTTTCGTCGGCGAGTTCCTGCAACTCGGCGTCGACGTAGTAGTGCGCGACCAGCACGGCCTTTTCACGCACGAGCAATGCCTTGATGCGCTCCTTTAGCGCGACCCGCTCTTCGGCGGACGGTGCATCGGGCACCTTGGCCCATGCCTGCCCCACGCCGCACACGGTCCCAGCTGCAATGGGCCGGTCGTACTCGACGGGTTTGATCGTCGATTGCATCTCCATATCTCCTGTCGATCGGAGTTAGCGCTTCAGCGCTTACTCCGATCCCATGCTTCGCGGTCGACCCGTGTTAGCGCTTCAGCGCTTACTCGGGTCCCATGCTTCGCGGTCGATCGGTGTTAGCGCTTTAGCGCTTACTCCGATCCCATCCCCTGATCTCGCCCCGGAACAACGCATCCACGCTGCCCCAAGCCTCATACAAATCCGGCCTGCCGAACACGGTTCAAAAACCGGCGGACCAAATAAAAAACCCCGCCAACGCGGGGTTTTTGACGTCCTTAGATTCTAATCGATTTCGAATCAGGCGTAGCGGCGCAGGCGCGTCGCGAATTCCTGCAGCGCCTTGATACCGCTTTGTTCTGCGCGATGGCACCAATCCTGCAATTGCGCGAGCAGCTGTTCGCGCGATGCGGTCGAACGATCCCAGATCGCGGCGAGATCCTGGCGCAGCTGGAAGTACGTCTGCAGCTTCTGGCTGTTCGCGAAGATTTCCGGCAGCAGCTTCTTCTGCGGCTCGTCGAGGCCGTCGGCATCCTTGTGGAACCACTTGCGCGCGCCGCGCATCATCTGGTACTTCTCGCCGCCGATTTCCTTCAGGTGCGCGAGCTCCTGGCGGTACGCACGCTTCACGGCCTTGCCGTAGCGCGCCATCACTTCGTAGCGGTTCGACAGCACGGCCTGCAGCGTTTCCTGGTCGAGCACCGTCTTCGGCTTGTTCAGGCGCGGCGTCGGCGCGACCTTCTTCACCTTCGCGAGACCGAACGCCGACATGATGCGGATGTACATCCAGCCGATGTCGAACTCGTACCACTTGTTCGACAGCTTCGCCGACGTCGCGAACGTGTGGTGGTTGTTGTGCAGCTCTTCGCCACCGATCACGATGCCCCACGGGAACAGGTTCGTGCTCGCGTCGGCCGAGTTGAAGTTGCGATAACCCCAGAAGTGACCGAAGCCGTTGACGACGCCAGCCGCCCAGAACGGAATCCAGACCATCTGCACGGCCCACACGGTCAGGCCGAGCACGCCGAACAGCGCGACGTCGATCACCATCATCATGCTGATGCCGAGAATCGGGTACTTCGAATAGACATTGCGCTCGACCCAGTCGTTCGGCGTGCCGTGCCCGAACTTGCGCATCGTCTCTTCGTTCTTCGCTTCCGCACGATACAGCTCGGCGCCTTCGAGGAACACCTTCCAGATCCCGCGCGTCTGCGGGCTGTGCGGATCTTCCTCGGTCTCGCACTTCGCATGGTGCTTGCGGTGAATCGCGGCCCACTGGCCGGTCAGCATGCCGGTCGTCATCCACAGCCAGAGGCGGAAGAAGTGGCTCGCGATCGGATGCAGCTCAAGCGCGCGGTGCGCCTGGCAGCGGTGCAGGTAGACCGTCACGCCGATGATCGTGACGTGCGTGACGGCGAGCGCGAACAGCGCGACCTGCCACCACGAAAAATGCAGGAGCCCGTGGGAAAGAAAATCGAGCAGGGAATTCAACAAGGCAGTTACCTGTGATGAGAGCGACGCCGGCCCGCGCCAAGCGTCAGAAAAATGAAAGCATACCGCGTGTAGACCAGAATTTTACTTCAACCGTTCCAAGTCTTTGTAAAAAATGAACATTTTCTTGCCCTGACGCAACAAGCGCAGTCCACGGGCGGACTTGGAAAGGCCCGCGATCCGGTTCCGACCGCGGGGTCGATACGATTGACGGCTGGCCTGCGCTACGCAGCCGGTGCGCGCCCGTCCACCGCGCCGTTGCCGGCCGCCGAATCGAGCCCGCCCGCGGCAGGAAAGCCATCAGGCAACCCGACGACGCGCACTTCGCGCTGCGGGAACGGAATCGAAATCCCGTGCTCGCTGAACAGGCGCCAGATGTTGCGGTTCACCGTCGAACGCACGCCGGACGTGCCTTTCGCCGAATCCTCGATCCAGAAACCGAGCTCCAGGTCGATCCCGTCCGCACCGAAACTCACCAGATACGGGGTCGGAGCGGGCTCCGCCAGCACGCGCGGCACCCCCTTCGCGGCATCGGCGAGCAGCGTGAGCGCATGCTCGACGTCGCTCGTGTACGCGACCTGCACCGCGACCTTCGCGTAGCCGCGCGTCAGGTACGACGACTGGTTCTGCACGACGTCGGTGATCAGCTTCTCGTTCGGGATCAGCGTCTCGTTGCCGTCGAGGCCGCGCACGACCGTATAGCGCGTGCGGATCTGCGTGACGATGCCCTGCAGCCCGCCGACGCTGATCGCGTCGCCGAGCCGCAGCGAGCGGTCGAGCAGGATGATGAAGCCCGACACGTAGTTGCTGGCGATCTTCTGCAGCCCGAAACCGAGGCCGACACCCACCGCGCCGCCGAACACGCCAAGCACCGTCACGTCGATGCCGACCAGCGACAGCCCGATCAGGATCGCCGCGAACACGAGCAGCGCGCGGCCGACCCGCGACAGCACGACCTTGAGGTTCGCGTCGAGCGTGCTCGCGCGCGTGAGGCGATCCTCGAGCACCGAGCCGAGCCACATCGCGACCATCAGCGTCACGCAGACCCACAGCGCGCCCGAGATCACCGACAGCAGCGTGAGATGCGCATTGGCGACACGGAACTGCACGCTGTCGAGCCAGCCGAGCACGTCGCGCTGGATGCCGAGCACGGTCAGCACCATCGCGGCCCACACGACGGTCGACACGATCTTCTCGACGATCGACAGCCACGCATGCGTGTGGCCGTCGCGCGCGAACACACGCCGCGCAAAGAAGAACAGCACGTAGATCAGCCCGATGCCGAACAGCGGCACGAGCGCGAGCGACAGCAGCGACGTCGACATGAACGGGTCGAACGCGAGCTGCGCGGCGCCGACGAACCCGCTGCCGAACAGCGGG
>NZ_CAJNKE010000265.1 GCF_905232215.1 Burkholderia sp. LMG 13014
ATCATCCCAAGGTGAGTCTCTGTAGCCCATGGGACTGGCCCGGATTCGAACTGGTCGACAACAGTTCGGTCACACCTTCCGAGATGTTCAAACGATGTTTGTTCGTGTCGGGCCTGGCAATCGGCGCGGATCAGGAACTATTCAAGACGAGCGCCGATACGTTGGCTAACAGCGAACTGATCCGAAAGCTGGAGACGGCTATCGACGCTGATCACGACGGTATGGTGACGGCGTCGGAACTCGCAAATGCACAGAATGTTCCATGGTCGGCCGAAGCGATCTCGCATCTGGTCGTGAAGAGTGAGAGTGAATGGGGTGGCAACATGGCGCCGTGGGCTGCGCTCACCCCCTTTATGAAGGCCATGGCCTGGAAGTGGCAAAACGAAATGGAGCGTATCAAGAAGCTTCAGTGGTGGGAGGACATCCAGTGCAGCAACGTGAATATCCTCCCTAAAGAGCCGAGACCGTGGCATTTTCATCCGATCGGGTTGATCGGAAACTTCATGGCTGGCTGCAGTGATAAATGTAAAACTGACGTTCTAGAGTTTCCCACTACAGAGGGTTCATATTACGCATCCGTGGCAGGCTTCCACCTCATACTCGACATCGAGGGATATCGCTCAACTCCTTATGTGCCGGGAGGAAACCAAGATCAATCCAGCGGCGTAACCATCGGCTATGGCTATGATCTAGGGCAACAACCGGAGGCGACAGCCCGCAACGATTTGACAGGTTTCTTTACGGAGGCAGAGATTTCCAGGCTACTAACCGCCATCGGAAAGCACGGGGATGCTGCGCGTGCCTTCATTCCATCATTTGGCGATATAAAAATTTCAGAGCCAAAGGCGCTTGAGATGGCCAAAAATGTTAAGCGCCGGTACGCTCAATTTACTGTTGACGCATTTCCTGGAATCACAAAATTACACCCACACTGTCAGGGTGCGCTACTCAGCTTGGTTTACAATCGAGGCTCCAGCCTTGAAGACAAACCTGGACAAAGATCACGAGTCCACATGAGAAACATTAGAGCAGCGATCCAGAACAACAATTTACCCGAAGTTGCTGCGCAACTCCGAGCAATGAAGGCATTATGGGTAGGGACTGGCGCTGACGGCCTACTCACGCGACGCGAAAAAGAGGCGGTCTTGTTCGAAAAAGGCATGATTTGCGATTGCTGGAGATAAATAAAAAAATGAAACAAATTACCATCATTTTAATGGCGCTCATCTCTGGGTCGGCATTTTCCAAAACCGCTTGCAACGGCCAGACTAACGTCGAGCTAACCGCCTGCGCGCAAGCAAATTACAAATCCGCAGATGCCATTTTAAACAAAACCTACAGCGATACCCTTGGCAAAATCAATTCCACAGACAAGCAAAATCTTATTTCAGCACAAAGGGCATGGGTTGCATACAAGGACAAATATTGCAATTCTGCATTTGATGCCACCTCGCCTGGCGCAGAGGCATCCATCGATAAATGGTCTTGTCTGACATCGGTGACGGAATCTAGAACAAGCGAGATTCGATACATTAGCTCCTCGATCGGAATGGACGAATTCAGGCGCTCACTT
The DNA here is from genome assembly GCF_905232215.1 of Burkholderia sp. LMG 13014. Lineage (GTDB taxonomy): Bacteria > Pseudomonadota > Gammaproteobacteria > Burkholderiales > Burkholderiaceae > Burkholderia. The sequence continues at coordinate 1,574 of NZ_CAJNKE010000265.1, forward strand.
GGTGTTATGGCAAATTTATATGAAGGCGGAGATACAGCTAAAGTGATTATGAAATTGGAAAGAAATACTTCGGATGGAAGTAACCCGGATTGGCTAAAATATGTTTCTTTAAATTGTAAAATAACGGCAGTGAAGCTTCAGGAGGATCGCGAGACATGCGCCGCTAGACTTAATTTTTATAAAAATTGGTAAGTGCAGGTCACTCAATAAATGATGGACCTGATTCGCGTCGGCGACAGCACCGACCACGACGGCAAAGTTGAAACCGGCTCCACGACTATGCGGTTCGATGGCCCCTATGTCGCCCGTAAAGGAGACCATGTGTCGTGCCCACAGCACCCCAGTGTATCGCCCAACGGTTATTGAGGAAGGCGACCCCTCGATGACTGACAATGGCGTTCCGATCGCACGACATGGCCATCGCGCCACGTGTGGCTGCCACCTGATTTCAAGCCTCATCTGATTGGTTACAGTCGCTGGTAATGTAGTGGCCGGGTGGAGTCTGAATTATTGGCGCACGGCGACTTTGCAGCCCAATCAAGCTGGGCGGTCAAGCAACAAAATAACAATTATGCCAATTCGATCAAAACATTTCAGGCCATTGGCGCCAACGAAAAATTTCAGCAAGTTCAAATCCAAGCGGCCGCAAAATATCACAATGATATTCTTCGATGCCTAAAATTTCTCCGCGGACTTCGCTCCGATTTGATGGGGACGGTACAGCTAGTAACCTACTGCGCCTTGTATGATTTGTGTGTCCAGCAAGGCGACTTAAGCAAGGCATCACACGAAATACAAGCGCGCGTAGCCACAGACAAGCCATCCACCCAAATTGACCTTCTAAAAATTGCCGTTCAAGAAAGAGCAAAAAAAGCGACCCCAAAATGGGTGTTTGACTCGACCAGCCGACGCATGGGAATAATTCAACAAAAAGTTTACCCGCACCCTCCCATAAAGGGTGAAAAAGATAATCCACGAGAAAATTCAAACTTCAAACTTCTTGACGGGAAGGCAGAAAAAAATGTTTGCGGATTGTAAAATTTACTTAATCAAATTGCTGATTGCCTGCTTCGCCATCTCGATCGCAACGAGTGCGATTGCCGATGAAAAATCACGCGCTATTGAGTGTGGTAGCGGGGATGAGTGCACAACAATCGTGCCAAACAGCATATCGGAAGCAAAAATCCTTTGTCCAAACTCGCCCGTTCAAATATCGTGGAGCAAAAAAAGTAACTGGGCATTGATCTCATGCTCTTGCAATTGCACCGAGCAAAATAACAAAAACTGGTTTGTCAACAAAAACGGAACCGTAATTGGGTTGGAGGCGGGCCGCTACTTTTCTCGCTCACTATTCTCATCAAATCTTAGCCCAACAATACCCGATATTATGGCGCCTCATCCGATGTGCAAACCAGCAGATCGTAAAATGGTTGACAGAAGCTCATTTTTATTGCTGGACAAAACTCCGTCCCAAAACAGCGATCCATATTGCTACGATACCATTTATGCGATTGATGAAAATGGAATCATTGTACTCACAGAGAATGGCGTCCCCCTCAAAAAATACAACCCTGATTACTTTTACAACGTCAGCACCACCGAGAAGATCAAATTGATGTCAATTTCAAACAAAATATTCGCTACATGGAGCTCGCCTACCGACATAATCGAATTTAAGAATCTTGATGTCGTCGTTGATCGCGCGTACTTGTACGATCAGCCATCTTCTCAAGGGGTGAGAAGGGCGTATTTGATAAAAGGTGATGAGATATCTACCAATGGGTACGTTAAAAATGGATATATTAAAATCAAATACACGCCAAAAAATGGCGCGACCATTGAGAAGTGGATAAAATGCGAAGATATAAATTATTGCGGGAAGGATCATTGATTTTCTAAACCGTCGTCTACGGAGTAAATCATGATGAACCTGATCCGCGTCGGCGACGATACCGACCACGGCGGCAAAGTTGAAACCGGCTCCACGACCATGCGTTTTGATGGCCGCTACGTCGCCCGCAAAGGAGACTATGTGTCGTGCCCGCAGCACCCCAATGTATCACCCAACGTTATCGAGGAAGGCGATTCGTCGATGACTGATAACGGCGTTCCGATCGCACGGCACGGCCATCGCGCCACGTGTGGCTGCCACCTGATTTCAAGCCTCATCTGAGCGGTGATCGGTGAATTGCTGAAGGCGGCGGATGGGGTGCGTCAACGTGAATTTGCCGCAGACGACTTTTCTGACCAATCTTCGGCTATAGGACAGCTTATCTGCGACGAGTCTTCTTAACTTGTCTCAGAAGAAATGTCCAAGTCTCTGATTTTTCTAGACGGCCAACGACACCTTTTCTGCGAGCCCACATTTTTGTCGTCTCTGGGCCGCCGTCTCGCCGCCGTCGGCGCCAGCGATTTCACGCACGTCGATTTCGAGATCGCACGGCGCCTTCGAGCAGCACAGCAGCGCGAGGCCTTGAATGTCACGGTGTTTTTGACGGCGCTGTGCGGACACGGGTACCGCTCGATCAAACCGCACTTCCGCCCGTCACATGGAGGAATCAGGCGGTGCGTATGACCGCTTGTGCGCGTATCCGCCAGCCGAGCGCTGCCGCAATCGCGGCAAACCCCACCAACGCCCACATCGGCAATGACAGCCCGAGAATCGGGGGATACGGTGTTTCGCACAACCCGCTCACCTTGAAAACCAGCGGCAGCCAGTGCGCTGGCGGCAGACTGTCGACCACCGGCTGCAACGCATCGAAGCCGCAACTGAATCCCGGGTGAGCCTGTACATAGATATGCCGCACGGCGACCGCCGCGCCTGCCAGCGCCGTGGCCAGCGAGAGTGCACGTAGCCCCGCAACGCCGCGTCCGCCCGCTGCCGCCACGAAGGCGAATAGTGCGATGAGCAGGAACAGATAGCGCTGGATGATGCACAGCGGGCACGGATCCTCCTGCCACGCCAGCTGGATCCACAGCGCGCCGGCGACGAGCGCGATGCTGGCCGTGCCGATCGCCAGCAGCGTCCACCGTTCCGCGCGCGTGGCGAGGATCGGCGGGCTCATCGCTGTGCTCCGGGTGCGCTGACCGGCGACTCGAGCATGCGTTCGACATCGCGCTCGCGCTCTAGATCGGGTGCGGCGCTGTCGATGCCAACCGTCGGGCGCGGGTCATGTTCGCTCGTCAGCCGGTTGCCGGCGAGCGCGGCTGTGTGTTCGTCGATGCGGTTCAGCACGTCGAGTGCGTGATCGCGGGGCCGTCGCAGAACCACTTCAATGCCGACGGAGTCGTCTGAGCGTTTGGCATCCATATCGTCAGTGGAGGTTGGGTGGAGGAACGAAACGGGCATCACGCGCGCGGGCGCAGCGTCCCATACCAGAACAACAGCGCGGTTGCGCTGAACGCGGCGCCGAGCGTACAGACGCCGGCCCAGCCGAAGCGCGCATACACGCAGGTCGACGCGATCGATCCAGACGCGCAGCCCGCGGCATAGAACAGCATGTAGCCGGCCGTCAGGCGGCTGCGTGCATCGGGACGCACGCCGTAGATCAGGCTCTGGTTGGTCACGTGCACGGCTTGCAGCCCGAGGTCGAACGCGATGACGCCCACGACGAGTGCCGCGAGCGAATGCATCACGAGCGCCGTGGGCACCCATGACACGAGCATCAGCGCGAGCCCGACGCCGGAGGTCCATTGCGCAAAGCCGCGATCGGCGAGACGGCCGGCGCGTGCGGCGCCTAGCGCGCCTGCCGCGCCCGCGAGCCCGAACAGCCCGATCTCCGTATGCGACAGCGACAGCGGCGGCGCACTGAGCGGCAGCACCATCGGCGTCCAGAGCGTCATCGCGGCCGCGAAATGAAGGAAGGCGATGAATGCGCGCACACGCAGCACGCGCTCTTGCGCGAAGAGTGCAAATACCGACGCGATCAGGCGCGGATACGGCTCGGCAACACCCGGAAGACGATGAAGCGGGAGGACGCGCGACAGGACGACGGCAAGCAGCAGCATGACGCCGGCCGACGTGAAATACACCGCGCGCCATCCCGCGAAGTCGGCGATCGCGCCCGAGAACGTGCGCGCGAGCAGAATGCCGAGCACGATGCCGCTCGTCACCGTGCCGACGACCTGCCCGCGTTCCGCCGGCTCGGCGAGCCCTGCCGCGAACGACACGAGCACCTGCGTGACGACGCTCAGAAAGCCGATCAGCGCCATGCCGGCGAACAGCACGGACGTGCGCGTGGCGGTGGCGATGGCCAGCAGCGCGAGCGCGCAGACGACCGTCTGGATCAGGATCATCCGGCGCCGATCCCACAGATCGCCGAGCGGCACGAGAAGCAGGAGGCCGAGCCCGTAGCAGACGCTCGTGATCGTCATGATGCCGCCGATGGCGGCGCGCGAGATGTCGAACTGGCGCGCGAGCGTGTCGAGCAGCGGCTGCGCATAGTAGACGTTGGCGACGGCGAATCCCGCCGTCGTCGCGAACAGCAGCGTGACAGGACGCGTCAGCGTGGCATGGGCTACCGCGAGGGGCTGCGGGGCGCGCTGTAGCGGGGACAGTTGTTCGAGACTCATGAGGGTGACTGCTAGCGAACCGGCATGAAGAAAGCAGGCGGGGTGGTGCACGCGGGTCGTGCTGACCGCTCCCGGGACACTTCAACGCGCGTGAGGCGGCCCGCGCTGCGAAGTCAACGACGGAGGGAAATGTACCGAATGCGATGCGCAACGGTTAGCCGGCGCGTCTCAATGGATGGACGGTGCGTCCCACCCACACGGCGCGCGGTGCGGACGAGTGCACGGAAACGGATCGTCGATGCGTTGGGACAAAAACGCTAACGGTTGCGGCCGCCCCTTTCATACCATCACACGCAGCCCACTCCCGCCTGTCGACGCGGCCGGCAGGGCGCATGTCGGCGGCACGCTCGCGCGGTTCGAATCCTGGCCGTCGGCATGGCGACATACCGGCGTCGCGGCGGGGGCCGGTCTCGACAATCCCGCTTTGCCATTCACCGATCATGGAGGTTCGTATGGCACTCAATCCGCTGCAACAGTTCTTCTCGAAGGTCGGCGCCCGTGACGTACCGGGCGCGCTCGCGGTCATCGACGACGCAACCGTGTTCGAGCCGCAGGGCCCCGAGAGCCTGCCGATCTACGGGCGCTTCGTCGGCAAGGTCGGTGTCGAACGCCTGCTCGGCACGCTGGCCGAGCAGTTCGAGACGGAGCAGTTCGAGATCCGCCAATGGGCCGAAGCCGACGACTACGTGTTCGCGTACGGCTACATGCAGCATCGCGTGCGCAAGACCGGTCGGGCCTTCAAGAGCGACTTCACCGTCGTTGCGCAAATCGAGGGCAACGTGATCCGCCACTATCGGATCTTCGAGGACACGGCTGCCGCCGTGGCAGCGTTCGCCTGACCGCCCGGCAGGATGCCTGTACGGCCCGGTGCACCGCACGCCGGGCCGTCGCGCGCGGTGTTCGCCACGTCGTTCAGCGAATCTGCGCGAGCCAGCCGTTGTAGTCGGTATCCGTGTGTCGTTGCAAGCGATGCTGCGCGTTCTCCGCGACGATGCGCGTGTCGCTCGGTGCGTGACCGAACTCCAGCCTGAACGCGCGGCTGAGTTGCGTGTTGCTGTTGAAGCCGTACCGGTAGGCCAGATCGCCGATCCGGTGCCGGGAGCGCTCGGGCGACATCAGCACGCGGTGAATCGCAAGCAGGCGGCGTTTGCGGATGTAATTCGCGACACCGCCGTCCTGCTCGAATAACCGGTACAGATTCGAGCGCGAGATGCCGATTGCCTTGCAGATTCGATCCGGCGACAGGTCCGGCGATTCGAGGTTCTGACGGATGTATTCCTTGATCTTCACGTACAGGGTCGACAGCAACGCATTGTGCGCATTCGACATCTGTTGGGCGGTCGGGCTGAGCATCGCCTTCACCAGGCTCAGCGTCGCCTGCTCGGCATGCAGCGTTTCCGCTTGCGACAGCGTGCCGATCTGGTCGAGCAGGCTCCTCAGATAGCTGTCGAGGAGCTGGCTGATGCCGCCACTGAAGAGGGTGCCGTGGACGCTCGACGGCAGGTTCGGCAGCATGTCGCGCGCGACCAGCAGCGTGACCGCGTCGCCGGCCTGGATTTCACGGTGATAAGGACGAGCCTGGTCGACGACGAGGATGTCCCCGGGCTGTACGAACACCGGCCTTCCATCGATTTCCCCGCGCACGATTCCCGCGTCCCGGAGGTTGAACGAATAGTTGTCCATCCCGTCTCGCCGAATGAACGCCGTCGAACGGTTCAGCGTGTACGAGAGTGGAACGGCCGCGCTCCCCGGATGACGGTAGGTCCATTTACCGACCGAGATGTTGC
>NZ_CAJNKE010000266.1 GCF_905232215.1 Burkholderia sp. LMG 13014
CACTACATCGTTGCGACTGCGGGGTTCAACTTCCAGGCCAGTTGCGCGCTCCAGACTGCAGCACACCGCCAACCCTTGCTTCCCTCTTCCGCGCCGCGTTTCCGTTAGCGCGAAAGAGGCGTGATTCTAAGCACCCGCCCACAACTACGCAAGCCCCTTTGTGAAAATATTTTGAAAAAGCCCCCGTGCGCTGCCGCGCACGGGGGCTCGGGGCTCGACGGGCCGGGTAATCACGCCGACAACAGATACCGACCAGTCGCCGACCGCCTACCCAGGCTGCCTGATCAGCGGTGCTTGAATACCGGCTTCCGTTTTTCGACGAATGCCGCCATCCCCTCCTTCTGGTCTTCGGTCGCGAACAGCGAATGGAACAGCCGACGCTCGAAGTGGACACCTTCGGCCAGCGTCGTCTCGTACGCGCGGTTCACCGACTCCTTGACCATCATGACCGCCGGCAGCGAAAACTCGGCGATCGTCGCCGCGGCGGCAATCGCCTCGTCGAGCAGCGTGGCGGCCGGCAGCACGCGCGACACGAGCCCCGCGCGCTCCGCTTCGGCCGCATCCATGAAGCGGGCCGTCAGGCACATGTCCATCGCCTTCGCCTTCGACACCGCGCGCGGCAGACGCTGCGTGCCACCCGCACCCGGCATGACGCCCAGCTTGATTTCCGGCTGGCCGAACTTGGCCGTGTCCGCCGCGAAGATGATGTCGCACATCATGGCCAGCTCACAGCCACCGCCCAGCGCAAAGCCCGAAACCGCGGCAATGATCGGCTTGCGGATCTCGCGGACCGTCTCCCAGTTGCGCGTGATGTAGTCGCCCCGGTAGGCATCCATATAGGAGTAGGTCGCCATCATGCCGATGTCCGCGCCGGCCGCGAACGCCTTCTCGCTCCCGGTCACGACGATCGCGCCGATGCCATCGTCCGCATCGAACGCCTTCAGCGCGTCACCTAGCTCATCCATCAGCGCATCGTTCAGCGCATTCAGCGCCTTCGGGCGGTTCAGCGTAACCAGCCCGACACGCCCCCGGGTCTCCACCAGGATGTTCTCGTAAGCCATCTATTTCTCCTCGATCAATGAAATGAGAAACGCCTCGCACATGCGAATAGTTTGATGCTACCATTCTCCGACCAACCGGTCGGTTAATTAATCGATCCAACCCCTCTCAACGTCCATCAGGCTGCCGCCATGACCCATGCACTGTTCACGAAGCACGAAGACACGCTGAAGCACGCACTCGCCGCCATCGAGAGCCGCGGGTACTGGAGCCCGTTCGCTGAAATGCCGAGCCCCAAAGTGTACGGGGAAAGCGCGAACGCAGATGGCGAGGCCGCGTTCAAGTCGCACCTCGACCAGACGTTCGCGCTCGACCAGCCGGCGTCCGGCGAAACGGTCGGCGCAGAGCAGTCGCCGTACGGCATTGCACTGGGCATCCGGTATCCGAAGTCGACGCCCGACGAACTGATCGCCGCCGCGGCCGCTGCGCAACGCTCGTGGCGCGAAGCCGGCCCGAGCTCCTGGATCGGCGTCAGCCTCGAAATCCTCGCGCGCCTGAATCGCGCAAGCTTCGAGATCGCCTACAGCGTGATGCACACCACGGGTCAGGCATTCATGATGGCGTTCCAGGCCGGCGGCCCGCACGCACAAGATCGTGCGCTCGAAGCTGTCGCCTATGCATGGGACGAACTGCGCCGCATCCCGGCCGATGCGCACTGGGAAAAGCCGCAAGGCAAGAATCCGCCGCTCGCGATGCACAAGCGCTACACGATCGTCCCGCGCGGCACCGGGCTCGTGCTCGGCTGCTGCACGTTCCCGACCTGGAACGGCTACCCGGGCCTGTTCGCTGATCTGGCAACCGGCAATACCGTGATCGTCAAACCGCATCCGGGCGCGATCCTGCCGCTCGCCGTCACCGTCCGGATCGCTCGCGACGTACTGCGTGAAGCCGGTTTTGATCCGAACGTCGTCACGCTCCTCGCGACCGAACCCAACGACGGCGCACTCGTTCAGGATCTCGCGCTGCGCCCCGAGATCAAGCTGATCGACTTCACCGGCAGCACGCAAAACGGCACGTGGCTCGAGCGCCATGCCCATCAGGCACAGGTCTATACCGAGAAGGCCGGCGTCAATCAGATCGTGATCGACTCGACCGACGACCTGAAGGCCGCCGCCAAGAACATTGCATTCTCGCTGGCGCTGTACTCCGGCCAGATGTGCACGGCGCCGCAGAACATCTATGTGCCGCGCGACGGCATCCGGACGGCGGACGGCCATGCGAGCTTCGACGAAGTCGCACAGGCAATCGCCGTTGCCGTGCAAAAGCTCACCGGCGACCCGGCACGCTCGGTCGAACTGATCGGCGCAATCCAGAACGAAGGCGTGACCGCACGCATCGACGACGCCCGCCAGCTCGGCCGCGTGCTCGCCGACAGCCTTACCCTCCAGCACCCTGCGTTCCCCGATGCCCGCGTGCGCACGCCGCTCGTGCTGCAACTCGACGTGGCCGATCGCGAGAAATTCACGCAGGAGTGGTTCGGCCCGATCTCGTTCGTGATCGCGACCGACTCGACCGCGCAGTCGCTCGATCTCGCCGGCGAAATCGCAGCGGAACATGGCGCACTGACGCTCTCCGTCTACAGCACCGACGATGCGATCGTCGACGCAGCCCACGATGCGGCGGTGCGCGGTGGCGTCGCGCTGTCGATCAACCTGACGGGCGGTGTGTTCGTAAACCAGTCGGCAGCGTTCTCGGATTTCCACGGCACGGGCGCGAACCCGGCAGCCAACGCGGCACTGGCCGACCCGGCGTTCGTCGCCAACCGGTTCCGCGTGGTGCAAAGCCGCGTCCATGTTGCCCCGAAGGCTGCACCTGTGGAAGCCGGCCAACCGGCATAACCCGAATGGCCGACGTGCAAACGCCGCCACGTTCTCTACCATGAACGAATCCGCCACCCGGCGGGTTCGTTGCACATCGATACGCCCATGACAGACGCCTATATCTGCGACGCGATTCGCACCCCCATCGGCCGCTACGGCGGCGCACTGAAAGATGTCCGCGCCGACGACCTCGGTGCGGTACCGCTCAAGGCACTCATCGAGCGCAACCGTGAAGTCGACTGGACGGCGATCGATGACGTGATCTATGGCTGCGCGAACCAGGCCGGCGAGGACAACCGCAACGTCGCGCGCATGTCGGCGCTACTCGCGGGCCTGCCGACCGACGTGCCCGGCACGACGCTGAACCGGCTGTGCGGCTCCGGGATGGACGCGGTCGGCACGGCCGCGCGCGCGATCAAGGCGGGCGAAGCGCGCCTGATGATTGCAGGCGGCGTCGAGAGCATGACGCGTGCGCCGTTCGTGATGGGCAAGGCCACGAGCGCGTTCGCACGCCAGGCTGACATTTTCGACACGACGATCGGCTGGCGTTTCATCAATCCGCTGATGAAACAGTTGTATGGCGTCGATTCGATGCCCGAGACGGCCGAAAACGTCGCGATCGACTACAACATCAGCCGCGCCGACCAGGATCTGTTCGCGCTGCGCAGCCAGCAAAAGGCCGCGCGTGCGCAGCAGGACGGCACGCTCGCCGACGAAATCGTCGCAGTCACGATTCCGCAGAAGAAAGGCGATCCGGTGGTCGTGTCGCGCGACGAGCATCCGCGCGAGACGTCGCTCGAAGCGCTCGCGAAGCTGAAAGGCGTCGTGCGCCCGGACGGTTCGGTGACGGCCGGCAACGCATCCGGCGTCAACGACGGTGCGTGCGCGCTACTGCTCGCCAATGCGCAGGCAGCCGACCAGTACGGCTTGCGCCGCCGCGCACGCGTCATCGGCATGGCGACGGCCGGCGTCGCGCCCCGCGTGATGGGCATCGGCCCCGCGCCGGCCACGCAGAAGCTGCTGCGCCAGCTCGGCATGACCATCGACCAGTTCGACGTGATCGAACTGAACGAGGCGTTCGCATCGCAAGGCCTCGCGGTACTGCGCATGCTCGGCGTCGCCGACGACGATCCGCGCGTGAACCCGAACGGCGGTGCGATCGCACTGGGCCATCCGCTCGGCGCATCGGGCGCCCGGCTCGTGACCACCGCGCTCTACCAACTCGAGCGTACAGGCGGCCGCTTTGCACTCTGTACGATGTGCATCGGCGTCGGCCAGGGCATCGCGCTCGCGATCGAACGCGTGTAACCCACGCACCGCGCGCCTATAACGAAGTCATGAAGGAGACACTGCATGTCCTATCAGGCGATTCAGCTGGATATCGATCAGGCCTCGAACGTGGCCACGATTACCCTCAACCGCCCCGACAAGCTGAACAGCTTCACGCGGGCGATGCATCGCGAGCTGCAGTCGGCACTCGATGATGTCGAAGCGGCCGGCGCGCGCGCGCTGATCCTGACAGGTGCGGGGCGCGGCTTCTGCGCGGGCCAGGACCTGGCCGATCTCGACTTCACGCCAGGCGCGTCCACCGACCTCGGCACGCTGATCGACGAGCACTTCAATCCGCTGATCCGCCGCCTGCAGCGTCTGCCGATTCCGGTGATCGCCGCCGTCAACGGCACGGCGGCCGGCGCCGGCGCGAATCTCGCGCTCGCATGCGATCTGGTGTTCGCCGCCCGCTCGAGCAGTTTCATCCAGGCCTTCGTCAAGATCGGGCTCGTACCCGATTCGGGCGGTACGTGGTTCCTGCCGCAACGCGTCGGGATGGCACGCGCGCTGGGGCTCGCGCTGACCGGCGACAAGCTCGGTGCCGAACAGGCCGAGCAATGGGGCTTGATCTGGCGCGCGGTCGACGACGACGCACTCGTCGCGTCGGCCCGCCAGCTCGCCACCCAGCTTGCGCAGCAGCCGACGCTCGCGATCGCATCGATCAAGCAATCGATGCGCGACAGTGTCACGAACACGCTCGACCAGCAGCTCGACCTGGAACGCGACCTGCAGCGCAAGCTCGGCCAGTCGCACGACTATGCGGAAGGCGTGACGGCATTCATCGAAAAGCGCGCGCCGCGCTTCGAGGGGCGTTGACATGACGAACGCCACTGCCACGCTCGACCCCGATTCGCTTGCCCGCGCCGCTGCGCGGGCCATGTACGACGCCGACGCATGCAGCCGCGCGTTCGGCATGGAAATCGCCGAAGTACGCGCCGGCTACGCCCGCCTGCAGATGCGCGTGCGGCCCGAATTCCTGAACGGGCATCAGACCTGCCATGGCGGGATCATCTTCACGCTCGCAGATTCGACGTTCGCGTTCGCGTGCAACTCGTACAACGTGAATACCGTCGCGGCCGGCTGTTCGATCGAATTCCTGCGCCCCGTGCACGGCGATGACGTGCTGACGGCCGAAGCGATCGAGCAGGCGCGCGCCGGCCGCCAAGGCATCTACGACATCCGCGTCACGAACCAGACCGGCGAAACCGTCGCGATGTTTCGCGGCAAATCCGCCCAGATCAAGGGCACGGTCATCCCGGAAGACCGCTGACGTCGACGGCTCGCACATAACAAACACTGGAGACAGGCATGACTACCCCGCTACCGCTCGAGCCGATCGAGACCGCCTCACGCGACGAGCTGACAGCGCTGCAGCTCGAACGCCTCAAGTGGTCGCTCCGGCATGCGTATGACCACTCCCCCGTCTATCGTCGCAAGTTCGACGATGCGGGCGTCCATCCGGACGACCTGAAGACGCTCGCCGACCTGTCGCGCTTCCCGTTCACGACGAAGAGCGACCTGCGCGACAGTTACCCGTTCGGGATGTTCGCGGTGCCGCAGGACCAGATCTCGCGCATTCATGCGTCGTCGGGCACGACCGGCAAGCCGACGGTCGTCGGCTATACGGCCGGCGACATCGACACGTGGGCGAATCTCGTCGCACGTTCGATCCGCGCCGCCGGGGCGCGCCGCGGCGACAAAGTGCACGTCAGCTATGGCTACGGCTTGTTCACGGGCGGGCTCGGCGCGCACTACGGCGCCGAACGCGCGGGGTTGACCGTCATTCCGTTCGGTGGCGGCCAGACCGAGAAGCAGGTACAGCTGATCCAGGATTTCCGGCCCGACATCATCATGGTGACGCCGAGCTACATGCTGTCGATCGCCGACGAAATCGAGCGCCAGGGTCTCGATCCCGCGCAGAGTTCGCTGCGCATCGGCATCTTCGGTGCGGAACCCTGGACCAACGACATGCGCGTCGCGATCGAGCAGCGGATGGGCATCGACGCGGTCGACATCTACGGGTTGTCCGAAGTGATGGGCCCCGGCGTCGCGTCCGAATGCGTCGAGACCAAGGACGGCCCGACCATCTGGGAAGACCACTTCTATCCGGAAATCATCGATCCTGAAACCGGCGCAGTGCTTCCGGACGGCGAACTCGGCGAGCTCGTGTTCACGTCTCTGACGAAGGAGGCGCTGCCGATCGTCCGCTACCGGACCCGCGACCTCACGCGGCTGTTGCCCGGCACGGCCCGCACGATGCGCCGCATGGAGAAGATCACGGGGCGCTCGGACGACATGATGATCGTGCGCGGCGTCAACGTGTTCCCGACGCAAATCGAGGAGCAGTTGCTCAAGCAGCGCGCGCTCGCGCCGCACTATCAGATCGTGCTGACGAAGGAAGGCCCGCTCGACGTGCTGACGCTCAACGTCGAGCCCTGCCCCGAGACCGCACCCGATACGGCGGCGATTCATGCGGCAAAACAGGCGCTCGCCTACGACATCAAGTCGCTGATCGGCGTGACGGCCGTGATCAACGTGCTGCCCGTAAACGGGATCGAGCGGTCGGTCGGCAAGGCGCGACGCGTCATCGACAAGCGCAAGGGCTGACGGCAATCGCCGCGCGTGCATGACGCACGGTGAATTCGTAGCTGCAAATGAAACAGCCCGATCGACCAACGCCGATCGGGCTGTTTCATTCAGGAGCGCCGTTGGAGCGCCCGTCGACGCGACACGCGCATCACGAAGACTGTCACGACACTGACGCCCTCGAAATCAGAGCACCGCACCCGACGCACACCGTCGCGCGCACGAATGCCGAGGCTGATGCATCGGTGGCGACCCGGGCAACCCGTGCCGCCTCATGTCACGAATTCGGGAACAGCAGCCACATCCGGCCGACCTGCTTCATCCGACCGGCCTGATCGCCCGCGTCGTCGCCGAGCCCCCAGAAATAGTCGGCGCGTACGCCGCCCTTGATCGCGGAGCCCGTATCCTGCGCGAACACGAGCCGGTTCATCGGCGTATTCGTCAGCGGACGCGTGGTCTGCAGGAACACCGGCGTGCCGAGCGGGATCGACGACGGGTCGACGGCGATCGAACGCTCCGGCGTCAGCGGCACGCCGAGCGCGCCGATCGGGCCGTCCGCGCCACCGTGCGGTGCATCTTCCTTGGTCGGCATGTCGCGGAAGAACACGAACCGCGGGTTCGTGTCGAGCAACGCGTCGACGCGGGTCGGGTTCGCCTTCGCCCACGCCTTGATGCCCTGCATCGTCGCCTGAGCGGGCGTCAGCTCGCCGCGATCGAGCAGCCACTTGCCGATCGAGCGATACGGCTGGTTGTTGGTGCCGCCGAAGCCGACCCGCATCACCGAACCGTCGTCGAGCAGCACGCGCCCCGAGCCCTGCACCTGCAGGAAGAACGCTTCGATCGGGTCGTCGACCCACACGAGTTCGTTGCCGTTCAGAATGCCGGCGCGTTCAAGCTGCGAGCGTGCCGGCAGCGCGGCGCCCGCGCGATAACCGGCCGGCCAGCGGTAGAGCGCGTACTGATACGGACCGCGACGCACGCGCGAACCATGCAGCAGCGGCTCGTAATAGCCGGTCACGAGCCCGTCGAGCGTACCGTCGGTGTTCGCGAGCTGGAACGGCGTGAAATACGTTTCGAAGAACGTACGTGCACTGCTGACGTCGAGCTCGTCGAGCCGGTCAACGGCCGCGCAA
>NZ_CAJNKE010000267.1 GCF_905232215.1 Burkholderia sp. LMG 13014
GACGCGTGGCTCGCCGACCGGCCGGACGCCGATCCACTTGCCGCATGACGATCGCGGCACGCCGCGCGTGCCTTACAATCGGCGCTCTTTCAATCGCCTTCGATGGAGCGGGCATGTACGCGTCGACCTTCATTTTCCGTGCCGGGCAATACGATGACGAATTCCACCGGCTCGACCGGCAGATCGCCGACATGGCGCGCGCGACGCCCGGCTATCTCGGCGAGGAGACGTGGGAGAACGCCGAATCGGGGCTGATCCAGAACGTCTACTACTGGGAATCGGAGGCGGCGCTGCAGCAACTGATGCAGCACCCGGCGCATCTCGAGGCAAAGACGAAACAGGCGCGCTGGCTGGACGGCTATCGCGTCGTGATTGCGAAAGTGTTGCGCGAATATGGCGACGGCAAGCTCACGCAGCCGCATGCGGGGCCATCCGCCTGAATGGCTGTCTGATTCATTTCTTTCGCATTACGGATAAATAACAAGGCGCCATGCCCGGAAACCCATGCACACGCGCGGGTTTCCGCGGCATCGCGTGCAATCAATTGTTCATCAAGCATGGCTAAGGTGGCGGGGCTTCACGTCGTCAGTCTGTCCACCCACAACGTCCTCACTCGATGTCGTACGGAGCCTTGTCCATGCCGAATTTCGCCTTGTCCGCGAAGCGCCGCCGCGCGCTGCGCGATCGTACCGTTCCTGTCTTCGCACTGACGCTGATCGCCGCGAGCATCGGCGCGCAGGCTGCCCCGCATGACAACGACGGCGACAGCCGTTTCGAGCCGGGTTTCGTGCCGGGCTTCCTGGTACTCAGCCGCAGCGTGTACGACAACGTGTCGAGCAACGTCCAGCCCGGCGCGATCTTGCCGCCGAACTGCGCGAAGACCACCGGCGGTTGCGGCGCGGCTGCCGGCGCACCGAACGACGGCACCTATCCGTACGTGTGGAACAACGACCGCTACGACGGCAGCTTCGGCATCACGTCGCGCATCTTCCTCGACCAGATCACGCCGGCCGGCGGCGTCGTCAGCACGCTCGAAGTGCCGAACAGCCTGCACAAAGGCTTCGCGCACGACCAGATGGTGACGAGCTTCAGCTCGAAGTCGGAACTCGGCCTGCACCTGTCGCTCGACGGCAGCTATCTGACGTTCATGGGCTACGTCGCGCCGGTCAACGCGATCGACGTGTCGAACTCGAACACGCCGCTCGCGGTCGATACGACGAACCCAGACGGGCAGAACGTCTATCGCACGATCGCGCGCGTCGACCGCCACGGGCATTTCCGCTTCACCGAGACGAATGCGTACAGCGGCAACAACGGCCGCGCGGCGATCCTGAACAATCGCGACGGCCGCGACATTTACTACACGTCGGGCAACGCCGGCAACGGCTCGAACCCGCAACCGGACAACGTGATCCTCGGCGCGGGCGCGCAGTTGATCGACGGCGCGAAGCATCACGAAGCGCAGCAGGATCCGGGCGTGCCGACGCCGCTCGCGAGCTTCTCGGTCACCGAACTCGGCGCGAAGGCCGACAAGATCGGCAAGGACGACAACTTCCGCGGCATCGCGGTGCACGACAACGTCGTGTACTACACGAAGGGCAGCGGCGGCAACGGCGTGAACACCGTGTACTTCGTCGATACGACCGGCACCGCGTGCCCGTCGGGTGTCGGCGTGCCGTCGCCGAAGGCCGTGCTGCCGACGGCGCCGCTCGCGTACAACGCGGCCACGCTGCAGACGGCGGGCCTGCCGAACAACATGTGCGTGCTGGCCGGTTTCCCGACCACGCCGAACAAGACCGCGACGACGCTCTCCTATCCGTTCGGGATCTGGTTCGCCGACGCGAACACGCTGTATGTCGCGGACGAAGGCGACGGCTACACGGGCGGCGCGGACCTGTACACGCATGCGGCTGCGCAGACGACGGCGGGCCTGCAGAAGTGGATCTACGACGCAGGTACGAAGCAGTGGAAGCTCGCCTATACGCTGCAGAACGGGTTGAACCTCGGTCAGCCGTATTCGGTTGCCGGCTACCCGGCCGGCAACAATTCGGCGACGGGCCTGCCGTGGGCACCGGCGACGGCTGGCCTGCGCAACCTGACGGGCCGCGTCGAACGCGACGGCACGGTGACGATCTGGGCGATTACGTCGACGGTCAGCGGCAACGGCGATGTCGGTGCCGATCCGAACCGTCTGGTTGCGGTGCGTGACGTGCTGAAGAACGCGAGCGCAACGACGGCTTCGCACGAGCAGTTCGCCGTGCTGCGGACTGCGAAGTTTGCGGAAGTGCTGCGGGGTATCGAGTTCGCGCCGGGGACGGATGCGGGGCGGTCGCACTGAAGAAGGTGAGCGCCCGGCTGGCTGACGCCGGGCGACACAGGCACGGCTGCGCGTTTCCGTGGCCGTGCCCTTCAACTTTGTCGTGACGCGGATTCAGTCGGTGCGTTGCGCTTCGCCGTCTTTCGGCTCCGCCTGCGCCGTGCGCTGCCAGATCGGGAACATCGCATTCTTGACCGACGTCTGCGCGTCGATGACCTTGCGGTGATCGATGCCGGGCAGGTCGAGCAGCCGGTCGACGGCCGCTTTCGCGCCTTCGGCGTCCTGCGGGAACCCGCACGCGAACTGCTTGTTCGTATCGAACAGGATCCACCAGACGGACGACATGTACGGCCCCTGGTCATTGGTTTCGATCACGACCGCGCCGAGGTCGGACAGCGCGATTCCGTGCGTTGTGCCCGTGTGATCGGTCGCCTCGATACGCGTACCGGTCGCGGTCACGGCCCAGTTGTCCGGCGGGATGGGCGAAACGGGCGGTGACGGTGCGGGATTGGCAAGCTCGGCGGCGTCCAAGGCATCCATCGGATCAATGGCATCCATCGGATCGATCGCAGCGATCGCATCGACCGGGGCATCCGGCGCCATCACGGCCACCGGCGCGACCGCGTCCTTCTTCCCGCGCCCGCCGATCCACGGCAACGCGGCACCGCCGGCCATCGCCGCAAGCCACAGGTAGTACCCGATGCCGAACGCGTGGATCGGCTTGAAGTCCGGGCCGGTCGGAATCGTGTGCCATCCGAGTGCGAAGGCCACGACCACGGCGAGCAGCGCGGATACGATACGGTTCGGCTTGATCAGCGCGATGACCAGCAGCGGGTTGCCGAGCCACGCGAATTGCAGATCGAGGATCGCGAGCGGGCCGATCACGAGCACCATGTAACCGCGCCACCAGTGCACCGCGCCGATCGCATTCGGCGGTTCGGCGGCGACCGGCAGCAGCAGTGACACGACGTACAGCGTGACGAGGACGGCGCGCGCGAGGTTCAGGCGAGCGGAAGCGGTACGAGTCTGCATGTTGCCTTCTTGTTGTGCAGGGGCGTGCGAAGCGGTCAATGCCGGACGGCCGTGCCGGCATTCACGACGCGTGGCGCGCACGCGTCGCAGGCGATTGTGGGCGATTCGCGCGGCGATGTCGAATGCGTACCGCAAACCCGGCCTCGGCCCCCGCCGGCCCGCACCGCGTCAAAGCGCTTCGACCAGCAACCGCTTGCTCTTCTCGCAATACTCGTGACACGCCGCCCGCGCCGCAGTCGCCGCGCCATGCACGAACCGCGGCGCGTCGGCCCGCCGCGACATCGACACGACGATCGACGGCGGTGAAGGTTGCAGCGGCAGCTCGACGACTTCACCGCTTTCGATCAGCGCATCGACGAACAGACTCGGAATCGCCGCCACGCCAAACCCGTCGCGCACGAGCTGCACGATCACCGAGATCGACGGCGAGCCGGTGATGCGCGTGTCCGACAGCGGCACGCCGTGCGTATGCGCGAGCGTACGCACGATGTCCTCCAGCGCACGATGGGGTGCCGTACCGCGCCCGTAGGTGAGAATCGGCTGCCGCAGCACCTGCCGCGCGAGCCCCGTGCGCGCATTCGGCAGCAACCCGGCACGCGCGATCCAGCGCACCGGATAGTTCGCGAGCGCATCGCACACGACCGACGCCTCGTCGCTGCCTTCCACGCGGATGATCAGGTCGAGCTCGCCGGCCATCAGCCGGCGCTGCAGCACGACGCTGACGTCGACGGTCAGGTCGATTTCAAGCTGCGGATAATCGGCCGCGAGCCGCCGCATATAGTGCGGCAGCCAGCTGTGCACGACGGTTTCGATCACGCCGAGCCGCAGCTTGCCGCGCAGCGCGCTCTCGCCGGAAGCGGCGGCCTGCAGCTCCTGCGTCGCCTCGACCACGGCTTTCGCATAGCCGAGCAGGTATTCGCCGTTCGGCGTGAGGCGGAATTCGCGGCTGTCGCGGTCGACGAGTACCGTCTGCAGTTCGTCCTCGAGCGCTTTCAGGCGCTGCGAGATTGCAGCCGGCGTCGCGTGCAGCGCGGCGGCCGTCGTACGGAAGTTGCGCAGCTTCGCGAGCGTGACGAAGGTTTCGAGAAAACGCGTGTTCATGGCGGTCGGTCGGACGGTGGATGCGCACTGTGCCGGTGAGGAAAAGTGAACGAAGCAGGGGAAAACCCCGAGATCCGTTAAGAAATTCTATACACGAAGCGCAAAAAAACTCGTTGGCGGCAAAATTTTTTCTTTTCTATTCTTCGCCGTATCCGATGACACGCCATCGTCATCCCGACGACATACCGACCTGCGATAGAACCTCATGACGCCTTCCGAATTCCGCCAGTCCGTGCGCCACGGCGCGTTCCGCGGCCCGACCGCCGGCCACTGCGGCCCGTATGCGCAAGCGAACCTCGCAATCCTGCCCGACGCGTATGCGCACGATTTCCTGCGCTTCTGCCAGGCGAACCCGAAAGCCTGCCCGCTGCTGGGCGTCGGCGAACCGGGCGCGTTCCGGGTCGACGCGCTCGGCGAGGATCTCGACATCCGCACCGACGTGCCGAGCTACAACGTCTACCGCGACGGCCGCCTGACCGAACGCGTCGAATCGCTGGAAGCGCTGTGGCGCGACGATTTCGTCGTGTTTGCGATCGGCTGCTCGTTCTCGTTCGAGGACATGCTGGCCCGCGAAGGAATCGGCCTGCGCCACGTCGAGGAGGGTCGCAACGTGCCGATGTACCGCACGTCGATTCCGAACCGTCGCGCGGGGATCTTCGGCGGCCAGCTCGTCGTGTCGATGCGGCCGATGCGCGGCGCCGACGCGATCCGCGCGGTGCAGATCACGAGCCGGTTCCCGGGCGTGCACGGCGCGCCGATCCATCTCGGCGATCCGCGCGAACTGGGCATCGCCGATCTGAACGCCCCCGAATTCGGCGACGCGGTGACGATCCGCGACGGTGAGCTGCCGGTGTTCTGGGCGTGCGGCGTGACGCCGCAAACCGCGCTGATGGACGCGAAGCTGCCGATCGCGATCGCGCACACGCCCGGCCACATGCTGATGACCGACATCACGAACGCGTCGCTGGCCGTATTCTGATTTCGGGCGACGACCACCCGCACGACACACCGCCCGCACGATCGCCATTCGACGGCGCATAACGACAGGAGCACCACCATGGAAAGCAAGACCCTCGCGGCGAACACCGCTGAGCCCGCGAGCCCCGAGCGTAACGGCCTGTTCTCGTGGTACGGGGACGCGCAGCCGCGCGAGCGTCGCGCGTTCTGGAGCTGCAAGGTCGGCTACATGCTCGACGGGATGGACACGCAGATGCTGTCGTTCGTGATCCCGACGCTCGTCGCGACCTGGGGCATCTCGCTGGCCGACGCCGGCTTCATCGGCACGATCACGCTGCTCGCGTCGGCGCTCGGCGGCTGGATCGCCGGCATCCTGTCCGACCGGATCGGCCGCGTGCGCACGCTGCAGCTCACCGTGCTGTGGTTCGCGGTGTTCACCGCGCTGTGCGGGCTCGCGCAGAACTACCACCAGCTGCTCGCGGCGCGCGCGCTGATGGGCTTCGGCTTCGGCGGCGAATGGACGGCCGGCGCGGTGCTGATCGGCGAAGTGATCCGCGCGCGCGATCGCGGCAAGGCGGTCGGCCTCGTGCAGTCGGGCTGGGCGATCGGCTGGGGGCTGTGTGCGTTGCTGTATGCGCTGCTGTTCTCGGTGCTGCCGGCCGAGCAGGCGTGGCGCGCGCTGTTCCTCGTTGGCCTCGCGCCCGCGCTGCTGGTCGTCGCGATCCGCCGCTACGTGAAGGAGCCGGACGTCTACGAGAAGGAGAAGGCCGCACAGGCGAAAGTGGCCGATGCACCGCGCCTCACCGAAATCTTCGCGCCAAAGCTGATCACGACGACGCTGCGCGCGGCGCTGCTGACGACCGGCGCGCAAGGCGGCTACTACGCGATCACGACGTGGCTGCCGACCTTCCTGAAGACCGAGCGGCACCTCACGGTGATGGGCACCGGCGGCTATCTCGCGATGATCATCTTCGGCTCGTGGGTCGGTTACCTGACGAGTGCGTACCTGACCGACCGCCTCGGCCGCAAGCCGAACTTCATCCTGTTCGCGGTCGGCTCGATGGTGATCGCGTTCGCGTACACGTCGCTGAACCTGACCAACGCGTCGATGCTGTGGCTCGGCTTCCCGCTCGGCTTCTTCGCATCGGGCATCTTCTCGGGGATGGGCGCGTTCCTCACCGAACTGTTCCCGACCCGCGTGCGCGGCTCCGGCCAGGGCTTCTGCTACAACGTGGGCCGCGCGATCGGTGCGCTGTTCCCGTTCCTGATCGGCGCACTGTCGAAGGAGTACGGGCTCGGCACGAGCATCGGCATCTTCGCGGTCGCCGCGTACGGCGTGGTGATCGTCGCCGCGCTGACGCTGCCCGAGACACGCGGCCGCGAACTCGACGCCGCGTAAGTGGCGGGCCGGCCGGCCTTTCGTTTTTTCCCCTTTGATCGACCCCGTGACACGGCGCGCGACGCGCGCCGTGCGGCGGCGCTCGTCCTTCGATTCAACGACGCATCGACCCGACATCATGACTGACCGACACCTTTCCCCCGTTCCCTCCGACGCCGCGCGCTGGCAATTCTGGATCGACCGTGGCGGCACGTTCACCGACATCGTCGCGCGCCGGCCCGACGGCACGCTCGTCACGCACAAGCTGCTGTCGGAGAACCCCGAGCAGTACCGCGACGCCGCCGTGGCCGGGATCCGCCACCTGCTCGGCCTCGCGGCCGGCGAGCCGATCACGCCCGAGCGCGTCGACATGGTGAAGATGGGCACGACGGTCGCGACCAACGCGCTGCTCGAACGCAAGGGCGAACGCACCGCGCTCGCGACCACGCGCGGCTTTCGCGACGTGCTGCGCATCGCGTACCAGAACCGGCCGCGCCTGTTCGATCTCGACATCGTGCTGCCCGACGCGCTGTACGAAGCCGTCGTCGAAATCGACGAGCGCGTCGGCGCGCACGGCGACGTCGTCGTGCCGTTCGATGCGCAGGGCGCCGAAGCGTCGCTGCGCCGCGTGTTCGACTCGGGCGTGCGCGCGCTCGCGATCGTGCTGATCCACGGCTATCGCTACACCGCGCACGAACGCGCGTTGGCGGACCTGGCGCGCCGCATCGGTTTCACGCAGGTGTCGGTGTCGCACGAGGTGTCGCCGCTGATGAAGATGGTGTCGCGCGGCGATACGACCGTGGTCGACGCGTACCTGTCGCCGATCCTGCGCCGCTACGTCGAGCAGGTCGCGCACGAGATGCCGGGCGTGAACCTGCAGTTCATGCAGAGCAGCGGCGGGCTGACGCGCGCCGACGCGTTCCAGGGCAAGGACGCGATCCTGTCGGGCCCGGCCGGCGGCATCGTCGGGATGGTGCGTGCCGCGCAGGCGGCCGGCTTCGAGCGCGTGATCGGCTTCGACATGGGCGGCACGTCGACCGACGTGTCGCACTACCACGGCGAGTTCGAGCGCGTGTTCGAGACGCAGGTGGCCGGCGTGCGGATGCGCGCGCCGA
>NZ_CAJNKE010000268.1 GCF_905232215.1 Burkholderia sp. LMG 13014
GAAGGCGCATCCGGCGCCGTCGAAGCTCGTCGCGAACCTGCGGCTCAACCGTCCGGGCGCGGCCAAGGACACGCGCTACGTGTCGCTGTCGACCGAAGGCGCGAACCTCGAATACGAAACCGGCGACGCGCTCGGCGTGTGGCCGACCAACTGCCCGGAGCTGGTCGACGAACTGCTGTCCGTCACCGCGCTGAAGGCCGATGCGCCCGTATCGGTGGCGGGCGTCGGCGATGTGCGCCTCGGCGATGCGCTCGCGCGTCACTTCGACATCACGCGCCCGCATCCGGACACGCTGGCGTTCATCGCGTCGCGCAGCGCGAACGGCGCGCTGAAGTCGCTGCTCGGCGACGAACGCAAGGGCGACCTGAAGCAATGGCTGTGGGGGCAGCAGCTCGCGGACGTGCTGCACGAGTTTCCGGTCGAGCTGTCGGGCACGGAACTGGTCGGGATGCTCAAGCGCATGCAGCCGCGCCTCTATTCGATTGCGTCGAGCCCGAGCGCGCACCAGGGCGAGATCCACCTGACCGTGTCGGCCGTGCGCTATCACAACGGCCGGCGCGCGCGCAAAGGCGTTGCGTCGACGTTCCTCGCCGATCGGGCGGACGACGGACGCGTGCCCGTGTTCGTGCAGAAGTCCGCGCATTTCCGGCCGCCGGTGAACGGCGACGTGCCGATCGTGATGGTCGGCCCCGGCACCGGCGTCGCGCCGTTCCGCGGCTTCCTGCACGAGCGGCAGGCACGCGGCGCGCGCGGGCGCAACTGGCTGTTCTTCGGCGAGCAGCACGCGCAGACCGACTTCTACTACGGCGACGAACTGGGCGCGATGCACGACAGCGGCTTCCTGACGCGGCTCGACCTCGCGTTCTCGCGCGACCAGGCCGACAAGATTTACGTACAGGACCGGATGCGCGAGCAGGGCGCCGACCTGTTCGCGTGGCTGGAAGAAGGCGCGCACTTCTACGTATGCGGCGATGCCGCGCGGATGGCGAAGGACGTCGACACGGCACTGAAGGCGGTGGTTGCCGAGCACGGCGGGATGTCGGACGAGGCCGCGAACGACTACGTCGCGCGGCTTTCGAAGGCACGGCGCTACATGCGGGACGTGTACTGATCTCGCGGGCGGCGGGCGTCGTGGCGCGCTCGCCGCTCCGCCGGCAGCTTAAAGATGCTAACAGCATGAATGGCGGGGGCTGACGCCCACACGGCGCAGCAGTTCGCTGAGCATCGAAGGGCAACTGATAGACGGTCTTGTTGCTGACCACGCCGTTGTCGCGGATCTTGACCCGCAGCGCATCGAAGAACACCACCGGATACATCGTCTCGAGCGGGCGGCTCTGCCAGCTCAGCGCCTCGGCCATCACCTCGTCGGTGACCGAGCTGATGAAGTCGGGCGATACCTCGGTGCCGTAGTGCTCGGCCAGAAACCCTTGAATCTCGCGCACACTCATGCCGCGGGCGTACATTGCGATGATCCGTTCGTCGAAGCCGGTGAAACGGCGCTCGTGCTTGGGGATCAGAATCGGCTCGAAACTGCCGTCACGGTCACGAGGCATGTCGACCCGGACTGGGCCACGATCGGTAATGACCGTCTTGCCGCTGGCGCCGTTGCGTTCGTTGGCCTGACCGGGCGGCTTGGGCTGGCCCGGCGGGTAGCCCAGATGAAGATTCATCTCGGCGCCCGTCGCACGTTCGATGACCGCTTTGTTGAACGCCAGCATCAAGTCCTGCACCTCGGCCGGTGTCATCGGCCCCTTGACCAACTGGTCCAGCAGTTCCTTGGGCGGTTCAGGCAACGGCCCGCGGGCGCTGCCTGAACCGCTACAGTTTGTCTTTTCTTTTTCATCGGCATATCCATGGCCTTTACACCTCATGATATGCCTCGCCCACGGAATCACGGATAGGTCCGAGAAATCGGTCAAGTCCTATAGTTCACCGCTGAATAACCGCGCAAACTACTGCCAGTAGAGCAGAGATTTCACGGAGATACGCATGAAAGGACTCATCTTGTTGCTTCTAGGGTTGCTCGCTCCCTCGCTGGCTTCTGCAGCGGTGAACGTTCGCACACCGCCTCCGCGTCATCCGACACATGATGTCATCGTCCAATACTGGCGTAAGAGTGGCGGATTCGTCGACGTATATTTCGCTGCCGGTGGTCTGCCAATGCGGGTGGAGTTCTCCCGGACGAATTCACCTAGCTTGCCATACGATGCACCAGATTACTTAGTCTTGCCATCTCACGAAAAAAAGTGGTTTTCCGTATGGAAGGATGCTAAAGAGTTTGATCAAGACAGAGTTGCAAGTGACTGGCTCGAACGGGTGCGTTTTGAGCAGTATCTTTTCAATGATTCCATCGATGGAATTCGCTGTGAAGAGTGGCGAGTGGTCGACCCAAAGTTCCCCCATCGAGCCGCAGCTCTTTGTCTCTCGGATGACGGAATCTTGTTGCGCGCACGATTGGATATCGATGCTTTCAATCCAAGTAACTCAGGAAAAGAATTCATTTTCCTGAACGGCGACGTAAATTCGTCGTCGATCGAAGCTAAGCGCGTGGATCGGGTGACTATTCCACGTGAGATGTTGGAGGCTCCCACGAAATATAAGCAACGCCCGCCAAAGATAGTGCCGTGACGATTAAGGTTACGACGCACGTTCAGCAAGGTCACGGGCATAGTCGTGTTCGCCGGCTCGGTTACCGAGCACCTTCTCGTCGGGGGAGGGAAAACGAGAGGCTCGTGCGCAGGGAGCTGATTGAGAAATCTGACACATTCAAACAGCCCCCGGCATTTCATCTCATTGGCGTTTCCTATTGCTGCCGCTCCCACGCACGCGCCTGTTCGGCGCGCACGAACGCTTCCGACGATGTCGGCAGCAGGTTGCGGAATGCGCCGCCGTCGCTGTCGATCACGTCGACCATCTTCGCGATCATTTCCTCCGGATCGTGCTGTTCGAGCGGGAACGTCAGCCGCTCGGGCGTCACGGTGTGCGCGGCCGGATCGCGCCAGCGTCGCGTCGTTTCCATCATCCGGTCGTTGAAGCCCGTGCTGTACGGGCCAGGGTTCACGACCGCGACCTTGATCCCATGCGGGGCCAGTTCCGCGTGCATCGCCTCGGCGACCGATTCGACCGCGTGCTTCGACGCGCAATAGGCGCCCGTGAACGGCCCTGTAATCAGGCCCGCGATCGACGACACGAACACGATCTTGCCGTGCCGGCGCGCGAGCATGCCGCGCGCGATCTGCTGCGTGAGTTCGAGCGGCCCGAACACGTTGACGTCGAACAGCTCGCGGACGATCTCGACGGGCAGGTCCACCAGCGCGCCGGCTTCGCCGACGCCCGCGTTGTTCACGAGCACGTCGATATCGAGTTCGGCCGCGCGGGCGCGATCGTGAGGCGACGTGACGTCGAGCTTGATCGCGCGCAGCGCAGTGCCGCGCTGCGTGGCGGCGGCCGTCAGTGCGTCGATTTCAGCGGTGACGCGTACGCCGGCCGTCACGTCGTGACCGCGTTCGGCGAGGCGCAGCGCGACTTCGCGGCCGAAGCCGGTGCCCGCGCCGGTGATGAGGATGCGTTTCTGTGCCATGTGCTTACCTTGTGGAGTGGAAGGTTGCCGGAAAGCGGTCGCGGCAGTGCTGCGCGATCGCGGTGTCTTCGTCGACGCTGCCGCCAGAGATGCCGATCGCGCCGACGCAGCGCCCGTCGCCGTCGACGAGCGGTTCGCCGCCGCCGAACGTGACGAGCCCGCCGTGGCTGTGTTCGATGCCACGCAGCGGACCATCACCCGACATCGCACCGAGGGCGGCGGTCGATGCGCGAAAGCGGACCGCCGTCAGCGCCTTGCGTTGCGCGAGATCGATCGCGCCGAGAAAGCAGTCGTCGGTGCGCGCGAACGCGAGCAGGTTCGCGCCGGCATCGACGACGGCGATGGCGACGCCGGCGACCTGCAGCGATGCGGCATGCGCAAGGGCTGCGTCGATCGTGCGGCGGGCGGCTGCGAGCGGCAGCGCGGCGGTGGGCGGGTTCATGCGAGGCTCCGGTGGGACGACAGGGCCAGTGTAGGCAGTTGCGGTATATGGGAGAATCCGCATTCCGCTCGCAAGAGTTTCAAGTTTTTTTAATGATGAGCAGACGCGATCCGATGGCCGGGCTGCACGTGTTCATGACCGTCGCGACGGCCGGCAATTTCACGCGTGCCGCCGCCGCACTGGGCCTGACGCCGGCGGCCGTGAGCCTCGCGATCGGGCAGCTCGAGGGCGAGCTGAACGTGAAGCTGTTCAATCGCAGCACGCGCGGCGTGAGCCTGACGGAAGCCGGCCAGCGTTACTGGCGGCAGACCGAGCCTGCGTACCGGCAGGTCATGCAGGCGCGCGACGAGCTGAAGGATGCGCGCAGCGAGCCGACCGGGTTGCTGCGTGTGACCGCGCTGCCGCTGGCGCGTGCGCTCGTGATCGCGCCGGTGCTCGCCACGTTCCGCGAACGCTACCCGAAAGTCCGGCTCGAGATCCGCTACGAGAACGAACTGGTCGATATCGCGAAGGACGGGTTCGATGCGGGGATTCGCCTGGCCGACCGGCTGCAGCCGGGCATGATCGGCGTGCGGATCGCGCCGGCGTTGACGTGTGCGCTGGTTGCGTCGCCCGGTTATCTGGCGCGGTATGGCGTGCCGGCGTCGATTGCCGAACTCGAGCGGCATGCGTGCATCCGTTTCCGGTTCTCGGAGAGCGGACGCCTGCACAAATGGCTGTTGCGTGACGGGCAGCGCGACGTCGATCTCGATCCGGATGCCGTGCTGGTGACGAACGATGCCGACGCGGTGATCGATGCGGCGCGCGCGGGTGTCGGCATCGCGTTCGCGTTCATGCGCGAGCGGATCGAGCAGGACGTGCGCGACGGCACGCTCGTCGAGGTGCTGCCCGGTGCGTGCCGCACGTTGCCGCCGATGTGGCTTTACTACGTCAATCGAAAACACGTGCCGGCCAAATTGCGTGCATTCATCGACGTGCTGCGCGAACGCAACGGCGCGGACGACGCGTAGCCGCATCGGCCGGCCGGCTGCAGCGATGGGGCCGGTGGCGCATGATGGCGGCTCCAGCCACGAAGCCACGGAGTCGCGTCATGACGGCATGCCTGCCTTTCCCGATTCGAACCCTTGCAATCGCTGCCGTGCTGGCCGGCGCCGCGATCGGTGGCGCACCGGCCATCGGCCAGACGTCGACCGTGCCGGCCGCTTCCGCTGCCGCGACGCCCGACAACGCGGTACTGCTCACGGTATTCCTGCAACACGACCAGTCGCGCCCGCTTGCCGAGCTGAATGCGCAGCTCGCGAAGCAGGGGTTCTACAAGGCGTTTCCGCCGCCGGGCGTGGAGGTGGTGAGCTGGACCGTGACGATGGGGATCGGGCAGATCGTCGTGCTGCGGCTGCCGGCGTCGCGGCTGCGCGAGGTCAATCGCGTGCTCGAGGATACGGCGTGGGGCGCGTACCGGACGGCGTTCTATCCGACTTACGACTACAAGGCGATCGGGTTGGCGGAGCACGAGCGGGCGAAGTGACGCGGGCGTGATCGATAGCAGGATGACGCGCTTCGCACCGGATGGACGAAACGATGCCGCCGATCCGTGCGCCAGGATGACGCTCGCGCGGACGATGAAGAAGTCCAGCCCGACCGATTCGACGAAGTATCGCGCCGCGCTCGCCGACCGCGATCTACACGGGGCGGCAACGCGTGCGGCCTCCGACAAAACCGAGATCCGAAATGCGCCGCTGGCGAATCATGAGCGGTGATCATGCCGGGTTGTCGACGTCGGCAACCCGGAAAGGGCTGTCCGGCTAAACGGCCGGCGGCGTGCGACGCGCAAAGAAGCGCTGCATGTCGCGGTCGGTCGGCTGCTGTCCGGTGAATACTTGCGCGTAGGTGGCGATGCGCGCCATGCGCTCGCGCATCGGCTCCGTCATCTTCATCGACACGTAGCCGAGCTGGGTCAGGTACATCGTGCGGGCGCGCACCTGCGCCTCGACCGGCGCGTAGTCGAAGCGCTCGAACATCGCCGTCAGCGCCGCGATCCGCTTCGCGTCCGCGTCGGCCAGCTCGGCCGCGATCTCGGGGGCCTGCTGCCCCCAGCTGCGGATCGCCGCTTCGTAGCGGTTGTCGAAGATCGCATCGTCGAACCAGCAGTCGAATACGTTCAGCACGGCCTCCGAGATCGAGTCCGCATACGCTTGCGTGCGTGAGAGCCAGTTGTCGGTGTTCTTCGTCTTCCAGCGCGCGAGCAGCGTCGCGAGCAGTTCTTCCCGGTCCTTGAAGAACCAGTAGAAGCTTGTCCGAGACAGATTCAGCTTCTTCGCGAGCGGCTGGATCCGCACGAACTCGACGCCGCCTTCGAGCAAGCTTTCCGTCGCGGCGTCCAGCCACGTGTCCGCCGATCCGCGAAGGTTCGCGGCTGCAATCGGTTCTTCCATCAGGCAAACATCCTCTCGTTCCAGTCCTCGATCGGTTGCGCACTTCGCAACCCGCATTGTGCCGCACTGGCGGCCCGCCCACCCGTCAAGACGCCCCGCGACGCCCGTCGTACGGGGTTTCCCGAGCTTAATGTTCATGTGTGTATTGTTTGCTTGACACATATGTACAGCGATTCTAACCTGAGTCGCAACCGTCACTCATGTCAGGCAGTCACGACCCACGCTCCCGTTCCCATCCAGAGGAATCCCATGTCGAACGATCCGCTGCTGCAGCCGTACACCCTCAAACATCTGACGTTTCGCAATCGCATCATGACGACGTCGCACGAGCCGGCTTACGCGGAGGACGGGATGCCGAAGGCGCGTTACCGCGCGTACCACGTCGAGCGCGCGAAGGCGGGTATCGCGTTGACGATGACGGCCGGTTCCGCGGCGATCTCGAAGGACAGCCCGCCCGTGTTCAACAACATCCTCGCGTACCGCGACGAGGTCGTGCCGTGGATGAAGGATCTCGTCGACGAGTGCCACGAACACGGTGCGAAGGTGATGATCCAGCTCACGCATCTCGGCCGCCGCACGCGCTGGGACAAAGGCGACTGGCTGCCGGCGGTGTCGCCGTCGCATGCGCGCGAGCCCGCGCACCGCGCGTTTCCGAAGAAGCTCGAGGAATGGGATATCGAACGGATCGTGCGCGACTATGCGGACGCGGCGGAGCGGATGAAGGCGGCCGGCCTCGACGGGATCGAGCTGGAAGCGTACGGACATCTGATGGACCAGTTCTGGTCGCCGCTGACGAACACGCTGGACGCGCCGTATGGCGGCCCGCTCGAAAACCGGATGCGCTTCACGTTCGACGTGTTGCGTGCGATCCGCAAGCGCGTCGGTGACGCGTTCATCGTCGGGATCCGTTACACCGCCGATGAGATGATCGCCGGCGGACTGACGAAGGAGGAGGGGATCCAGTTATCGCTCGCGATGAAGTCGAGCGGCCTGATCGACTTCCTGAACGTGATCCGCGGGCACCTGGAAACCGACGCGGGCCTGACGGACATCATCCCGATCATGGGGATGAAGAGCGCGCCGCACCTCGATTTCGCCGGGGAGATGCGCGGCATCACCGAGTTTCCGACCTTCCACGCCGCGCGGATCCAGGATGTGCCGACCGCGCGCCACGCGATCGCATCCGGCAAGGTCGACATGATCGGCATGACGCGTGCGCACATGACCGATCCGCATATCGTGCGCAAGATCATCGAGCACCGTGAGGACGACATTCGCCCGTGTGTCGGCGCGAACTACTGTCTGGACCGGATCTATCAGGGCGGTGCCGCGTTCTGCATTCACAACGCGGCCACCGGCCGCGAGACGACGATGCCGCATGTGATCCCGGCCGCGCCGGCCACGCGCAAGGT
>NZ_CAJNKE010000269.1 GCF_905232215.1 Burkholderia sp. LMG 13014
GCGTGCTTCAAATCGCTACTGGGAAGTTATTCACTAGGCCCGCAGGAAGGGAAAACCTCTTGCGCGGGATGCTCTATACGAATGCCATTCTCGCTAGAGATAATGCTGTCGAAACAGCTGCGGGGCGACTGTTGCCGTCATCGAGCTATTCGATACGTCCCACTGTCCTGGTTTATGAGTTCACTGAGCGCATGGAAGGCGAAGAGCAGGGGCCGGGTGTACTCGTTTCCTCTACTGTCGATCCATATCTCCAGGACTATTCAGTTGTGGTGTCCTTTGCGTTGAACTGTGTTTGTACGCCCGACGTTGATCTGGCCAGAAGACTGACGGCTGGCCAGCGCGGATTGGCAACGATGGTCGCTCCGCAAACGCTTGTCCGCCGGTTCTTCGATAGAGAGATCTGGTGCCAGGCAGGTGATTTGAAGTTTCTGGAAGAGTTCGTCGAGAAGCTCATCGGACTGCCGCGACGCACCTTTCTAGGTGTTATGCGCGCGCTTCGGACCTACATCAACGGAATGCATCGCATTGCTGATGATCTGGAACTGGCCTACACATTGCTGGTTGCCTCCGTAGAGTCGCTCGCCCAGGACTTTGACGGTCATGAAAGTGACTGGGATTCATTTGACGAGCGCAAGCGCAAGGCGGTCGATGAGGCATTGTCTGGGGCAGACGAAGCGATTGCGCAACGCGTCAGGGCGGCACTACTCAGCGTTGAACACGTCGCGTTAGCGCGCCGCTTTCGAGAGTTCGCAATGGCTCATACCTTACCTGCGTACTTTCGTCAGGCGCTTAGCACAGCCAGTGGTCCACTTCTGGGAAGATCGGATCTTGTTGAGGCGCTTGGTACTGCTTACCAATCGCGATCCAAGTATGTGCACCAACTTCGACGGTTGCCGGATGTCGTGACAATGGGACATGGCTACAGCGAGACTTCGATCGAAGAGCGGGCCACGCATCTAACGCTCCAAGGACTTTCGCGTTTGATGCGTGAAGTCATCATTGAATTCGTCATGCGCCAGCCTACTGTGCAGCATGAGCCATACAACTACCGCCTGGAGCGAAGCGGCGTTGTTCAAGTGCGCATGGCTCCACAATACTGGGTAGGCCACGCTGTAGGTGATATTGCGAAGTCTGGTCGCGACAAGCTGGAAGGTTTTCTGCAGCAGCTTGCATCTTGGCTTCTCAGAGAGCCGGATGCAGTCGTTACAGATTTGAGGCCGGTGTTGGCAGCTGCGCGCGAGATTGTTCCGCGCCTGGAGAAACGCCTCAGGCTGCCGTACTTGGCTTTGCACGCGTTGTTCAATATGCATGTGGCGAGACAGGATTTGGCCGAGATGCCGCCGCCAATCGAGGCGTTGATTCAAGAGGAGCTGGGAGAGCCGTCATCGGAAGCGCTGGTTGCGCATGCGCTATCTGGGCAAACCGTGCCCTGGTCGTTGGAAACCCATCGAGCCGCACTGAATACCTACTTGCGTCGGCGCTCCGCTGCGAATGGTCTGAGGTTCCCGCGGCTATTTGAGGCTGCGCTTACCCTGGAGCTGGCCGAGCGACTTCGAGGTCTCGGTGATATGGACGGATGTCGCGGAGTTGTGGCGCTGGCTGTGGAGAACCATCCTGGACACACCGGGCTGTTGGCGGCCGAGGCGAAGATGCTGCCTGACGTTCCTATCAGTTGGCGCGACATCATGCTGCCTGCCGCAGAAGAGGTACAAGCGCAAAGCGCCTAGCACCTGGTCACTTTAAAAATCCTACAAGAAGAATCATGCCGTTTGACTATCTAGAAGAATTTCCCATCCCGGCTCATGCTTTGCCACCAAGGCTGCGCGGTCTGCTGGAACCTGTCGGCTTGTCGCCCAGCCAAGTTGTAGAGGTGGCCGCGATGCAGGAATCCGATCCGCATGGAGAGCAAGCCGAGCACCTGCATTTGCTGATGGCAGTGGTTCCCGGAGTTGATGATGGCCCCATCGAAGTTCTCTCTGAGGCGGGCGATGGCGTGGTCGAGTTCTCCGTTCCTGCCGGTGACGTGCGCGGTTGCTCGACGGATTTTTCTCCATCGATATCGGGTTATGACTACATCGTTGCGGCTTGGGGTGACAGCTCGTTCTACACCTTCAATCTAGCCGAGAAGGTCTGGATGACCCTTGGATTGACTCCCCGTTGTGTCGGCAACGATCAGCAACGCCTTGTCTACGATGACTTGGGGCTTCCGGAGTTCGGTGTGGCCGAGGGCGAGGTGTCCAGTGACTACCACTGGAAGTTGAAGAGATCGGTCAGCTGGCGCATGTCGAATGAGTACCTCCGTCGCTACCTTTGGCTGCGTGGTGCGCGGGGGGTGCGAGTTTTCTACTACTCAGCTCAGTTGCAAGATGTCCAGGAAGTCCGTGCGCTTATGGGAGGGGAGACTCATGTGAGCCGCAAGCCTGCCGAAGGGGTTGCCTGGTATGAGTTGGATATCCGCGAGCACAAAGGTGGGCTTCTGCTC
The DNA here is from genome assembly GCF_905232215.1 of Burkholderia sp. LMG 13014. Taxonomy (GTDB): domain Bacteria; phylum Pseudomonadota; class Gammaproteobacteria; order Burkholderiales; family Burkholderiaceae; genus Burkholderia. The sequence continues at coordinate 2,483 of NZ_CAJNKE010000269.1, forward strand.
CAGCTCTGGGCTTCCGTCGAGGCGGTGATGCCGGAACTATGTCCAGAGCAGACCGCTGAGGGCATTCTGTGGCCTGGCGACGCTCAGCCTATGACGCACGCGCGTGCGAACGCCTTGATGGGACTTGATTCAGTCTATCTCGATGATCGGTTTCTTCAGAAATACGAACAGAGCACTTTCTACGGCACGACCCCGACGCGTATTGGAGGGCAGTGGTACTGCAGTCCCTCATATAGAGGGCAGTGGAGTTTCACCGAATGTCGCCGGGTCGGAAGAAATCTGATTCAAGTCCCGATGAGAGAGTTGTACAAGCCGAAGCCGGATCGCGAGATCGTTCATGCCCGATCATTCGTGGTCGATCCGGCAGACTTGGCGCATGTGGACCGGAATGAAGAGCATGTGGTTGTGAAGGTGCAGCGGCTGCTCGATGTGCTTCTACGATTGGGTGACGGCCTTTCCGCACTCGGCGCAACCGTGGGGCTGAACAAGTCGGCGGTGGAGCTGACGGGCTTTGATCGTGCAGAGGTGGCGGCTAATGGTTGGTCAGCCTATCCGGCGCTCAGTCGGTTAGCCCAGGTCGCACCATTAGACATGTCGCAACAGATGTTCTTGGCTCGCTGCAAAGGTTTGCACGAGGTGTGGCAACGCGTTCCCAATGGCTACCTCAAGTCGTTGTTGGAGGCTGCCGGATGTCCGAGAGCTGCTGTCAGGGATCTTGGAAGCCTCAAGCTGCTGCAGGCCCTTCTGAACGTCATCGAAAGGTTGAATGCTCATGAGGAGGCAAGTGATGCCTTTGCCTCAGGGGCAGAGCCAGAAGGTTGGCGCATCCGCAGTGAAGCGATGGCGTCCCTGTTTCTAAACAACGACCTTCGAATTGCCGACGCTCACGAAACCGTGGAGCAGTGCCTCGCGACCCTGCAGCGCCTTGGCTTTGACACGGCGAACGTCAACGAGGGCTATGGCCGCGCACTCGATTTCGTCATGGATGGCGTCATCAATGCCCTAGAGGCAGTGGCCACGGCAATCGAGACGCTGTTGAGGCGGCCGTAGGCGATCAATCAGCTGGCATCGAACGGGCAAGAATGCCGCGTTTTCTGTATCCTATGACCTGATTGATGATGGTGTCGTAAGAGTCGCTGTCCCGCAAATCGCTCCATCTCCCCCGCCGGCAAAAGATGTGCGTTTCTGACGGTAAAAGCGACGGTAAAGATCCATGTCAATCACAGCCAATCCCTTTAACCACGCGGGCTTGGGCGACCTGTTGATGATTGAGTGGGAATAAGCGTTCCTGCTGAATCAGCGTTCGATTCCGCTCTCGTCGTGGCGCATCGGTTGGTGGCGCGATAGGGCGTGAGCGGATGGCGGGTTCAGCTTGTTCGGCTGTCCCGGCACGGTCCGGGACAAGAAACGGCTTGGCGATTGCCAAGCCGTTTTTCGTTAACGCGTTGCGTGAGTCACGAGACGTCGTGCGGCATTCGTGACGCGGCAATCCGTTGTGCGCTCGATGGCGATCGCTTACGTCCGCTGACCGGATCTCACGCGTGTGACCCCACGAGCGAACGCAGATACATCGGCACTTTCGCCTTCGCCGTTGCCTGCACGCGCGCCATGAGTGCGTGATCGATACGACCCAGCCCGTAAGTCCGCGCAATGTCCTGCTGCAGCCGGCACCACAGGTGACCGGCCATCTCGGCATCGACCATCGCCCGGTGCGCACGGCCCGATTTGGGCAACCGCAGCATATCCACCAGGCTCGACAGGCGGTGACTCTGGGCATCCGGGTAGATACGTCGCGCCACGAGCATCGTGCAAGCAAACGCATGCTCGGCCGACATGCCGAGCAGCCCGAGTTCCGCCTGCCAGAACCGTTTGTCGAAGCCGGCGTTATGCGCGACGACCGCATGCTTGCCGACGAACGCTGCGGCTTCCTTCATGACTGTCGACGCTGGCGGCGCCGATGCAATCATCTCGTTCGTGATGCCGGTCAGCGCGACGACATCGGACGGTATGCGTCTGCCTGCATTCATCAGGCTCTGGAAACGGTCGACGACTTGTCCGTCCCGGAGCAGGATGACGGCGATTTCGGTCGCACGGTCGCCCATATTCGGCGAAAGTCCGGTTGTTTCGAAGTCCAGTACCGCAACGGTTTGCATGGTCGAATCCTGTTGCTTCACGCGGTGTCGTTAGAGTGGCCGAGAGGTTAGCATCTCCAGGCCCGCGACAGGCTCGTTCAGCCCGGGAAACGACTATGCGTGCAGCGAGCGCCGATCCGATCGATGAGGCGGGCCGCCCGCGAATTCGTTCCGACCCGCCGTTGGCTTGGCAGGACGCACGACGATGCAACAGGGTGCTGGCCGCCGACTATCAGCAGCCCATGGGTCCGCGCGTCACGCCGCCAGCCCGGTTTCGCCTTCAAGGATCCGGATCGGGCCCGTGGCTTGTCCCGCACCCTGCCTGATGCTGAACTCGATCAGATCTTCGTAAATCTCCCGTTGCCCGGCAGGCAGCACGGGCAGCAGCGTCTCGCGCCGCTTATCCGCATCGAACATCGATTCGACCAGCCATCCCGTCAGATAGACCGACGCCAGGCATCCGCCCGCGGTTGCGACGTTGCCGTGGCACACCAGCGGCTGGTTCAGCACGTCCAGCCCGAGTGCCTGCAAACCCTTCCGCGCGTCGGGATGCGTCGTGGCGCGGCGCTCCGGCAGCAGCCCGAGCCGCTCGAGAATGAAAGCCCCGCCGCAGATCGACCCGACCCGCTGGCGCTCGGGATCGAGATCGAACGACGGCAGGAAATCGGGATGGGCCAGTGCGGCCGGTACGCCTTCCTTGCCGCTCGAAAAGAGGACCGCATCGGCGTGATTGGCGTCGGCAAGCGGGCCGTGCGTCGGGATGGCCAGACCGTGTGCGGAATGCAGCACCGGCTGCGCACCCAGGATCCGGACGCGCCAGTCGCGGCTGTTGCGGCCGAGTATGTCCCACATCAGGAACAGGTCGACGTCGGTGAACCGGTCGAATGCAACGAGAGCGATGTCTTTCAAGGTGGACTCCATGCGTGGTGGCGCGCTGCCGGATGCGGCGGCGGCCGTGATAGAGTTCGCAGCCTATCTGTCCCTACCGCACCATACACAGCCTGTATGGCGATGACGATGAGCACACTGACGCGAAACGACTGGATTGCAGCGGGCTTTGAGGCCCTCGACGGGGAAGGGTATGCGGGCATTTCCGCCGAGAACCTCGCGCGACGGCTGAACGTGACCCGCGGATCGTTCTATCACCACTTCCGCAATCGCGAGGACTTCGTCAGGACCTTGCTGACCGTGTGGGAGGACGACTACACCGCACGCATGCTCGCGTATGCGGCGGGCGGCCGCGGTGCCGGCGACACGTTGACGCGCTACCTGCACATTGCCGCGGAGAAGCGGCCCGGCCGTGAAATCGCGATTCGCGCGTGGGCGCTGCACGATCCGCTGGTGGCGGAATTCCAGCAGCGCGTCGATGCGACGCGCCTGGCATTCGCGGTCGAGACGTCCCGCCGCTGGGCCCGTATGCCGGGCGAAGCCGAGATCGTGGGGCAACTCGCGCATCTCTGCCTGATCGGCGGCCAGCAAGCCGGGCTGCGGCGCGACGCCGAGCGGTTCAACGGCTTCATGCAGCGCGCGTTTGCGGCCGTCGGGAGCAGGCTTGCGCGGGGACGCGCGTAACGGTGCGATGCCCGTGATGTAGGGACGTCATGGGTATCGCGGAATCGAAGGCAACCGGATGCTCGGGATGGCCGTCGACGAAAGCACACGAGACGAAGCGCAAGCAGAAGGCATGCGCTTTCGCGATACCGCTCAGGCTTGATCGCCCCTGCGATAGCGCAGGTGAATCAACGGATAAGCCCGACCTTGTCCATCGAGCGCCGATCGCCCGGTGCGCTCGAATCCCAGCCGCTCATAGAATCCCGCCGCCTGTTCGTTCTGCTCGTTGACGTCGGTCGACAGGCCGGGATGGCGCCTGAGCGCCTCCTCAACAAGCAGGCGTCCGATCCCCGCGCCGTGATGAGCGGGATCGATGAACAGCGCTTCCATGTGACTGCCGTCGAGCAGCATGAAACCGATTGGCCGATCGGTTTCGTCGACGGCCAGATCGAGTGGTGCATCGGGCAGAAACGCCACGACTTCCGACTCGATCGAGCGACGGTCGTCGTCGCTCAGGAAATGATGCGTGGCATCGACTGCGCTGCGCCAGATATCGAGCACGCGCGCGCCGTCGGCCGGGGTGGATTGGCGGATTCTGATCATGATTCGATTTGTTGTTTTGGTCGCGATGCCGGCAGGTGGCCGGCGCCGTCATGGTCCCGATCGGGCCGCCTGCACGGTGGCGCGGGAAGTAAGCATTATGTCAGGTTCGGGCGCGAGGCGTTTCGGCCAAGGCTGCTGCCCGTTCCACCGCCCGTCGCGCCACGTCCCGCACGCCCGCACTCATCGGCAGATCGTCACGATCGAGTTCGGCGAGATCGAACCAGCGCGCTTCGAGTGCATCGTCACCCGCAACGGGCATGCCGCGCAGCCATTGGCACAGCACGGCGACCAGCACGTAATGCTGGCGCAGGCCGCCATTGGCATCGTGATCGAATGCATCCAGCGCGGTGAACACGTCCAGCGCTTCGACGTCGATCGCGGTTTCTTCGGCGATCTCGCGCACGGCGGCGCGCGTGACGGTTTCACCGGCTTCGATCTTGCCGCCGGGAAACCCCCAGCAGCCGGCATCGGGTGGATTGGCGCGGCGAACCATCAGCACGTCGTGCTCGCGGAGGACGACGCCGATCACGGCGGGAACGGGGCGCACGGTCGGCGCGGGCGAGGAATCGGACATGAGGGTGCTAAGCGTCGAAGCGGGTGGAGGTGAGCCGTTCCAGGCGGCGAGTCATCGCCCGTCCTCGGTACGCTGCTCGATCGCGCGGATCACGGCGACCATGTCGGCGGACCCGTGCCCGGCCTGTTCGGTCTCGCCGTAAAGCGCGTGGCAGATATCGAGCAGCGGCGACGCGATGCCGATGCTGCGCGCCGATTCGGCGACGAGGCGCGCATTCTTCAGCACGTCGGTGATCGCGGCCTGCACGGAGAAATCCGCCGCGACGAGCTTGCCGATCTTCACGCGCGACACGTCGCTCGCCATCGGGCCGGCGTTCAGCACATCGGCGAAGCGGGCGAGATCGATGCCGTGGCGTTGTGCGAAATGCGTGGCTTCGGTCAGGCCGGTGACCATCGTGATCAGGAACAGGTTGACGGCGAGCTTCATCGTCAGCGCCGACGGCACCTCTCCGCAGATGAAGCTGTCGCGGCACAGCGGCTTCACGAGCGGGCGGACCGCGTCGACGTCGT